>JAPLNB010000384.1 GCA_026693085.1 Planctomycetota bacterium | reverse complement strand
GGCGCAACCGCATCAACCCCCGCGTCATCAAACGACAGCAAAGCCAGTGGTATAAGAAGCGGCCTCAGCACCGCCAATGCCCTCAGCCCACGCGCCCATTTCGAGATTCGGTCGTCATCCTCCGTTGAACGGTATTGGGCTAAAGGCCGCACTACCAACCCAATTGCCCTGGGGTGAGATGGATTTCACGGGGTAGTTATGGCTTGCGTTTGGTGGGATGGAGGGTAAACTCATCTGTAGTATGGGACATTCGCAGGGGTCTCCGGGCGGTGTTCGTCTGGGAGAACTGGCTGCGAATAGGTTCGTTCGGGTGAAGGATTGCCCGAATGAGCGGCTGATCTGGAGGATCGGCTGGCGCCTGTGCTGGCAAGGAAGCCATGGGGTCCGTGCGAATGACAAGACGGCTGGCGCAACTGTGGCAGTTGCCGTTGCTGTTGTTTTCACTTTTCTTATTTGGGTATGCGGGGTGGTTGTTGGCGAAGCCGAAGGCTGCGCTGACGGTGTTGCAGCGGGTGGAGGTGGTGCGGCAGTTGTTGAAGCAGGATCGTGCGGAAGCGTCGATCGAGCAGTTGAATGGGATGCTGAATGGGGGGAAACTGAAGCCGGAGATGGAGGGGGGGATGCGGGTGCTGCTGGGAGAGGCGTTGCAGATGGCGCAGCGGCAGAGGCGGTTGAATATCCCGGCGAATCATCAGCGGATTATTGAGCAGACACAGCGTGGGATGGCGTTGGGGATCGCGGGGAACGGGGCGATTCATGGACGGCTGGGGGAGAGTTATGAGGCGTTGGGGCGGGTGGGGGAGGCGATATGGCATTACCAGAGGGCGGCGGAGCTTGATCCGGGGTGCGCGATGAAAGTGAAGCGGAAGGTGATCGAGCTGCAGTTGGGGGAGGAGGATCGGGAGCCCGGTGAGAAATCGATCGAGCAATATTTGGCGCAGAAGGAATTAAGCGACGCCGAGCGTGCGTGGGCGATGGGTGAGAAGGCGCACATATGGGTGGATCGCGGGGCGTTCAAAGAGGCGAAGGCTTTGTTGGCGGAGGCGGTGAAGCTGGATGTTGGGGAGGGATTGGAGAGGGGCGAGTTCACGTATTGGATGGGGTATTGCGAGTGGAAGCTGGGGGATTTAGTGGAAGCGGAGCGGTTGTTGCGAGTGGCCAGGGATCTGTTGCGTGTGCAGCATCCGTTGGACGCGGATGCGGCGTATGGGTTGGGGAGGATCAGGCAGGAGCAGAAGGATTTTGCGGGGGCGAACTCGTTTTATGCCGCGGTGATGCAGAGCCATCTGGATTCGCGGGTGGCTCCGGCGGCGAAGCTGAACCGGGGGATATGCCGGATTGCGCAGGGGGATGATGAGGCGGGGTTGAGCGATCTTCAGAGCGTGGCGAAGTATGTTGTGGAGAGGCCGGGGTTGGGGCCGAGGTTGAAGGGGGAGGTGGTGTTGGGGTTGCAGGAGGGGATGCAGTTGCTGGTGGGGCATGCCAACTACATGGGGGCGTTGGAGGGGTTGGCGTATGAACAGGAGTTGCAGGCCAAGCCTGGGGCGGAGTTTTTTGAGAGGCTTGGGCGGGTGTATGAGAAGCGAGCGGAGCAGTTGGAGGGCGGGATGGTCGAGCTGGCGGCAGGGGAGAAGGGGCGGCGGGAGCAACAGGTTCGGGATTGCCGGACGAAGGCGGGGGACGCGTATGTGGCGGTGTCGGCGGCGTTGACGGTGACGGATGACAAGGGGCATGGGGCGGGCTTGTGGAAGGCGATCGAGTTGTATGAGCGAGCTGGGGAATTGCCGCGGGTGATAGGAGCGTTGGAGAGGTTTGTGAAGGAGCGGCCGGAGGATCCGCAGACTCCGGCGGCGTTGTTTAAGCTGGGGCAGTCGTATCAGGCGGCGGGTTTGTTTGACAAGGCGATCGAGGCGTATCGGAAGAATCAGAACCGTTATTCGAGGAGTCTTGCGGCGTCGAAGTCGGGGGTTCCGCTGGCGCGGGCGTATATTGCGAAGGGGCCTGATTTTTACAGGAGGGCGGAAGAGGTGTTGAAGGCTGCGGTGGAGGACAATCCTCAGATCACGCCTGAGGCGGAGGAGTTTCGGGAGTCGTTGTGGGAGTTGGCGAATTTGTATTACAGGACGGGGCGGTATGAGCAGGCGATTTCTCGGCTGGAGGAGTTGACGCAGCGGTATCCGAACGATCAGCGGATGGGGCAGTTGTTGTTTTTGATGGCGAGCAGCTACCGGTCGAGCGCGGTGATTTTGGATGATCGGATAGGTGCGGCGAAGTCGACGGCGGCAAGCAAGCCGGTGATCGATTTGGTGGAGGCGACGCTGGCGCGGGTGGAGAGGTTGAACCGGGGGAAGGGATTGTACCGGCGCGTGATCGATTACTACCGGGCGAATGCTCCGGTGAAGGAGATGGACCGGCTGTATCTGAAATTGAGTTGTTTTTGTCAGGCGGATTGCACGTATGACATGGGGGATTATGTGGAGGCGATCAAGTTATATGGGGATGCCGCGTTTCGGTATCAGGATGATGTGTTGTCGCTGGGGGCGTATGTGCAGATTGTGAATGCGAACGTGGCGATGGGAAAGCCCGAAGAGGCGAAGGCGGCGAATGAGCGGGCGATGTGGATGCTGAGGCGGATGCCTGCGGAGGCGTTCTCGGAGAATGTGGTGGGGATGAGCCGGCCGTACTGGGAGCAGCGGTTGAAGTGGGCAGGAGAGTCGGGGATGTGGAAGTGATGGGATTTTTTGATTTTCGATTCTTGTTTTCGAATGGGAATGCGGATGGCAAGTGATTCGATCATTTTGACGCTGGGTCAGCAGGTGGAATGCTACCGGAAGCTTTCGAAGCTGGCAGCGGCGCAACATGAGCATGTTCAACGAAGCGAGACGGAGGCGTTGTTGGCGGTGTTGCAGAAAAGGCAGGAAGTGCTGGAGCAGATTGGGGAGTTGGAGCGTGTACTGTCACCTGTGAAGAGGCAGTGGCGGGAGTATTTGGGGAGGTTGGATGGTGGCAGCCGGGAGCGGGCGGAGCAGATGATGGTGGAGACGCGGATGCTGCTGGAGCAGATTACGGCAGCGGACCGGAATGATGCGTTGGTGCTGCAGCAGAGAAAGGTGGAACTTGGGCAGCAGATCAAGCAGGCGACGTCGTCGCGGCAGGTGAATCGGAGCTATGCGGCGGCAGCGTATGGATCGAGACCGTCGAATATGGATGTTCAGAGGTAGTTGTTAGTTGGTGGAGCCAAGGATGGCCTATGAGTGTAGCGGTGGCGAACAGTCCGGTGGATGCTGGGCGGCGGCTTGAGGAGCTGGGTCGCATTATCATGGCGTACAGCGAGATCACGGAGAAGCTGGAAGCGTCGCATGAGCGGTTGGAGCAGACGGTGCAATCGCTGCGTGGGGAATTGAGCGAGAAGACCCGGCTGTTGGAGCGGAAGAACCGTCTGGCAGCGTTGGGGGAGATGGCGGCGGGGTTGGCGCATGAGATTCGGAACCCGTTGGGGGGAATTCAGCTTTATGCGTCGTTGTTGGCGAAGGACGTGTCGGATCGGCCGGGGTCGTTGGCGGTGGTGGAGAAGATTCTGGGTGGAGTGAAGCGTCTGGAGGGGCTGGTGAGCCAGGTGATGCAGTTTACACGGGAGATTCGGGCGAATGTTGGGGAGGCGGATTTGGCGGAGGTGGTTGAAGAGGCGTTGGGTTTTGGGGCGTCGGCGGTGCAGGCAAAGCGAGTGGATGTGGTGGTGAGGGGGCCGCGGGCGATGAAGGTGAGGATCGATCGGCTGCTGATGGGTCAGGCGGTGTTGAACGTGGTGTTGAATTCGGTGGAAGCGGTTGGGGAGGGGGGTACGGTGGAGGTGGAGTATGGGGAGGGCAAGGCGGGGTTGGAGGTGAGCCAGTTTTACCTGGTGGTGGAGGATGATGGTCCGGGGATCCCGACGGAGATCATGGATCGGATTTTCAACCCGTTCTTTACGACGAAGGATACCGGGACGGGATTGGGATTGGCCATCGTGCATCGGATCGTGGAGGCGCATGATGGCGCGATCAGCGCGAGCAATCGAGCGGACGGCGGGGCGCGGTTTGAGATACGGGTGTAGATGGACCGTGTGCTGAAGCACACGATACGAGTAACGGAGTGCGTATGGCGCGAATACTGATCGTGGATGACCAGGAGATGATGCGGGATTCGCTGGCGGCGACGTTGGCGAGGGCCGGGCATGAGGTTGTGGCGGCGAATGATGGGCCGGTGGCGGTGACGCGGCTGGGGACCACGCGTTTTGATCTCATGATCACCGACTTGAAGATGCCGAAGATGACGGGGCTTGAGTTATTGGGTGAGGCGAAGCGCCTGCGGGCGGAGATGCCGGTGGTGGTGATGACGGCGTTTGCCACGGTGAACACGGCGGTGGAAGCGATGAAGATGGGGGCGTATGACTACATACAGAAACCATTCGACGGGGATGAGATCAGGCTGTTGGTGGAGCGGACGCTGGAACATAATCGGCTGATCCGGGAGAACCAGGCGTTGAGGACGATGGCGGAGATGAACGGTCCGCGGCCGATGGTGGGGAGCAGCGTGGTGATGACCGAGGTGAAGGAGAAGATCGAACTGGTGGCGAAGAGCAACGTGACGGTGCTGGTCACGGGTGCGAGCGGGACGGGGAAAGAGGTTGTGGCGAGGCTGTTGCATGCGCAATCGGAGCGGTCGGAGCGGCCGATGCTGGCGGTGAATTGTGCGGCGTTGTCGGAAAATCTATTGGAGTCGGAGCTGTTTGGGCATGAGAAGGGAGCGTTTACCGGTGCGGACCGGATGAGGCGAGGGCGGTTTGAGCTGGCGGACGGGGGTACGTTGCTCTTGGATGAGGTCAGCGAGATACCGACGGGATTGCAGGCGAAGCTGTTGCGGGTGTTGCAGGAAAGCCAATTTGAGCGGGTGGGGAGCAGCCTGACGCAGCAGGTGGATGTGCGGGTGGTGGCGACGACCAACCGGAATCTGGTAGCGGCGGTGGGGGAGGGGAAATTCAGGCAGGATTTGTATTACCGGTTGAACGTGGTGCCGATCGAGTTGCCGGCGTTGAGTCAGCGCCTGGAGGATATTCCGGAATTGAGCCGGCATTTTTTGCATCAGATTGCCAAGCGAGACAAGTCGGTGTTCCGGCATATCGAGAGCGACGCAGTTCGGGTGATGCAGAGGTATGGCTGGCCCGGGAATGTGCGGGAGTTGCAGAATATTATTGAGCGGGCGTGTGTCTTGGAGCGCGAGCCTGGGGTGATTCGGTCGGCGACGATTGAGCCTTGGCTGCGAGGGACGATGTCGCCGGCGGCGGCGGCGGGGGATTTGGCGGGTCATCCCTTGGCGATGATCGAGAAGCAGGTAATCATGAGCACGCTGGAGAAGTTCAAGGGGCATCGGATCAAGACAGCCACGGCGTTGGGGATAGGAGTGAGGACGCTCGGGATGAAATTGAAAAAGTGGCGAGAGGAAGAGGAGGTGGCGGCGGTGAGCGTATAGGTTGCGCGGTGGCGCAGGAATTGCCGGATGAGGTGGGGTGGTGTCGCGGATGGTGAAGTGGTGGAGAGCGGTTGGACGGTGTGGTGGCGGAAGGAATATCGGACCGTCGGCGGTGAGAGGCCGCGGCACGGCGTTTGAGATAGGCAGGGAACGATGTTTGTGGACCGGATGGTAAACGGAAGCAATACGCCGCTGCTGGAGCAGGTGGTGCAGTTTGCGGCGGCGAGGCATAAGCTGATCGCGGAGGACATTGCCAACGTTGATACGCCCGGGTTCAGGCAGAAGGATTTGTCGATTGAACGGTTTCAGGAGATGTTGCGGGAGCGATTGGGGAAGCGGAGCGCGGGGGATGAGTGGAGGCGGTTTGAGGATGTCGGCAGGGAGGTTGCGAACCCGGAGCGGGGCATTTTGTTCCATGATGGCAACAACAGGTCGATGGAGCGGTTGGTGTCGGACCTTGCGAAGAACGCGATGATGCACAACCTGGCGATCGAGTTGCTGAGGAAGCAGTACATGACCATGGAAATGGCGTTGAAGGAACGGGTAGGGTAGTTGTGAGTTGTTAGTTGCCAGTGGTGGCATGAGGACGGATATGTTTGAAACGTTGGACATTAGCAGTAGTGCGTTGCAGGCGCAGCGGACCCGGCTGGACACGATTGCGGCGAATGTGGCGAACATGAACACCACGCGGAATATTCGAGGGGAGGCGGTGCCCTACCGGAGGCGGTTTGCGGTGTTTGCGCCGGGGCAGGCGGGTGAACCTGGGAAGGCGGGAGTGCATGTGGCGAATGTGGAGGCGGACATGTCGCCGTTCAGAAAGGTGCATGATCCGAGCCATCCGGATGCGGACAAGCAAGGGTATGTGAGCTATCCCAACGTGGACATGGCGATCGAGTATGTGAATGCGTTGGAGGCGTCGCGGGCGTATGAGGCGAACGTGACGGTGATGGAAGTGACGAAGGCGATGATAAACGGGTCGTTGCGGCTGCTGGCGTGAGGAGTTGTGGATTGGCAGTTGTTAGTTATCAGTGGTTTATGGTGGACCGGGCATGATTAATACGACGAACAACCTGACGAGTTTGGGGAAGGTGGGTGGTGGGGGCGTGAGCGGGAGCGTGGGTGGTGGCGCGGAGGTTGGGAGTTCGGGCGGATCGAGTTTCTCGGATGTATTGAAGAAGAGTATTGATGAGGTCTCACGCCTGCAGCAGGATGCGAGCAAGGCGGTGGAGGACCTGGCGACGGGTCGGACGGACAACGTGAGCGCGGTGATGACCGCGATGGAGAAGTCGGACCTTGCGTTTAAAATGTTGTTGGCGATCCGGGCGAAGTTGATGGATGCGTACGAGGAGATCAAGTCGATTCAGGTTTAGCAGGATGGTGTGCTGAAGCACACCCTGCATCGCCGGCAGACGCAGATGAAGGCCCGGGGACCGGGCCGGTGCCTGTCGGCGCCAGGGCTGAAGAGCCAAGGAAGGCGTGGCCATGGACTTTTTGAAGAACCAGATTGTGCGATTGCAGGAGCAGTTCAAGACGCTGAATGCCACTCAGAAGATGCTGGCGGGGGCGCTGGTGGCGATCATCGTGATGACACTGTACGGATGGACCAGTTTTGCGGGGAAGGCGGAGATGGAGCCGCTGCTGAGCCAGTCGATGAGCAGCGACGACATCGGGGAGATCCAGAAGCATCTGGCATCGAGCGGGATCAAGTATCGTGTGGTGGGTGACCGCATCGAGGTTCCGACGGATCGGAAGTACGAAGCGATGGCGATGCTGGCGCAAGACCTGCCGCGGGAGACGAAGAGCGCGTTTGCGGAGATGATCGCGAAGGGGAATCCGTTTTCGAGCAACCTGCAGCAAGCGACCCTCTACAACATTGCGTTGCAGGATACGCTATCGCAGGTGCTCCGGCGTTTCCCGCGGGTTCGGAACGCGGATGTGTTCATCAATCCAAGCAAGGAGCGGGGGTTTGGGCGGACGGATGCGTCGGCGACGGTGCATCTGAACATGAAATCGAGGGTGGTGCCGGACCAGAAGCTGGTGACGGCGGCGGCAGACCTGGTGGCTGGGGCGGCGAGCCTGAAGCGGGAGCAGGTGAAGGTGATTGTGGATGAGGCGTCGTACACGCCGCGAGGCAGCGATGAGCTGGGGGGGATCGATCCGGATGCGCGACTGGCGATGGTGCGGAACAACGAGCAGTACCTTCGGGAGCGGCTGATGTGGCTGTTTTCCTATATCGAGGGGGTGCGGGTGGATGTGAGTGTGAAGCCGAACCTGGATCGGACAGAGACGACGAAGAAGACCGTGGATCCGACGAACAAGGTGCAGTTGGTGGTGAGTGAAGAGACACAGAATGAGGAGAACAACGGGGCTGCGACCTCGGGTGGCGATCCGGGGATGGTGACGAATGGGCAATTGGGGATGGGTGGGGCGGCTGTTGGGAGCGAGAGTGTCGGCGGGACCCACGAGAAAATGCGGACGGAGATGAAGGTGGACTATGGGATCGGGGAATTGCGCGTGATCAAGCCGCCTGGGGACGTGGAGATCACGTCGGCGTCGATGCTCGTTCCGCGCAGCCATTTCGTGCAGGTGCTGAAGAAAATGGGGGGCAGCGAAAAGGAGCCGGACCAGGCGACGCTGGACAAGTTCATTGCTGGTGAGGTGGCGAAGCTGAAAGTGGGTTTGAAGACGAGGTTGGCGTTGGCGAGCGATGATGCGGTGTATGTGGATTCGTTTACGGACCTGGCGCCGCTGGCGATGGCGATTCCGCAGGCGGCGGGGACATCGATCGCGTTGTTGGCGACGGATCACATGAAGGAGATAACGCTGGGCGTGTTGGCGTTGGCGAGTCTGTTCATGGTGTCGATGATGGTGAAGAAGTCGGTGCCGCGGGTGGTGACGGCGGCGGCGGCGGCGGCGGCGATTAAGGCTCCGCGGCAACTGGGGGAGGGCGAGGAGATGGTAGGCGAGGTGAGCGAGAACAACCCGGTTCTGGAGGGCGTAGAGCTGGACGACGAGTCGGTGCGATCGCAGCAGGTGATGGCGCAGGTGTCGGACCTGGTGGGTGAAAACCCTGAGGCGGCGGCAATGATGGTGAAGCGGTGGATGAACCGGGCGTGAGATTTGTGATGAACAGGGCAATGTATGGCAACTGAATTGGCTGGAGTTCGCAAGGCGGCGGTGCTTCTGATCTCATTGGGTCAGGAGAAAGCGGCCGAGATCCTGAAGCGTCTTCCTCCGGAGGCGGTGGAGGAAGTGAGTCGTGAGATTGCGTCGATGGGTGAGGTTGCGAACTCGTCGCGGAAAGAGGTCTTCCAGGAGTTCTACCAGTTGGCGTTGGCGAACTCGTACATTGCGGAGGGGGGGTTGGAATATGCGAAGTCGCTGCTGAAGAAGTCGCTGAGCGAGGAGGACGCGAAGCGAGCGATTCATCAGGTGACGCAGCAGGTGCAGACAACGCCATTCTCGTTCTTGCAGAGGGCGGAGAGCGAGAACCTCCTGACGTTCATCCAGGACGAGCATCCGCAGACGATCGCGTTGATCTTGGCGCATCTACCGGCGCAGAAGGCGAGCGAGATCCTGGTCGGTTTGCCGAGCCAGAAGCAAATCGAGGTGGTGAAGCGTGTGGCGAACATGGAGCAGACGAATCCGGAGGTGATCAAGGAGGTGGAGCAGGGGTTGGAGCACCGGCTGAGCGATATCGTTAGCCAGACGTTCGAGAAGGCGGGTGGCATCGATACGGTTGCGGAGATTTTGAACCTGGCGGATCGGTCGACGGAGAAGGGGATCATGGAGGGTCTGGAGGCGGAGGATCCGGATTTGGTGGAGCAGATCCGGCGGTTGATGTTCGTGTTCGAGGATATCCTGCTGGTGAACGACAAGGGCATTCAGTCGGTGTTGAAGGAAGTGGACAACGAGGAGCTGGCGCTGGCGTTGAAGACGGCGAGCGAGGAGTTGAGGCAGAAAATCTTCAAGAACATGTCGGAGCGAGCGGCACAGTTGATCCAGGAAGATATGCAGTACATGGGCCCGGTGCGGATCAGCGACGTGGAGGGTGCGCAGCAGAAAATTGTGGACGTGGTTCGGCGGCTGGAGGATGCGGGGGAGATCATTATTGCGGGGCGGGGCGGCGAGAAGGAAATGGTGGTGTAAGGCTTTTGGGTTTCGATTTTCGATTGCATTGTTATGGGCCTGATCAAATCTGCGAACATGCCGGCGGCGGTTTCGCCTTTTTCGATGAAAGATGTCGAGAGGCAGGCGGTGGCGTTGCTTGGGCAGGCGAGGCGGGAGGCGGAACGGTTCTTGGCGGCGGCGCAGGCGGCTGGGGAGGAGCTGAAGAGTCAGGCGCGGACGGCGGGGTATGTGCAGGGACAAGAGGAGGGTCTGACGGCGGGTCGGAAAGAGGGGTTTTCGGCCGGTCGGGAGCAGGGGCTGGAGGAACGGCGGGCCGAGTTGAACGGATTGGTTGGGGCGTTGACGGAGGCGGCGGAGCAGGTGAATGCATCGCGGCTGGAACTGGAAGCGGCGGCCCTGAATGACGTTTTGCGGCTCGCGGTGGCGATTGCGGAGCGGGTGACGAAGCGGCTGGGGGTGTTGGATGCGCAAGCGGCGGTTGCGAATGTAGCGGAAGCGATGAAGCTGGTGGGGCATGAGTCGGACGTTCGGATTGCCATCCATCCATCGCAGAAGGCGGCGTTGGCGGAGGCGTTGCCGCGGCTGAGGAGGGATTGGCCAAAGATGGAGCACGTTGAGCTGATCGAGGATGGGGCGCTTGCGCCCGGGGGATGCCGGGTGTTTACGGCCCATGGGCAGGTGGATGGAGATTTGGACGAGCAGTTGCGGCGGATCGTTGGGGACCTGTTGCCGGCGGCGAAGGAGGGGTCATGAGCGTTTTGTCGGGGCAGATCGAGTCGGTGCGGACGAGCATGCCTTATGGTGTGGTGGGGCAGGTGGAGGCGATCAGCGGGCTGACGATTGAGGCGGCGGGTTTGCCGCTGCCGCTGGGTGCGTTGTGCCGGATCAAGAGCTTGGGTGGGCAGACGTCGTTGGCCGAGGTGATTGGGTTTCGGGCGGAGCATACGCTGCTGATGGCGTTGTCGCCGCCGCGGGGTGTGGCGAGGACGGATCGGGTGGAGAACCTGAGGACGGCGCCGCAGATGTGGTGCTCGGATGCGTTGTTGGGTCGGGTGCTGAACGGGTATGGGGAGCCGATTGACGGGAAGGGTCGGCTGTTGTTGTGCGAGCCGCGGCGGATTGACGGGCGTGGGGCGGCGCCGCTGACAAGGCGGGGCATTGATGAGCCGATTGTGACGAGCATCCGAGCGATTGATGCGCTGCATACCTGTGGGATGGGGCAGCGGATGGGGATATTTTCGGGGCCTGGGGTTGGCAAGAGCATGTTGATTGCGCAGATTGCGCGGTACAGCAGTGCGGATGTGTCGGTGATTGCACTGGTGGGGGAGCGTGGGCGCGAGGTTCAGGATTTTCTAGCGAATGCGTTGGGTGCGGAGGGGTTGAAGCGGTGCGTGCTGATTGTAAGCACGAGCGACGACCCCCCGCTGTTGCGTGTGCGGGCGGTGCGGACGGCAGCGACGGTGTGCGAGTACTTCCGGGAGCAGGGGAAGAACGTTCTGTTCTTGGTGGACTCGCTGACGCGGATGTGTCACGCGCAGCGGCAGATTGGTTTAGCGGCGAGGGAGCCGCCAGCGACGAAGGGATTTCCGCCGAGCGTGTTTGCGTTGTTGCCGGAGATATTGGAACGTGCTGGGAAGACGGAGCGGGGATCGATTACGGGTTTTTACTCGGTGTTGGTCGAGGCGGATGATTTCAACGAGCCGATCGCGGATGCGGTGAAGGGGATTGTTGACGGTCACGTCTGGCTGAGCCGGGCGCTTGCGAATCGGGGACATTTCCCGGCGGTGGACGTGTTGCAGAGCATAAGCCGTGTGCGTGGGGATGTCGTTGAGAGCGATCAGTTGGAAGCGGCGAAGCGGGTGTTGGGGCTGATGGCGATTTACCAGGACATTGAGGACTTGGTGAACATCGGAGCGTATGTGCCTGGGACGAATGGGGAGTTTGACTTGGCGGTGCAGTCGAGGCCGCGGATTATGCAGTTTCTGCAGCAAAAACCGACGAATCCGGCGACCCTGGAGCAGTCGAAGAAGCAGTTGATGGAGCTGGTGGCGTGGATAGAACAGATGGACAAGTCGCTGCGCGCGCAGGCGGCGAAGTCGGCGGGGCGGGTGGCGGCGAGGTGATGAGGTCGATAGTAGTACGCTGTGGTGAAAACAGACGGAGCACTGGCAGACCAGGAGCCAGCGGCACCCGAGATGAGGTAAAGAGACACGGATGTCGGCGTTTCGGTTTCAACTTGAGGGCGTGTTGCGGCACCGCAAGAACATCGAGCGGGATCGCCAGCGGCAGGTTGCGGTGATTCAGGGCCAGTTGAACCAGTTGCAGGGTGAGCTGCGGCGACTGGACCAGAGCGTGCAGGAGGCGACGGGGGAGCTGCGCGGCGGCAGGCTGATCGGGAAGCTGGATATGAGCTACCTGGCGGCGCATCGGCGGTTTGTTGCGGCGACGCAGCGGAAGGCCATGACGGTCGTTCAGAGGATGGCGCTGTTGCAGCGGGATCTGGACGAGAGCCGGAAGGCATTGGGGGAGGCGGCGAAGCAGCGGAAGGTGATGGAGAAGCTGCGGGAACGGTATTTCCAGCGGTGGCAGGAGGCGATGAACAAGAAAGAGATGGAGGCGATGGACGAGATCGGGATGCAACTCAGTTATCAGGAGCTGGCGGCGGAGGCAATGCGGGAAGGCGGGGATGAGGCATGAAGAAACTATGGAACGTTCTGGTACTGACGCTGGCGGTGAATTTTCTGGCGGTGGCGGGCGCGGTGGGATGGCTGCGTCAGGAGGGCCGGCTGGATCGGCAGAAAATCGAGGCGATTAAGGCGGTGCTGTTTCCGCCGACGACGCAGCCGACCGTGCAACTGTCGGAGAACACGGCGACGACACGGCCGGTGATAAAGCTCGAGGAGTTGTTGGCGAAATATGCGGGGAAGCCGCCGGCGGAACAATTGGAGTATATCCGCCAGTCATTCGACTCGCAGATGGTGCAGCTCGAGCGGGCGCAGCGGGGGTTGCTGGATCTGCAGCGGCAGGTGGAGTTGGCGCAGCAGAAGCTGGATGGTGAGAAAGCCGGGTTGGAGGAGCAACGAAAAAAGCTGGCGGCGCAGGAGCAGGAGTCGCAGCGATTGGCGGCGGACAAGGGTTTCCAGGATACATTGGTGTTGTACCAGAGCTTGCCGGCGAAGCAGGCAAAGGCGGTATTCATGGGGATGGATGATCCGACGGCAGTAAAGTATTTGCAGGCGATGGAGCCGCGTGCGATCGCGAAGATCACGAAGGAGTTCAAGAGTGCCGAGGAGACGGAGCGGTTGAAGAAGCTGATGGAGAAAATGAGGCCGGCGCAGGCTTCGACAAAGGAATGAATATGGCGAATGTTCAAGCAGCGACCCCGTCGGCGAAGGTGGCCGTCACTGTGAGCGTCCGGAGTGGTGGCTCGGAGGGGAGCGAGACGAGCTTTGAGGATGTGCTGTCGCGCGCGAAGCCGAAGGTGAAGGCTGATGCGCAGGGTGTTGACTCGGGGCAGGAGCAGGCCAAGCCGGTTGAGGAGGCCAAAGGGGCAGCTGCGGAGAAGGGTGGCGTGCGCAAAGCGGGGGGTGGTGGGCGAGAGCGAAAGGCGGAAACGTCGAAGGGCGCAGAGGCTGGTGCGGCGGCGGCGAACGGTGCTGGCGTCGGGTGTAACACGGAGAACCTCGAGGCGCAGGCGGCCAACGGAGCGCCGGGGGCGGATGAGGGCGACCGCGAGGCGCAAGTGCAGGCGGTGGTTGCGGAGGCCGTCGAGGGAAGCGCCAAGGACAGTGGTTTATTTCAGGGCGAAGCGAAGGGGGTCGAAGTGGGGCAGGCCGTGGGCGATCCGGACAGTCTGGAGGAGTCTGAGACAGCAGAGAACGCGGAGGAAGGTGAAGAAGGGGTGTCGGCGGATGAGGGGGCGAGATCGGCAGAGGCCGCGGTGGTTGGGGAGCAGGCCGCGGTACCGGTGGTGATGCAGAACGGGAGCGTACAGGCGCGGGGGCAGGATGCGGCGGGTGGTGAGCATGGGGATGGACAGGCAGACCCGGTGGGGCTTGGTTCGGGGGAGGCTGTGGTGGTGGAGTCTGAAGGGAAGAATCCTGGCAAGCAGTGGGGGGAGCATCAGAGTGAAGGGCAGTCGATGGCGGGCCGTGGGGGTGCGGACGTGATGGTCAATAGCGAGGTTGTGGAGAAGCCGGAAGCGGCGAGTCCGACGCAGGGACAGTTCCGTATTGAGGAGCAATTGCCGTCGGGGCAGGAGTTGGCGATGCCGCCTGGGCCTCGGGTGGAGACGGTGGCGAATCCGACGGGTGCGTCGACGGTGGCGCTGACGGTGGCGTCGGCGGAAGTGCCGTTTGCCGAGGCCAATCATTCGGAGATTATTGCGGGGATACGGACACACCTTTTGCCAAGCGGGGGGAGCATGCGGATCCGGCTGAATCCGCCTGAACTGGGGGCGTTGCAGGTTACTGTGCAGATTCAGGACGGGGTGGTGACTGCGTCGTTTGAGACCTCGAACGATGATGCGACGCGGCTGTTGAGCCACAGCCTGCATCAACTGAAGCAGTCGCTGGAGGTTCAGGGGATCAGTGTGGACAAGTTGCAGGTGGAACAGTTATCGCGAGAGAAGTCTGGCGGTAGCACGCGCGAAGAGGGTGAGCGAGGGCAGCCGCAGGATCAGGCGTCGCAGCAGGAGCAGCAGCGTCGGGAGATGCTGCAGCGGATGTGGCGGCGGTTGCGAGGCGGGCGCGATGCGTTGGACGTGACGGGATAGGAAAAGCGCATGTTTGGCGTGCCGGGGCGCAGGGATGGCGCGTGGCCAGATTGCCGAGTCGGATTTTTAATCTGCGGGAGTTGGACGGGTCGAAGGAAAGAGCATGATTACTCTGCCTGTGAGCTCGCAGTCGGCTTCGCAACTCCGCAGCAAGAAGATGGAGCTTAAGACGGACGACTTCATCAAACTCATGGTGACGCAGTTGCAGCACCAGGATCCGATGGAGCCGGCGAAGAACCAGGAGTTGCTTGCGCAGATGAGCCAGATCGGGCAGTTGCAGTCATCGACGACGATGCAGGAGATGCTCAAGGGGCTGTCGCTGCAGAACCAGATCGGGTCGTCGGGGCAGTTGATCGGGAAGATGGTGGCGGGTCTGGACGCTCAGGACGAGCAGACGACCGGGCTGGTAACCTCGGTGCGCGTGCAGGACAACCAGGTGTATTTGGAACTGGACAACGGCAACACATTGCGGATGGATCGGGTGACGGCGATAGCGCCAGCGCCGACGACAGCCACGACGGGGTCGGTGAAATAGGGGGCGAGACGGAGCGGAGGATCAGAGTGGGGGCGCGTGGCTGAGCAGGCAGATTGGACGGAACGTATGGCTTTGTCGAATGCACTGTTCGCGGGTCTTTCGGGCCTGAATGTGAACCAGGTGAAGCTGAACGTTGTCGGCAACAATATTGCCAACGTGAATACGGTTGCGTTCAAGGGTACGCGGGTGCTGTTCAAGCCGCAGTTTTACGTGACGGACTCCGGGGGAACGCAGCCGACGGCGGACTTTGGCGGGACGAACCCAAGCCAGCGCGGTCTGGGGGCGGTGGTGGCGGGGCTGGACCGGAACCTGACGCCGGGGTCGATCGAGAGCACGGGCAGGCCGACGGACCTGGCGATCGACGGGGAAGGCTATTTCATTGTGAAGTCCAACGAGCAGAAATTCACGCGCGACGGGAGTTTCTCGCTGAATGCGACGGACCAACTGGTGACGGGGAGCGGCGAGTTTGTGCAGGGTTTTGGGGTTGATGGGAATTTCAATGTTATCAATGGGCAGCTTGGGAGCATCACGATACCGCGAGGCTCGCTGACGACGGCGGAAGCGACAACAACCGTGGGGCTGCAGGGCAATCTGAACACCGGCGGTCTGGTGGCAGGGGGCGCCAGCGTCCTGACGACGCAGTTGCTGACGACGGTGGGCGGCGCGGCGGCGCCGACGCAGGCAACGCTGCTGACGAATGTCGCGGGGACCGATGCGAGCGGGACGCCGCTGTTTGCGGTGGGCGATACCTATACGCTGGACGGGAAGAAGGGCATTTCATCGTCGGAGCTTCGGCAGGGTTCGTTCACAGTCGGGGCGGGCAGCACGCTGGGCGATCTGATGACGTTTTACCAGAATACGCTCGGGGTCAATGCCTCGGTCCCCGACGATGGAAACGCGGGGACGCCGACGGCGGGGGTGACGGTTGAGACGGATAGCGCGGATCCGAACAGTGTGCGGATGGTGGTGACAGGCAATCTGGGCGCTGAGAACGCATTGGCGTTGCAGGAAGATGCGTTTCGGAGCGGCGTGTATTGTCCGTTCACATTTGCCGAGGATGCGACGCGGAGCGATCCGACGGGCGAGAGCACGCGCAGAAGGGTGACTGCGTACGACTCGCTGGGGAACGCGGTGGAGCTGAACATCACAGCGGTGTTCGAGAGCAAGGCGAATGAGGGAAACCTGTGGCGGTTTTACGTGGAGTCGCCGGACGCGACGGTTGGCAACCGGGGGGTGGCGACGGGGACGCTGTTGTTCGATGGTCAGGGGCAGTTGATGAGTTCGACGGGGACGGACATCACGATTCCGCGAGACGACACGGGTGCGATTACGCCGCTGTCCATCGAGCTGGATTTCAGACAGACGAATGGTTTCAGCGACCAGAAATCGGAATTGCCGCAGCTGGACGTGAACGGGTCTGCGATTGGCACGCTGACGAGCTTCAGCATCGGCGCAAACGGGATCATCACGGGTAATTTCAGCAACAATGTTCATCGCACGCTGGGGCAAGTGGCGATCGCGACGTTCAGCAACGCGCAGGGGCTGGTGGATCGGGGCGGGAACATGTTCATGCAGGGCCCGAACAGCGGCCCGGCGGTGATTGGAGCCGCGGGGAGCCTTGGAGCAGGCAAGATACAGTCCGGTGCGTTGGAACTGAGCAACGTGGATTTGTCGGAGGAGTTCGTCAACCTGATTATAGCGTCGACGGGATTTTCGGCCTCAAGCCGGGTGATTAGCATGAGCGACCGGTTGATCCAGGAGTTGTTGAACACCTCCAGATGATACAGGTGCGCCGCTCGGCACCGGCGGCGCAGCGCAGTAGCAGGGCGGAGCCCTGCGGCGGTTTCTCAGCCCTCGCGACAGGTGTTCATTCTGCTGTCGCGGGGGCGTTTTTATGACCAAAACGCCATGATTCAGCTTACACGACTCAACGGTCAGCAGTTTGTGGTGAATGCGGACAAGATTCGGTACATCGAGTCGACGCCGGACACGATTGTCTGCTGCGAGAGCGGAGAGAAGATGATGGTTCGGGAGACGATCCAGGAAGTGGTGAGGCGGGCCATTGAGTATGCGCGGGTGATCCGGCGGTCGGTGACGGATTAGCGACTCTAATGCGCGGGGATATTAGCCGATAAAGGAACCGAAGGGTCAAATTGCCCTTGCGGTTATCGGTCCTATTGGGATGACCTGAACGAATGAGGCGCGAGTATGGCAGAGAAATCTGAGAAGAAAGCTGAGGAGAAGGGGTCGGCAGCGGCGGGCGCTGGCGCGCGTGGGTCAGTGGCGAAGGCGGCGGTTGAGGGCAAGGCTTCGGGCGGGGGCCTGATGAAGAGCACGCCGGCGCTTCTGGGCGTGGTGATGATCCTGGAGGCGGTGGTGCTGTTCGCGGGCTTCAAATACATGAACATGGGTCCTGCGTCGGCGAAGGGCGCGGAGCTTGGGAACGCGGATGGGAAGGCGGCGAAGGCGGGCGGAAATGGCGGTTCCGCCAAGATCAATTCCAAGAAGCTGGTGGAGTTGAAGGTCGTCGATTTCAAGGCGCCCAACAAGCACAATGGACGGGGCTATCTGTACGACGTGAGCATTTATGCCGCCACGAAGAGCGAGTTCAAGGAGAAGGTGGAGACCGCGATTACCGAACGCGACGCATTGATCAAGGACCGTATCCGGACGATCATTGCCCAGTGCGATCCGGAGAAGCTTGGTGGGGCGGAGCCTGAGCTGGTGACGCTGCGGCGGCAGATCAAATCGCAACTCGAGGAGATCCTTGGGGAGGGCATGGTTGAAGAAGTGCTGGTGCCGCGGTGCATTCAGTACCGGATGGATTACTGATCGCGGATCAAGGGGTCGATCGCCGTACTGGGTTGGGTGATGGTCTGGGGGGACGCGGGGGCTTGGCTTGGGGCCCAATAATTCCGGTCACATTTTGCCTAGAAGGGGGTTGTTCACTGGAATTGACCAGGCGGTTCGGTTAAGATGGGGTGAGTTCGGGTCGGCCGACATGAAGCCTGCGCCAAGGATGGTGAGATATGGCTGAGGATCAGCCCCCTGTCGAGTCTAGCACACCAGATGCATCAAATGAACTGGCGGATATGCCCGGTGAGCAGCCGGCGCCTGCGGTGGAGCCTAAGGAGGCTGCCGCGGGAGTTGGGGATGCCGCAGGCGATTTTAGCGCCATCGACCAAGCCGCCATTGACGAGATACTGAAGCAGGCGAGCTTCGAGGATCCGTCGCAGGCGATCATCAGCGGCAAGTCGGTGCCGGATGCCGGGGCATCGTCGGCGGAGGCGGAAGCATCGCCACCGGGTCGTGTCGGGGACGAGGTGAAGCTGCCGAATTTCCAGCAGGTGATGCAGGAGGCCCAGGTCAACAGCATAGACCTGCTTCGCGACGTAGATTTGAACGTGAAGATCGAGCTGGGGCGGTCGCGGATGCTGGTGGAGGATGTGTTGAAGCTTGGGGAAGGGTCGGTGGTGGAATTGGACAAGCTGGCGGGCGATCCCGTGGACGTGTTCATCAATGAGCGGTTGGTGGCGAGGGGCGAGGTTCTGGTTTTGAACGATAATTTCTGCGTTCGGATCAACGAGATCGTGGCAGGAGTAAAGGAAGAGGGGTTGTGAAGCCGTCCAAGGACATCATCGCGTGCGGCGGTGAGATGGCAGGCATACTGCGGGCCAGCATCTTGTTGTTGGCGCTGTCGGTGTCAGCGCGGGCCCAGAGCGCGGCCTCGGAGAAGCTGGCGGTAGCGGGTCCGCCGTCGCCGTCCGAGCGTGTCGTGGGGGAGGCCTTGGGTGGCGGCGGTTCGTTGGAAACGATTCCGATTGTGCAGCGGTCGGGGGTTTCGGCGGTATCCGGCAGGGGAACTACAAGCGTGACGTCGGTGTTTAATGCGTGGAGGATAGTGGGGGCGTTGGGGATTGTGCTGGGGGCGATATTTGGGGTTCGGTGGCTTGGTCGACGCTTTTTCGGTTTGCCCACGGCACGTTCTTCGTCGGGTGCGATCCAGGTTCTTGGACGGTCGATTCTGTCGCCGAAACAGCAGTTGATGCTGGTGCAGGTTGGTCGGCGGATTGTGCTGGTGGCGGATTGCGGCGCGCAGATGAATGCATTGTGCGAGATCAGCGATCCCGATGAAGTGGCGGCGTTGTCGGGGCAGATCCAGCAGCGCAAGGGTGATTCGATGAGCAGTTCGTTCCTGTCGTTTCTGGGCCGAGCCGAGGCACCGTATGGCGCGTCGGGTCCGGTGGAGAGTGAGGATCAGGAGCAGGAGTCGTCCGGGCCGGACGCGGGCGTGGATACGCCTGAGACGGCGGTGGCTGCGACCCGCGAGGAGTTGTCGGGCCTGTTGCAGAAGGTTCGGCAGATCTCGCGGCATTTCCGACGGGCGTAAGGCAAGCAGAGCGCAGGATGAGAAAGGATGCTCAGGTCAGTCGGTGGGTATGGCGGCTGTTGCCGCTGGCGTTGCTGGCGTGCAGTGCGATTGCCCAGGCACAGTCGGGGACGTCGCCGACGACGCCGACGGCTCCATCGGCGGGTTCTTCGGCATCGTCGCCTGGGGCGGGTAAGGAGGGCGAGGGGTGGCGGATCTCCCAATTGCCGGACTTGAGCAAGCGAGAAAACATTTCGGCGGCGTTGCAGATTGTCATACTGCTGACCGTATTGTCGTTGGCGCCCGCAATATTGATCATGATGACGAGTTTCACGCGCATCGTCATCGTGTTGTCGCTGCTGCGGCAGGCAATCGGGACGCCGTCGCTGCCGCCGAACCAGGTGCTTGTTGCGTTGTCGCTGTTCATGACCTTTTTGGTGATGGGTCCGACGTTTCAGGCGGTGAATAGAGATGCGTTGCGGCCTTACCTGGACGGTCGGATGGCGCCGGAGGAGGCGTTGACGGCGGCGCAGATTCCGCTGCGGCAGTTCATGATCGGGCAGATCGAGCGTGGGGGTAATCAGGAGGATGTTCGGCTGTTCACGGACTTTGCGAAGCAGCCGCCGCCGAAAACGTACGCGGATGTGAGCACCATGACGCTGATACCTGCGTTCATGCTTGGGGAATTGAAAACCGCATTTTTGCTGGGGTTCAAGGTGTACCTGCCGTTTTTGATCATTGACATGGTGATTTCAGCGATACTAATCAGCATGGGGATGATGATGCTGCCGCCGGTGCTGATATCGTTGCCGTTTAAACTGCTGCTTTTCGTGTTAGTTGACGGATGGCGCTTGATTACGGGCAGCCTCATGGGTAGCTTTATAGGCTGAGTTATTGGACGCTGGCCCGGTTTGTCTCAAGGATGAGGTTAATCGGACGGGTAGAAGGCGTTTGTGGCTCGTGCCGCTGGAGTTGGAGGGGGGACTGTGGCGGCGACACTCAAGGAAGGGTGTGATGAGCAGTGAGCATTGAGCAAGCAAGCGATCTGATTCGAGAGACGCTGGTTCTGACACTGATCATCAGTGCGCCGTTGCTGGTGATCGGGCTGGTGGTGGGGCTGATCATTTCACTATTGCAGGCAGTGACGCAGATTCAGGAACAGACGCTGACGTTTGTGCCGAAGATCGTGGCCATGGTGGTCGCGGCAATTCTGGTCATGCCATGGCTGACCGCGCTATTGATGGACTATGCCGCCCGGATGTTTGGAGGCGGAATGCTGCCGTAGGAAAGGGAACTGCGGCGGATGGTGATTGTCGTGCGATGTGCAGGATGGGGCAAATCAGGGGAAGCGTGTAGGGCCACATGTCGCTGGAGCCAGTGCTTGAACTTGTCCCCGCATTCGTGCTGGTGTTCTTCCGGCTGGCCGGCATGATGATCACCGCCCCGTTGTTTGGGAGCGCGCGTGTGCCGCGGCGGGTGAAAATGTATTTCGCATTGGGATTGGCGGTGGGGATGGTCCCGAGCGTTCAAGTACCGGTCGCGTTGCCGGAATCGACCTGGGCGCTGGCCGGGGGGATGGCCGGCGAGTTGCTGTTTGGCCTGGCGATCGGCACGGCGTTGAACTTGGTCTTTGTGGGGGCCCAGTGGGCCGGCGAAATCATCGGTCAACAGATGGGTTTGGGATTAGGGCAGATTCTGGATCCGCAACACGGCACGAGCGGGTCCGTGGTGGCGGACATGTACTTCTTGTTGACGTTTCTGTTGTTCTTGGCGTTGCAGGGACATCATGCGTTTTTGCGTGGCGTTCGGGACAGCTTTGACACGCTGCCGCTGCTTTCTGCGGCTTTGGATCGTGGGCTGTTCGACCTGTTGGTGTCGCTGTTGCAGTCTTCGACGGGCCTGGCAATGCAACTGGCGGCGCCGACGCTGATCGCGATGCTGGTGACCGATGTGGTGCTGGGTTTTCTGGGCAAAACGATGCCGCAGATCAACGTGATGTCGGCGGGATTGTCGCTGCGATCACTGGTGGGGATGTTCGTGTTGTTGGCGGGTATGGCCTTTACGAGTGATGTAATTGCCGCGGGCTTTGTCGATTCGATTCGTCAGATTGGTGAGGCCTGGCAGGGTGTTGCAGGGTAGTTTCGATTTAGCTGAAGTGAGCCACGGATGGCTGAGAGCGTTGAAGACAGGACGGAAGCACCAACTCCGAGACGCCGTGAAGAGGCGCGGGAGCAGGGGCAGATTGCGCGCAGCGCCGACTTGACGGCGGCGGCGGTGCTGTTGGCGTTCTTGATGCTGCTGAACACATTTGGGGGAGGGCTGCTCAAGGCGATGCAGACGTTGGTGGCGGAACTCCTTTCGCCGAAATCGCTGTCGGAATTGGGTACGGATTCGCTTGGGCCGACGATCGTGAGGTATCTGGCGATGATGGGGGGTGCGATGGCGCCGCTGTTGTTGGGGGGGATGGTTGTGGCGGTGATCATCAATGTTCTGCAGGTCGGTTTTCTTGTGAGCGGCAAGCGGCTGCAGCCGAAGCCTGGCTTGCTGAATCCGCTGCAGGGTTTCTCGAGGTTATTTGCGGCTGAGGGGATGGTTCATCTGGTGATGAACCTGCTGAAGCTGGCGCTGGTAGCGGCGGTGGCGTGGTCGGCGGTGCGGGGCCGGGCGCAGGAGATCATCGGCGTGCAGCAGTTGGGGTATCTGCAGGCCTTCGGCTTGGGGGCTTCGATCGTCTACTCGATCGGCTTGCGGGTTGCGGTGGTGCTGCTGATCCTTGCGATTCTCGACTACACCTACCAGAAGTTCAAGACCGAGCAGCAACTGAAGATGACGAAGCAGGAGATCAGGGAGGAGATGCGCCGGATGGAGGGGGATCCGAAGCTGAAGCAGCGCCGGCGCCAGATCGCGATCCAGATGATCGCGAAGCGGCTGAAGAAGGATGTTCCCACGGCCGATGTGATTGTGACGAATCCGACGGAATTTGCGATTGCATTGAAATACGACGCGGGTGCCATGCACGCGCCCAAGGTGGTTGCAAAGGGTCAGGGCCACATGGCGACGCGGATTCGGCAGATCGCGATCGAGCACGGAATACCGATTATCGAGCGTAAGCCGCTGGCGCGGGCGTTGTACAAGCTGGTTGAGGTGGGCCAGGAGATCCCTGAGCAGTTTTACACGGCAGTGGCGGAGATTCTGGCGTACGTGTACGAGTTGACAGGGAAGGTGAAGCAGAAGCAGGCGGTGTGAACGAGTGGTGAGTGAACAGTGATGGTCCGCGAGGCGGAGCATACGAGAAGATATGGCAATTGCGATAGCGCCCAATCCGATTTTGCAGCGGCTGTACGCCAACCGCGGGATGATTTTCCCGATGGCGTTCATCAGCCTGGTATTCGTGATCCTGGTGCCGCTGCCGACGGGAGTGATGGATGTCCTGCTGGTGCTGAATCTGTCGTTGTCGGCGGTCATTCTCATCACGACGATTTATGTGCAATCGCCGTTGGAGTTCTCGGTGTTTCCGTCGTTGTTGCTGGCGGTGACGCTTTTTCGGCTGGTGCTGAACGTAGCGACGACGCGGTTGATCCTGACGGTGGGCGACCGCGGAGGCGATCCTCTGCACGGCGCCGGCGAAGTCATTCTGACGTTCGCGAACTTTGTCGCGAGCGGATCGCTGGCGGTGGGCGTGATTATTTTCATCATCATCGCGGTGATCCAGTTTGTGGTGATCACGAAGGGTGCGACGCGGATTTCGGAGGTGGCGGCGAGGTTTACGCTCGACGCGATGCCGGGCAAGCAGATGGCGATTGATGCGGACGTGAGTGCCGGGGCGCTGAACGAAACGGAGGCGCGCAACCGACGTTCGGAGATCTCCCAGGAGGCCGACTTCTATGGCGCGATGGATGGCGCGAGCAAATTTGTTCGCGGCGATGCGATCGCGGGGATCGTGATCGTGATCGTGAACATCATAGGTGGGCTGTATGTCGGGAGGGTGCAGCACGGGTGGGATGTCATGACGTCTATTCAGTTGTACACGAAGCTGACGATCGGGGACGGGCTGGTGAGCCAGGTGCCGGCGTTTATTGTCTCGCTGGCGTCCGGGCTGATCGTCACGCGAGCCAGCGGCCGAACGAACCTCGGCGAAGACATGCTCGGGCAGATCTTCTCGAAGCCCAAGGCGCTGGTGATCACATCGGTGTTTCTGGCGATCATGACGCTGACGGATCTGCCGAAGATCCCGCTGCTGACGGTCGGATTGAGCTGTGCGGGGTTGGCCTACGTTCTGACGCGGAATGAGAGGAAGGCTGCGATTGTCGCCGCCACCGATGAGCGGGAGAAGGCGGCGCGAAAAGAGCCGGAGAAGGTCGAGAAACTACTCGACCTGGACACGATGGAATTGGAGATCGGGTACGGGATTGTCCGGCTGGTGGACCCTGCGAAGGGCGGAGATCTGCTGGACCGCATCAGCATGATTCGGCGGCAGGTCGCGTCGGAGCTGGGGATCATTGTTCCGCCGATCCGCATTCGCGACAACCTGCAGCTCTCGGCGAACGACTACGTAGTGAAGATCAAGGGGCAGGCGATTTCGCGTGGCGTGGCGTATCCGGAGCAATTCCTCGCGATGGACAGCGGGGCCAGTTCCGGTCCGATACCCGGCGCTGAATCGACGACGGAGCCGGCGTTTGGCCTGCCGGCGTACTGGATCACCGAGCCGCAGCGGGCGCAGGCGGAGCGTTTGAACTACACGGTGGTGGACGCGACCAGCGTGATTGCGACGCACCTGACGGAGGTTATCAAGGCGCACGCGCACGAGCTGCTCACGCGGCAGGAGGTCAAGAATCTAGTGGACAACCTCAAGGCTCGGGTGCCCGCGTTGGTGGAGGAGACGATTCCGACGCAGATCAAGCCGGGCGAGTTGCAGAAAGTCATGCAGAACCTGCTGCGCGAGCGCGTGCCGGTGCGGGATCTCGAGACGATC
Organism: Planctomycetota bacterium; assembly: GCA_026693085.1. Lineage (GTDB taxonomy): Bacteria > Planctomycetota > Phycisphaerae > Tepidisphaerales > Tepidisphaeraceae > JAPLNB01. Next base: position 19,820 of record JAPLNB010000384.1, on the reverse strand, counting down.
CTGGAAACGTTGGGCGACTACTCATCGCGCACGAAGGATCTGGATGTTCTGACGGAATACGTCCGCAATGCACTGGCGCGGGTGATCTGCAAGCAGCATGTGGACGATCGCGATCGGCTCTGGTGCGTGACGCTGGATCCGTCGCTGGAGGACTTGATCAACGGGCATATCGAGCGGAACGAGCGCGGCAGCACCAACACGATGCCGCCGAAAACAGCGCAACAGATCGTGCAGCAGATCGCCGCCAAGACGGGCGAGCTGACGCAGACCGGCCGACAGGCGGTGGTTTTGTGCAGCCCACAGATCCGCCAGACGCTGCGGCGGATGATCGAGCCGAGCCTGCCGCACACGGCAGTGCTGGCGTACAACGAGGTCGTTCCCGATGTGGCGGTGGAAGCGGTTGGGCTGATTGGGATGAATGGATGAGGTTATGGATCTGCGAACGTTCACAGCACCCACGATGGCGGAGGCTTTGCAGCAGGCCAAGCAGGAGCTTGGCCCGCATGCGGTGATTCTGCACACGCGCAAGTACCAGCGGCGGCAGTGGCTCGGACTGCGTCGACGCGAGGTCGTGGAGATCACGGCGGCGAACGATCTGCAGGTTCCCAAGCGTCACTGCAGGCAGTATACGGGCGCGAGGCCAGCGGCGGCGCCGCCGGGGCCCCGAATCGGAACGTCGTCGGCGCAGCAGCTTCTGCAGACGCCCGCCGCGAGCGGCGCTGCTTTGATCGGCATTTCGCAGGAGATGGGGAGCCTCAAGCACCTCGTGTTGGACCTGGTCAAGGAGACCCGTGCCCAGCGAGCGCCGCAGGTGCGCGCGGATCTGTTCGAACATTACCTGCAATTGATCCAGAACCAGGTTGCCGACGAGTTGGCGGAGGAGATTGTCGGAAATCTGCAATCAAATATGCGGCCGGAACACCTGAAGAACGCCGGGTTTGTCCGCGAGAAGCTGCTCGAGCAGATGGCGAAGATGATTCCACCATCCCGGCCGATTGTGCGCACGAAGTCCATCGGGCCGCATGTGGTCGCGTTGATCGGGCCTACCGGCGTGGGCAAGACCACGACGATTGCGAAGCTGGCGGCGAATCTGAAACTTCGCGAGCAACGGCACGTGGGATTGATTACGATCGACACATACCGGATCGCGGCGGTGGATCAGCTCAAGAAATACGCCGACATCATTGGCTCGCCGTTGCGGGTGGTGGCGTCGCCGGAGGATTTGCGCGATGCAATTGACTCGATGATCAACTGCGAGTTCGTGCTGATCGACACGGCCGGCCGCAGCCCGACCGATGCGCTGAAGCTGAGCGAACTGAAGAGCTTCCTGACGGTTGCGGGGCCTGACGAGGTGCACCTGGTCCTCTCGACGACCGCGAGTCAGGAGTGCATCGAGTCGGCGATCGCGCGTTTTGGCGAGGTGCGGGTGGACAAGATCATTTTCACGAAGCTGGACGAAGCCGTTCACGTTGGGGTTGTCCTGAACGTGATTCACAAGGTCAACAAGTCGCTGTCGTACATCACGACCGGCCAGGACGTTCCGGACGACATTGAGATCGGGTGCGGGCGGCGATTAGCGCAGCGAATTCTGTCGCAGCAGCCCGCGACGGAGCCCACCCCCGCCGTTGTGTCCGGAACCGGAACCCCCAAACCGAGAATGCGCGTAGGGGGTGCTCTATGACGCTGATTGACCAGGCTACGCAGTTGCGCACCCTCGCGATGCAGCGGCCGCGAGCCAGTGTGATTGCCGTGACCAGCGGGAAGGGGGGCGTGGGAAAGAGCAATATCGCCGTGAACCTGGCGATTCAGTTTGCGGCCGTCGGCAAGGACGTGGTCCTGCTGGACGCGGACCTTGGGCTGGCGAATGCGGACGTCCTGTGCAACATAGACCTGCCCTACAACCTGTCCCATGTGATTGCGCGGAAGAAGGAGCTGCGAGACGTGATGGTGAAGGCGCCTGGGGGCTTTCGGTTGATCGGTGGCGCGTCGGGGCTTGCGCGGATGGCGGACCTGTCCGATTTTGACCGGCAGCGGCTGGTGGATTCGCTGGCGGAGGTGGAGTACCAGACGGACGTGATTCTGATCGACACCGGTGCCGGAATCAGTCCGAACGTGCTGTCGTTTACGCGGGCGGCGGACCATGTCCTGGTCGTGACGACGCCGGAGCCGACGGCGATAACGGACGCGTATGCGGTCGTGAAGGTAGTGAGCCGGGATGGAGCGGATCGGCGTATCAGCCTGCTGGTAAACCAGACGCGGTCGGTTGGTGAAGCGCGGGTCGTTTACGAGCGGATCGCCAAGGTGGCCAGGCAGTTCTTGGGGATCAGCGTGTTCGATGCGGGATTCGTGATGTCGGACGAAGCGGTTTGCGCAGCGGTTCGGAGGCGGTCGCCGTTTGTGATGGCGTCGCCGCGTTGCGCCGCGAGTCTGGCGATCGCGCAGCTTGCGGTTCGCCTGCAGGACGGGGTCGCGGTGAACCTGGATTCCGGGGGCTTCTTCCATCGGATCAGCCGGTGGCTTGGGAGATGAGACGTGATGGTCGTTGAGTGATGCGTCTTGGGATGTGATGATTATGCCGCATCGAATAGCAGCCATAATCGCGTTGATCGCCTTTGCGTTGTGCCTGTTGCAGGGCATGGCTGTTGAGAACACCTTTTCGACAACGGTGCTGCGGGCGATGCTGGCAATGGCGGGAACGTATATTATCGGACTGATCGTCGGGCTGATGGGCGAGAGGATGATCCAGGACAGGCCGAAGCCAAAGCCCGAAAAAATGGAGAATTCTGCGAGGAAAATTGAGACAAGCGACCGATAAAGGGAATTGGCATCTGATGGTGCGTCTGGACCATCCTGTCTTCACGGTAAGGCGGCCGATTCCAAGCGGATACGAGACAAGCTTACCCCAAGGATCGGGAGTACAGAGCTATGGCCAAACGCGAACCCCGTGACATCAAGGATGTCTGGATTGAATACAAGAGTTCGAGATCGGAGCTGTTGAGGAACCATTTGATGGAGCATTATCTCCACCTGGTGCGCTACAACGCCGAGCGAATTCACGCCAAGTTGCCGGATGAAGTGGAGCTGGACGATTTGATGTCCGCCGGCATTTTTGGGCTGATGGACGCGATCGCCGCATTTGACCTCGATCGGGGGGTGAAGTTTGAGACGTATTGCGCGCCGCGGATTCGCGGCGCGATTCTTGACGAGCTTCGTTCCATGGACTGGGTGCCGCGGCTCGTGCGCAGCCGAGCGCACAAGCTCGAGGGCGCAACCAAGCAGCTCGAAGTGGAGCTGGGCCGGACGCCGACGAACGACGAGATTGCCAGGCGATTGAAAATCTCCATGGGCGAGTTCGAAAAGATAGCCAAGGACGCCAGCGCCGTGGGTGTGGTGTCGCTGTCGCGGAAGTGGTTTGAGACGGACTCGAACAAGGATGTCCGTGAGATCGACGTCCTGGAGGACAAGCGAGGCGCGGACCCGGTGCGGGACATTCAGCGCAAGGACCTGAAGGAGTTGATCACCAAGGGTCTGTCGCGCGCTGAGCGGCTGATCATCATTCTGTACTACTTTGAAGAAATGACGATGAAGGAGATCGGGTCGACGCTCGATCTGTCGGAATCGCGCGTGAGCCAGATGCACAGCTCGATCCTCATGCGGCTGAAGGCGCAGATGGCCGATCGTCGCAAGGAATTGGCGCAGGCGGCGGCGGTGTAATACAACTCAACGAATTACAGTCATCCTGTTCCACAGGCCCGGGCCGATTGCCCGGGCTGGTTGCATTTGCTGAAGCCACTGGGCGGATTGCGCACACAAAAATGAGACCTATCGGCCTGTCCGGCAACGGCGGGGGAGCGGGGCGAAGCCCGCGGCCAGGTAAGCTACAGCGATACGGCGGTCACGGAACAAGCAACGTATTACTGTCGAACTGCGCAAAGACTGTTGGCTGGTGTGTCTGGCTCCGCTAAGATTAAGTTATTGCCGCGTGTTCCTTCTGACGTGAGGAGCCTATGACACAACCGACGATCGCTTACTTTTCCATGGAGATCGGCCTGGAGCCGGGGCTGCCGACTTATGCCGGCGGCCTGGGGATCCTCGCGGGCGACACCATTCGTTCCGCGGCGGATCTGAAGGTTCCGCTGGTCGCGATCACGCTGCTGCACGGCAAAGGATATTTCTATCAGCGGCTGGATCCGACGGGCTGGCAGCTCGAAGAGCCCGCGCAGTGGGCGATCGATGATTACCTGACAGAAATGCCGCAGCGTGTTGCGGTCACCCTCGAAGGCCGGACGGTCCAGCTCCGCTGCTGGAGATACGAAGCCAGGGGCGTCACCGGCCACGTTGTGCCGGTTTACTTCCTTGATTCCGATCTGCCGGAAAACTCCGAGTACGATCGCACGCTGACGCACCATCTCTACGGCGGCGACAAGCGCTATCGGCTATGCCAGGAGGTGATCCTGGGCATCGGCGGGGTGAGAATGCTCAGGGCGCTGGAGTACCCGAACATCATGCGCTTCCACATGAACGAGGGGCACGCGGCGCTGCTCACGCTGGAACTGCTCGATGAACATGCTCGCAACCAGGGCCGCACCGCCGTCAATCGCGAGGACGTTGAGGCGGTCCGCCGGCAGTGTGTCTTCACGACCCACACGGCGGTTCCCGCCGGCCATGATCAATTTGACCTGAACCTCGTCCGCCAGGTCGTTGGCCATCACGAGGTGCTGCTCGATTGGCAGAGCGTGCTGGTTCACGACGGTCTGTTCAACATGACTTATCTGGCGTTGAACCTCAGCCGATACGTCAACGGGGTATCGAAGGAGCATGGCGAGGTTTCGCGGCTGATGTTTGCGCATTACACCGTCGATTGCATCACCAACGGCGTTCATGCGGCCACCTGGGTGTCGGAACCATTTCAGCGGCTGTTCGATCAATACATTAGAGACTGGCGTCGGGACAACTTCAGTCTTCGCTATGCCCTGAGCATCCCCAAGTCGCAGGTGTGGGAAGCTCATATGACGGCGAAGAAGCAACTGATCCAGTACGTCAACCACGAAACCAACGCCGGCATGGACGTCGACATCCTGACGATCGGATTTGCCCGCCGGGCAGCATCGTACAAGCGGGGCGATCTCTTGTTTGATGATCCGGATCGTCTACGCAGCATTGCTGCCGAGGCGGGGCCGTTCCAAGTGATCTACGCCGGCAAGGCCCATCCCCAGGACCAACTGGGCAAGGAGTTGATCAAGCGGATCATCCAGGCCGGTGAATCGCTACGGCCGCAGATCCGCATCGTGTACCTGCAAAACTACGACATGGATCTGGGGAAGCTGATCACCTCCGGCGTGGACCTGTGGCTGAACACCCCCGAGGTGCCGCAGGAGGCGTCCGGCACCAGCGGCATGAAGGCCGCGGTCAACGGCGTGCCCAGCTTCAGCGTGTTGGATGGCTGGTGGATCGAAGGCCACATCGAGGGCGTCACCGGCTGGTCCATCGGGCGCGATCATACAGCCCTGGCCGAGCCCAGCGACCGGAAACGCGATGCCAACAGCCTGTACGAAAAACTGGAGAATATCATCATTCCCAAGTTCTACAGCGACCGCGACGGCTACCTCGATGTCATGCGCCACTCCATCGGCCTGAATGGATCGTTTTTCAACACCCAACGCATGGTGCAGCAGTATGTGCTCAATGCGTATTTCGGGGCGTGAGTGGAGCTACCTGCGAAGCTCGGCGAGCAGGTGCCGCAACTCCGGGAGGATGAGTCTTGTCATCGCCAGCTCGACGGCGCTCGTTGAGCCGGGCATGGCGAAGAGCAGCTTGCCGTTTGCGATGCCGCCCAGTGCCCGCGAGAGCATTGCGCCGCTTTGAATCTCCTGGCAGGAAAGCGTCCGAAACAGTTCGCCGAAGCCGGGCAGCGGGGTGCTCAGGTGGCGCGCGATGACTGGAACGGTGTTGTCGCGGCGGCTGATGCCTGTGCCGCCGTTGGTGAGGATGACGTCTATATCGCTGTGGTTCTCGAGTTCCGTCAGCAGCGCATCGAGGCGAGCGGGATCGTCGGCGATGATCTGGTGGAACGCGACGTCGTGGCCGTCGGCCTGAAGAAGCTGGCTGATCCTCAGGCCGCTCGTGTCGGTGTCGCAGGTGCGCGTATCGCTGACGGTGATGACCGCGCATCGAGCGCGGATGGTTGCTGCCGACTGTTTGTGATCTTCGTATGCCATTGTGGATTTGGCATGCTCAACTGCCAGGTGCGCGGGGGGCATCGGCGGTGCGGGGCGGCTCGGGGCGGCTGTCCTCGATCGGCAAGCCTTGAAGCTTCCAACTGGGCGAGAGCATGTTGATGACAAAACCCGATCTGCCGGGCATCAGGTGGATATCGAGCCGGCCCGGATCAGCTCGCCCATATGCGATCGCCGCCGACACCAGCACGTCGCCGGTGTAGATACGCAGGGACGCGTCGGTGCCGGACTCGAAGGCGCCGGTGTGCGGGCCGATCGTGACCGTCCGCCCCGGCGGCACGAGGGTGCCCCATTTGTGTTCCATCAGCTGCGGGGCATTGATCGCCACCTGCTCCGGCGAGGTCCAGCCGTCGGCGAGCTGACCGCCGTTCTTGATCAGCCCGACGGACAGCGGCAGGGGAGTCTTATTCACCACCGCCACCACGAAGGTGAACTTTGGTGTGGAGCAACCCGACGCAATGCACAAGAGTAGCCAAAAAACAAAAACACGGAATCGCATGCACAAAATGGTAACGCCGGCGCGCGGGAAAGTCACCCGTATCTCAGCCAGTTGCTGTCGCGGCGACGGCCGGCGACTGTATCGGGGCGGCCTGCGCGTGTAGTTTCTTCCAACGCGCCTTGCGGATGGCGTAGAACAGGACCGGGATCATCAGGTCGATGACCTCGTCGCTGATCAAGAGGCCGCCGAGGACCGGGGCGGCCATCGGACGCATGATTTCAGCGCCCGTTCCGGTGGCCCAGAGCATGGGCACGAGACCGACGATGGCGACGCCTTCCGTCAGCAGTTTCGGCCGCAGGCGGTGAACCGCGCCTGCGATCACGGCGGTGCGAAGCTCTTCGAGCGACGCGATGTTGTCGAGGCCGCCGCGGCGGTCGATCGCGTCCCGCAGGTAGACGAGCATGATGACGCCGGTTTGGGTGGCCATTCCGAATGCGGCGATGTAGCCGATGGACACGATCACGCTGAAGTTGAACCCGAACGCCGCCTGGAACATGACCGCGCCGGACATCGCGCCGAGGACGGCGAGGAATATCAGGAGGGTATCGAGGACGTCTGTGAATGTGACGTAGAGCAGGAAGAGGATAATGAGGATGGTCATGGGGAAGATGACGGCCAGCGTCTGGCGGGCACGAACCTGGTGTTCGAACTCGCCGGACCATTGGATGCTCATGCCGGTTCCGGCGAGTCGTTGTTCGATGGGCTTGATGGCTTGGCGGGCCTGTTCGACGAATCCCAGGATGTCGCGGTCGCGAACGTTCAGTGTGACGTAGTTACGCAGGCGGCCATTCTCGCTCTTGATCATGCTGGGGCCTTCGATGACGCGGATGTCGGCGACGAGGCTGAGGGGGATCTGTACGGAGGATCGTCCGAGCGCGGGCATTTCGATGGTTCCTGTCGCAGTCTGGGCGCTGACGCTCGCGGGGCCGGGCATTTCGCCGCCGGCGGGAGATCCCGCCATGCCGGAGGTCGCTGAGCCGCCCATGCCTCCGCCGGCCTTGACGGGCCATGGCGGGCCCATCGGTTTGGCGGGCATTGCGCTGGGGATGGAGGCGCCGAGTTCCAGCAACTGGGGCGGCGTCATCTGCGCGGTGACCAGGACATCGCGGATGGCATCTAGGTTTTGCCAGTGATGGCGGACGTAGCGGAGGCGGACAGGGAATCGCTGGCGGCCCTCGACGGTGGTCGTGATCCGGCCGCCGCCGATGGCTGTCTCGACCACCCGGCTTAACTCGCTCATGTTGACCCCATATCTCGCGGCCTTCTCGCGATCGATGGTGATTTCGAGGTAGCGTTTTCCGACGGCTTGATCGGCGACCACGTCAACCGCGCCCCAGACGGTCTTGAGCTTGGCGGCGATGTCCTGGCTGACGCGCTGAATGTCGGCGATGGCGTGGTCGATGGATTTGCCAGTCGGGCCGAAGACTTTGACCCCGATCTGCGTGCGCACGCCGGTGGCGAGCATGTTCACGCGGTTGATGATCGGCTGGGTCCACGCGTTGCCCCAGCCGGGCATCTGTAACTCGCTGTCCATTTCCTTCAACACGTCGTCTTTGGTTTTTTGCCAGAGGAACAAGACTTTGGTGAAGGTTGGTGTCAGCGCGTCGCGAATACGGCGAAGCGTCTTTTCATCGAGCGGTTTGCCTTGGAGACTCGTGCCTTTTGCGGTGGCGACCAGGCGATCAAGGAGGTATTCGTCCATCATCTGCGGTGCGTGGTCGAACAGCTCCCAATTGAGGATCTTGGTGCGCTGCTGCCAGGCCTGCGCGCGGCGGGATTCGATCTTCGCCATGACTCGTTCGGAAAAGGTGGGCGGCTGAGTGCCCAGCGAGCGGCGGACGAGATTGACCGCATCGCCGATGCTGCTGGGCAGATCGACCAGAAGATCATCGCGATCGGCCAGGATGCCGCTGCGCACCAACTCCGCGCGCAGCGTGTCCAATAGCTTGTCCACCTCCTCTTGCCGCGGCACTTCCACCAGGAGCATGCCGTGCGGCGTGGCCAGATCGATGAGACGATCGCGCATGGTATCGGCGGGATTCTGCAGGATTGCCGGCTTGCCGTCCCTGGCCGGGAGCTTCGCGACGTGGGTGATCAATTCGTCATACGCCAGGCCGACCAATTCTCTGGCGAGCTGCGGAACGTACTCGTTCTGCCGGAGGCGCGACAGTTGCCGCATGGATGCATCGAACTTTTCCAAAGCGATGGAAGTGGCGGTATTGAGCAGTTCGGCCGCGGCCGAGTACTTCGGATTTCGTTTAAGGTACTCGGCGTCGTTGACCGCGAGTGCGACATTCGGCCAATCTTCGGGGCGGATTGCGTCGCTCTTGAGGATGCCAATGCGTTGGAGTTCCGCAGCCGCCGCGGCTGCTTCACGCAGCGCATCGGCCCAATTGATTTTGCGTTTGGGCCACTCATCGGGCGGCCGAAGGGTGATGATCGTTTCGACCATGTCGAGCGGCGAGGGGTCGGTGGCGGTATCGGCGCGGCCGATTTTTCCGACGACCTGATCGACCTCCGGGAACGAGCGTAGGACGCGATCGCGGACGATCACATCATCAACCGCCTGTGCCATCGCGATGCGCGGCGCGGTGGTGGGCATGTCCAGTATGCTGCCTTCGTTAAGCGACGGCATGAACTCGCTGCCGAGCTTGCGGACCTGTGTATCGGCCAGAAATGCGACCACCAGGAGGCTGCCGACGGCGGCGGTGCGCCAGTGCGACAGCACCAGGGCCAGCAGGATGATTCCCGCGGCGGAGCCGACGATGATCCAGCGGCCATAATGCGCCAGCAGCTCCAGGTTCGGACGACTGCCGACGGCAACCAGTAGCATCGCCAGCAGGCCGACGAGGATCCACATCGTCCAGCCGTCCTTGCGGATGCCGAGGATGGCGCTGAAGAGACCGAAAGTTAGAGCGGCGAGCGACATCCAGGTGGAGCCGACGAACGCGGCGCCGATGATCAGGATCACCCCCATGATCCACCACACCACCGCCGGTCGATCCGTCACCCACGTCAGCACCGGTTTGTAGATATGGATGAAGCTGCGGACGATCCAGTTCTCCTCTTCGCCGCGGATTCGGCCGCGGACGAACAGCGGGATGATGGCGGGCACAAGCGTGATCGCCAGCACGGCAACGCCGACCATCGCGAAGGATTTGGTGAATGCCAGCGGATGCGACAGCTTGCCCTCCTGGCCGCTGAAGGTGAAGACGGGGAGAAACGCGATCAGGATGATCACGACGCTGAAGAAGATCGGGCGGCCGACGAGGCGGCAGGCCTTGACGACGATCTCCGTGGTGTCGCCGCTCACCTTCTGATTGCCAAAGTGCTCCTTGAGCTCGTGGGAAGCGTTTTCGACCATGACCACCGCCGCATCGACGAGGATGCCGATGCTGATGGCGATGCCGCATAGCGACATGATATTGCTGGGAAGGCCCAGGTAGTACATGAAAAGGAAGCTGATCAGGACCGCCATCGGAAGCGTTATGCACACCACGACGGCGGAGCGGAAATGGGTCAGGATCAGGAGAATCGCGATGCTGGCGATGATCATTTCCTCTTTGAGCGTGCGGGTGACGGTATGTATCGCGGACTCGATGAGGCGGGTGCGGTCGTAGAACGGCACGATGCGTACGCCGGCGGGGAGACCGGGCTGGAGTTCGCGGATTTTCTCTTTGATCAGGCGGGTGACTTCGAGGGGGTTTTGGCCATAGCGCATCATGACGACGCCGCCGACGGCTTCGCGGCCGTCCTTCTCGAGGGCGCTGCGGCGGAATTCGGGGCCAAGTTGGACGATCGCCAGGTTTCGCAGGGTGATAGGGGAGCCGTTGCGCGAGGCGACGACGACGTTTTCCAGGTCTTTCAACCCGCGTAGCCAGCCGACGCCGCGGATGACGTACTCGGCGCTGTTTTCGACGATGACCTTGCCGCCAACGCTCATGTTGCTGTTGGCGATGGCGCTGTAGATGGAGCCGAGTGGCAGGTCGTATTCGCGCAGCTTGGCTGGGTCGATGTCCACCTGATACTCGCGGACCATGCCGCCGACGCTGGCAACTTCGGCGACACCGGCGACGCTATTGAGCTGATAGCGGACGTTGAAATCCTGGATCGCCCGCAGTTGGTCGAGGCTCATGCCGGCGCCTTCGACGGTGTACCAGAAGACCTGGCCTAACGCAGTAGCGTCGGGCGCGAGGTAGGGGGTGACATCCGGTGGCAAGGTGGCCTTCGCGGTGGCCAGGCGTTCCAGCACGCGCGTTCGCGCGAAGTAAAAGTCGGTTTTGTCATCGAAGATGACGTTGATCATGGAAAAGTTGAACTCGCTGGACGATCGCACCGCCTTCACGCCCGCAAGTCCCTGCAACTGCACCGACAGCGGATAGGTGATCTGGTCCTCAATGTCCTGGGGGCTTCGGCCCATCCAGTCGGTGAAGACGATGACCTGGTTCTCCGACAGATCGGGTATCGCGTCCACCGGCGTATGGAGCACCGCGAACAAACCCCAGATCGCGATGCCCAACCAGGCGATGATGACCATCCACCGGTTTCGGACGCTGAATTCGATGATCTTGGCAATCATGACAACTCTCTAATGCTGATGTTCTGCGTCGGGGGCCCTGTCTTCTGTGAGGGTCGGGTTCAGACGGTTCTCGGCATCGAGCAGAAACGCACCGACCGTTACGACCTTGTCGCCTTCGGACAGGCCCGCGGCCACAGGGTAATAGTCACCCGCGAGCGGCCCAAGATTCACCGGGCGCATGTCGAATACGCCTTGCATGTCCTTCGACTCGACGAAAACGATCTGGTCTCTGCCGGTGTCGATCACTGCGGATCGCGGCACCGCGAGAACCTCTGCGCCGCTTCGGGCGGGGCGAGTCGCCGGCAGAACGGTGGGGGTCGATCGCGGCAGGTTGGATACCGCGCTGCCGCACCGGAGCATGTCGGTTGGGGCGTAGGGGTTCTGCGTTTCCCCCACGGGTTGGAGCCAGTTGCCCTTTTTCATGGGGCACCGGAATTCCTGGATGGCCGGTGCATCCGTCGGCAGTCCCGCGGTCTTGCCGATGCGGATCATTGCCATCGACACATCCTTGAACGTCTCGCGGAGATCGGCCAGGTCCTGGCGCATTGTCCGATGCACGGCCGCCGTCAATGCTTCGTAGTCTGCGCTGATTGCGGGGTCCTTGGCGATGGGTTGGAGCCTGGCCAGTGCGTCGTGCAGCAGGTTGGAGACGTTGTCGCTCTTGTCCGCGACGAGGGTTTGATACGCTTGCAGATAGGGCTGAAGCGCTGTTTGGAAGACTTTCGCTCGATCGACGATCGCTGCCGCGGGTGCGGTGGCTGGCTGAGTCGCGGGATGCTCGTGCGAAGCGGCCACCGGCAGACCCAGCGTCGCCTCCGCGAACATGCCCGGCCGGAGGCGCAGATTCGGATTCGCCAGCTCAATCCGCGCCGCCAGAGTCCGCGTCTGCGGGTCGATCTGGAATGCCATGAATGTCACGTGCCCCTTGAAGGTCTCGTTCGGCAGCGCGTCGACCACCACCTCCGCCTCATCGCCTATTCTCACCAGCGGCACGTCCCGCTCATAAATCCCCGCTTGCATCCACAGTGTGCCAAGGTCCGCGATGACGTAGGGCGTGTCGCCGGTCTGGACATAGCCCCCTTCGTAGATGTTCTTGCGGATGACGATGCCGCTGATTGGCGTGGTGACGCGGAAATGCGTCGGGACCTTGCCGGTGTGGTCGTATTCCTGATCGAGCTGGTCGAGCTGGTCGCTGGTCGTGCCCCAGAGCACGAGCTTCTGCATCGACGCGTTGTAGAGGGCGGCGGCGTCCATGCGCGCGTCGGGCGAGCCGTCTTGGGTCATGTCGTTGGCGCGTTTTCGCGATTCCAGGTATTCTCGCTGGGCGGTGTAGACTTCAGGGCTGTAAAGCGAGTAGATGGGCTGGCCGATCTTCACCGCCTGGCCCGTGAATTTCACGAACAGCTCATCAGCGCGTCCGGCGACGCGGGCGCTAAGCTGCGCCACCTTGGTTTCGTTGTAATCCAGGAGGCCGGCCGCGGTGATGTCGCGCACCAGCCGGCGCGGCTCGATCAGGGTCGTGTGGATATTGGCCAAGGCAATCCGCTGCGGCGTAAGCTGCACGCGACCTACCACACCCTCGGGTAGTTCCAGCTGCTGGCCCTTTTTTCGCTTGGCCAGCGGCATGCCGCAGATCGGGCAGTTGCCCGGCTCATTGCGGATGATGTTCGGATGCATCACGCAGTAGTACTCGATCTGCGATTGCGAAGCCGCCAGCACATCCGGCGCGATCGGCGGCCGGGTCCATTTGTCGACGTGGTTCTTGATGTTGTCCCAGTATCCGACCACGAGTCCCGCGACGACGAATACCGCCAGGAAACGGAGCCGGGCGAAGAGAATGCGCAGGAATGTGGCGGTCTGATGGATGAAGTTTTTCATGATTCGTGACCTTCATGGTTTGTTGACTGTGGACCTGTCGTGGGGCGGGTGGTTGGAGCGGCGAGGGTTTCAATATCGACGCCCGCCAGCGATTCCATCTCCGCCAGTTGCTTTTCCCTTGCGATTGTGGCTTCCGCAATCATCTGGCGGACCTCCAAAAGTGTCCGCTGGCTGTCCACCAACTCGATGAACGAAATGGAGCCGGTGGCGTAGGCTTGGCGGGAGCTGCTGAGAACCTGCTCAGCCTTCGGCAGGATGATCTGCTCGAGAAGCTGGGTTTGCCGTTCGGCGTTGCGGATCGCGACCAGTGCCGCGACGAAGCTTGCGCCCCGCTCGGATCGCGTTTGCCGGGCCATGGCCTCGGTGGCCGCGAGCATGGCTTGGGTCTCTTTGATCTGTCCGCGAATCATCGGGATCGCCATTGGAACCGTCACCATCGCGCCGGCGAACTGCGAGATGTTGCCGGTGAACCCCGCGATGGGGTTGATGTCGGGGATGTACTGCATGCGGGCCAGCTCGATTGCGTCTTTTCGGCCGGCCACGTCGCGGGCGAGCGCCGCCAGCTCGGGATTGGCATCCACTGCCACCGCGATCAACGTCGCGTCGTCCGCCGGCAATGGGCGCGGGCCGGGCAGAGTCTTGGGAACCGGCAGCGGAGCATCGGCCCGGCGCGCGAGCATGCCGTTGAGCATCGCCCGCATCCCCTGAAGCTGCGATTGCATCGTCGCCAGCTCGTTCTCGGACAATCGCTGCTGGATCTGCGCCTTGAGCAGGTCTTGCTGGTTTCCGCCGGCGCGCACCCGGCTTGTTGCCGTTTCCGTGAGCAACTGCAGAAGCGACACGTTGCTCTGCTGGATCCGCAGCTTTTCGGCCATCAGCGAGTAATCCAGGTACTGCTGCAAGACCTTTCGCTGGAGGTCGAACTTCTTGGCCGCGAACCGAAATCCCGTTGCTCGGGCTTGTTCCAGCGCCCGCTTGCCCGCCTGTGCCACCTTCGTGGGAAAGGCCAGGCCCTGCATCGGGTCTGGTTGGGCGCTGATCGTCGTGCGGTCCCACGACTTCATCCGCTCCGCCGAGAACATGGTTTCAAAGCTGAGCGACAGGTTCGTGTTGGGATAGCCCGCTGCCATCTCCACGCGGGCCAGCGCAGCCTTCCACTCGAAATAGGCGGCTTCCAGATCGCCGTTGGCGAGGAACGCCCGATGCAGCAGATCCTGCCAGGCTGGCTCCGGCGGCAATTCGGGGAGTTGTCGCTGCGCGTGTGGCTGGTCGTAGGGCGCGCCGGCTGCATCGAGCCGGGCCTGCTCTTCGGTCAACCCTTTGGGCGCCAGCACACATCCGCCCAGCAGCACGCCGAGTCCCAGAACGCTTCCCCATCGCAATATTGTGAAGGCTATTGGCATGGTCCTTTTCCAATAAGAGTCCTGTGCAAGGGTACGCAATCGCCCCGGCTCATCAACTCATTTGGTAAAGATCAGACCGTCAGCAGGCAGGAACTGTGGAACAAATCCCGTAAAAGCGGCGGGATTGGAACATCCTCGGCAGGCATCAGCAGAGCCGCTGCAATCGAGGGAGGATTCACTGGCATCGCTGCCGGCGGCAACAGGGCTGGCATGAAATGGAAAGTGATCTCGTGTCCGCCTGACGACGGGCGATTCGCGATGGATGCGGCCAGGCAGTTGGCGCAGCGATGCTGCGAATTCGACTGCGAGCCGTCCGTCGCTTTATCCGATTGGGGGGCGCTTTTGTGGCAGCATGTCTTGGGCTTGGGATCATTGCGTGCCGGTTGCGCCATCATGGCGCATTCGGCCTTGCCACAGGGGCATACCCCCACCGACCAGGCCATCATGCCTGCCAGCATCACCGCGAGGATTCTTGACGAAAGCCTGTACATTGAACGCACGAATTCAACTCCATCATATACCCCAATCGGCACTCCTCCAAGCCCAAATTGGGAGAGGTTGTTGTGTGGCTTTGCGTAAGCGGCGGACGCACTGAGGCTTACGGCGCCGGCCGAAGCGCGAATTCAAGCCGTTGTACGGGGCTTTGGCCATATGCCGAAACGAACTCTTCGCGGTTTGGGAATCGCTGAGCGGGGACGGACCGATAAGGTACGGCCAAGTTCAGCACCGGATGGTCGAATGGCCAAGGCGCGACGACCAGACACTGGTCGGGCATGCGGCGGAGGTGGAGCGTGGTCGGCCGATCGCCGGGGCGGGGAACGACCTGGTCAATCCGCGGCGTGATCAACTGCGTGCAGCACAGGGAGAGGCTGATGCGGTCGGCAAATTGGATGATGTGGTGATTCCGCTTGAGCTGCTGCTCGGCCGGGTCCGAGTTGCGCTGGGAAAGCCCCATGTGGAGCGGCAGGTCGGTCCGCAGGCTTAGGCGTTGTCGCAAGGCCTCCTGTCGCTCGACCTCTCGCTGCTGAAACTGGTTCAGCTCAATCACTTCGCGGGGCGTATGTGGATGGGATGCGGCGAAGGCGGACAGGCCTAGCACGTGCAGGCTCACGAGGAGTTGTGTGTAATCGGCTTCGGCGGCGGTCTGGTCGGCCGAGGCCCGCCAGACTTCCAATGCCAAGGGCAGGGGTGTTTCGAAGACGTCCAGCGGAAAGTGGTCGTTGTTCAGGGTTGGCCTCATACGCGGCTATCCGAGAAGGCCAGGGCGTGGCGGTCTTTCGTACGAGGCCGAACCTCAAGGACACTTTCGCCACCTCTGCCCTGATCGAGCCTGCTGTTTGTCAGATCTTCCGGAACGCGCCGGCCAATTGGGCGGCCAGGTCGGCCGGCGGCGCAGGCGGCGAAGAAGTCTTCTCCGGCAGCGGCGTCGTGCCGCAAAGCTGCACGGGCTTGGTCGCGGCGAAGTCCGGTGCCTGTTGGTCGACCGGCAGCAGTTGATAGAAGCCGTTGACGGTCAGGGCGCTGTAGGGCTTGAAGGACAAGAGATCCAGATCGACCAGGCGATCGCGGGCGATCTCGAAGGTGCCGAAGTCCAGCCCCAAGAGGTCGCAGATCTTTTCCTTGCGGTAGAAGCTGACGCCGTTGCGGTCGGCGGCCAATGCCAGGAACAGGTAAAGACTCTGGTCCTGGTGGGTCATGACGGCCAGTCGGCGGCCAATGCCAGGAACAGGTAAAGACTCTGGTCCTGGTGGGTCATGACGGCCAGGTGGCCATTGCGGATCAGGCGGTGGTCGATCCAGGCGAACGACTGTTCGATGCGTCGAACCCGCTGGGGTTGCGGAATACAGTAGTTTGGTTTAGACATGACAATCTGCCGCATCCGTCACGGCCGGGGCGGCCGGATCAAAACCCCGAAGAACATCCAGATGGTCGGAAGTAGAAGTGGATCTAGATCCATTCATTGTCCCCGTGCGCGGGCAAGAAAAAGTCGAAGAAAAACCAGCAGTCTTCACGGACTGCACTATATGAGGAGTGTTCCATGAACCTGTGGCGATTTGCAGTAGTGGCGTTTGTCGCATCAATGGCTTTGCGGGCCTATGCCCAGCCGGCCAACAACGATTTCAAGCAGACCAAGGAATGGAAGGCGCTGAACAGGTACGTGGGGACATGGGATAACCAGGAGACGGTTACGGTTCCCGAGCTCAAGCAGTCGCGCCGGACCCCCACCGCCGCGTGGATTCTGGGCGAGCGTTTCCTCCAGTTGAAGGAAAAGTCGGAGGACGGCGCTGAAATGGTGCACCTGTTTGCCTACGACCAGAACCGCCGGGCGATGCGCTGGTGGTCGTTCAGTTCTCTCGGAAACGCTGGGGTCGCAACCGGCAGTTGGGATGAAGCGACCCGTACGTTCAGCTTCAAGATGGAGGATACCGGGCCGACGTCGGTCACACTGACCGATCGTTTCATTGATGACGACCACCGTGAGTGGAGATTCATCGTCAAAGACGCCGATGGAAAGGTCGTCTTCGATGTGTCCGGCAAGGTCACCCGCCAGACGAACGCGGTCCCACGGCCCGCGGCCGTGCAGCAGAGCCAGAATAACGTGAAGCAGCTCTTCATCGGCGTCATGATGTATGCCAACGACCACAGAGGCGCCCTGCCCGACACCATCGAGCAGCTCATCGGAACTTACCTCAAGGACGACAAGGTCCTGCGCAACCCTCGTCAGCCGGATCGGGAAAAAGGCTATGTATGGGCGAAGCCCGCGCAGAAGATCAACCAGGTCCGCGCTCCCAATCAAGTCATCGTGCTTTACGAAGCCTATGACAAATGGCCGGGGGGCGGATTGGTCGTCGGCTTCATGGATGGCCACGTCGAAACCGTAAGAGACGAGGAGGCATTCAAGCAGAAGCTGCCCAAACCAGCGCCATAGACCGGATCCACTGCAATTCCCTACAATAGGGAACGGGTGAAGGAGTCCCCCATGGCTGCACGAGTGTTGGTGATGTTCGCCGTCATGGCTTTGGAACTGGGTGCCGGAATCGCGGCGATTCTGGCCACGATCTCCCAGTACTCTTATCCGTCCGCATACAACCAGAGGGACCAGGTTGAATGCACCGCGATTTGCGTGAGCATCGGGGCCGGCGTGGTCATGGCCTGGCTGCTGACGATGGCATTCACCCTTCGCAAGTCGGCGCGGGCGAAGGCGAACCGCATGCTCGACGAGGCGCGAGGCGAGGCCGCGCGCATCCTCGGCGAAGCGACGGAAAAGGCCCTGGCGCTGAGCAGTCTGGACGCCGGCCGCTGCCGTCATTGCGGCAATCCCCGCACGGGCAAGTTCTGCCCCAAGTGCGGCCATCCCGCGGGCGGAGCGGGGTCGGCGTAGGCATTGGTAATTCGGCTGGGTCTATGTGTGCCCGGCGCATTTTGCCTCGTTGTAGCGGGCATCAGTCGTCACGGAGGCGGCTGAATCGAGATAGCTGTGCTTTTGCCCAGCTCTGTGCAGGGCGTAAGCTTGGTGCCTTTCCTTGTTGGACAGGAGTAACATCATGTCGGGCTCATTTTTCAGATTCGTTGCTCCGTGCCTGACACTCGGCTTCCTGTTCGGCCAGGTTGTGCGTGCAGGCGAAGAAGCCGTGCCAAAGCCCCCTGAACTGAAGGTTCTGGACAGGTTGGTCGGGTCGTGGGATGCGGAGTCGATCAGCAGACCCGCCGAATGGACAAAGCCCGCACTACAAACGCAAACGGGCTAAAGCCCGGACTACAAAGCCAAACCTGAGCGCAATTGCGCTGGCTCTATGACGAGTCTGCTTTATGACAGGGTTCGTTGAGGCTGGGCGTCGAGTTGAGCGTAATGCTCGATGCTTTGGCGCATGACCTGGCCATCGTGGGTGCTGGAAAGGATCTCGAGGGCTTTTTCGAGGCTGTCCAGTTCCTGTTTGCTGATCATGATGCACTGGCCCCCGTCGGCGGTGGTGATTTCGATGCGGCCGTTGTCGCGAGCGGTGCGTTCCAGCAGGCGTATGAGGTCGGCTTGCAAGGCGGAGGCGTCGAGGGTCAGAAATAAGCGGTCATTAAGCATAAGTATTCGCTCCCGAGGTGTACGGTCGGTTCTCCCATCGGACAGAGATACCGGCCAGCATCACGTCGATACTGATATGTTGGATACGCAAGAAGGTTCGCCCAAATTGAAGAAGATCTGCGCGTAGCGTGATGCGTATCACGGCGAATTCGATCGATAGCAAGGCTGATTACATTGCCAGTGGTTCGGCGGAGGTGAGTGTGTCGAGTTGGTTGGCTTGTCTGTCCAATTGCCCCGCTCGCCCGACGATGTTGTTGAATGACCTGATTGTGTACCAGACAACGAGCGTTGTGAGCAGGAGGTAGGCGAGGCCGACGACGAAGACGATGGCGAGGAAATCGGTTGCGCGGATCTGGCCGAAGACGGGGACCCACAGCTTGCGAGCGAGGAGGTTGTCGGTGCGGGTGAATTGGGCGTTGTAGTTGTAGTTGTAGCCGTTGTGGCGGTCGTTGAGGGATTCGATTGCGCTGCACATGTAGGCATAGGGAACGTAGAGGCCGACGATCTCGGCGCCTGTGTCGGTGCGATAGAAGAATACGCCGGTGATTCCGAGGAGGATGGGGGCCAAGCCATAGAGGGCCGCGGTGACGCAGAGGTTGAGGATGATGGCGAAGGTGACGGTTTTGAGGCGGAGGGAGAAATAGAGTCCGGTGGCGACCCAGATGATGTTGGTGGAGAAGGTGAGATAGAGGATGACCCAGACGGTTGTCCAGTTGAGGACACCTCCGAGGCCGAAGAGGAGGAAGTGGAGGACGATGAGAATGGAGGGCCAGAGGAGTCGTCGGAGGAGTCCGGCGAGTTTGCCCAGGACGATCTGTCGGGAGGTGAGTGGGCTGGAGAGGAGGAGGGTCCAGGTATCGGATTCTTTCTCCTGGGCGATGGCGGTGGCGGAGATAATGCAGGCGAGGAGTGTGAGCAGGCCACAGAAGATGCAGGCGAAGGGCATCTGCCAGTTTCTGTTTCCGAGCTCTGTATTGATGGCCATGCAGACGTAGAAGAAGACGAGGACGCCGCCGATGAGGGTGGCCATAGCGATGGCCTGCCATCGTCTGGTGACGAGAGGTCGGCGGATTTCGCGCCAGAAGACGGGGTTGTCGGAGACGGTGGGGGAGCGTCGGCGCCAGGCGGCGACGGTTTGTGGGCGATC
>JAPLNB010000383.1 GCA_026693085.1 Planctomycetota bacterium | reverse complement strand
GCGAGAAGGCCGAGAACTGGGCCCCCTCGCCTTTGCCTGCCAACGTGGCGAAGCCCTCGGGCACGCCAGGGGCGCGCAACTCCTGTTACAGCGAGAACCTCCCGCCGACGATCACAAAAGTGACCTGTACTCCCGGCGATCCTGCCTTGGAACAGCCGATACGCGTCGAGGCCGATGTAACCGACGCCGATGGCGTGCGAGAGGTCGCGCTGCTCTACCGAACTTTGACGCCGGAATCGACCATGTTTCCTGAGGTTTCCGTCACGATGGCCAAGACCGCCGGGAACCGCTATGCCGCCAGCATTCCCGGACAGAATGCCGATCGCCTGCTTCGGTATCGCATTAAGGCAATTGACAACGCTGGCATCGAGCACATCTACCCGCATCCGAACGACCTCCGTCCCACGCTCTCCGTGTGGGTCCACCAGGCATACAAACCTGACAGGGTTCCATTTGGAATGGTGATGCGGTTTGCGACCGCGCGGTCTGATAGCCGATTCAAGGTCTTCGGCAGCATGGTGGCCCCCCAGACCGATCAGCCCCACAACAAGTTCGGTCCGGCGGCCGCGCTGCCACCTCGCGGCACCAGTGCATTCGTCTACGTCGATCAGAAGACAGGAAAGCCCACTCTCTTTGACCATATCAACATCACTGTGCGCGGCATCGCCCTCGTTTCCCAGGGTGAGACCAACGGCGGCTACAAGGTCCACTTTCACAAGGACCACACGCTTGGGGGCATGAGCAGCGTCAACCTCCTTTTCGAGGGAAACGAGCGGTTCATCCTGGCCGAGGCCCTTTCCTATGAGCTGTTCCGCCGGGCCGGAAATCCGGTGTCGATGACGGATTTCGTTCGCGTGTGGGCCGATGGCCGGCTGGTCGGATATCACCTGCTGATGGAGCAGCCCAACCGCTCCTTCCTCCGCCGCAACAAACTCCGCGACGACGGGAATCTGTACAAAGTGAACTGGTTCGGCAACGGCATCGCCGGCAAACACGAGAAGAAGACGAACACCCAAGGCAACCACGAAGACATTACCTCGATCGTCTCCAAGCTCCAGCAGACCCGCGGCGACGAGCAATGGAAGATCATCCAGGAAAACTTCAACGTGCCGGTGTTCGTCAACTACTTCGCCATCAACCACCTCGTTTCCGACTGGGACGGCTCCTTCAACAACTACTTTGTTTACCACGACTTCAACGGCACAAAGAAGTGGACGATCTACCCCTGGGACCGCGACAAGACCTGGGGCGTGTACGACCGCCTTCCTGAAGACAGACTGTTCATCGACATGGCTTTGACAAACGGGATGGATGGCGACCGAAAACCGCCGCCCGATGGCAAGGGTGGTTCCGCCGATGACACCATCGCCTGGTGGCGTTCGGGGGGAGTGTTCTCCCGGCCCATGCTGGCCAACCCCCAGTTCCGGCGCCTTTTTTTGGCCCGCACGAAAGAGCTGCTCGAAAAGGTCTACACGGAGGAGGGCTTTTTCCCGGCGATCGACGCGGTGGCCGATCGTCTGCAGGACGAGGTACGGATTCGAGCCCAGGCGACTTCGGGCAATCCCCAGGCCGGCACGGACAGGCTTCGCCAGAACGTGCAGTCGCTGAAGAGTTATCTGGCCAAGCGCCGCGAGTTTCTGCTCAAGCAGCCGGAGTTGCAGGGGCTGTGAAGAACCGAGGATCCGATGCGCATCGAGCGGATCAGACGTTGGCAGTGGATCCTGATCAGCCTCATCGTGGGCTGGATCATTGGGCGGTTGCAGCAACTGCCTCGCGAGGACTGGCGATCCGCCTATGGTCAGGACATGACCCAGCGGGACTTCGAGAGGGGCCTGCAGCGCGAGTACAACGGCGTCCGCCATTTCCGAGATCTGGTGGTCTATCCCGATCGGATCCAACTGCCTGGGGGCATCAGTAAGCCCATTCACATCGTGGCCGGTCTGTATTTCGATGGGAGGCCGCGGGTGAAGGACGGTAAAGAGCAAGCCGAATGGCGCCCCCGCTGCTACGTCACCGCAGTGCCGTACAAGACGCTGGGACCGACCACGCAGCCCGCCAATGCCCAGTATTCCGTGGTGGACTACCTGAAGAGCCTGAAGGGGGTGAGTTTTCGGTATGCCTGGTGGCGGGATGCGCGCTGGGCCGTGCGCCTGTGGACGGCGGCCAGTCTGGTGGTGATCGGCGGGATCTGGCCGACTTTGGTGAACCTGATGGTCTACGGCAGCATCTGGCGCCCCCGCCAGAGCAAGGGCATCGATCTGAGCCAAGTGAAGCCAACGACTGCGGCAGCGGCGCCACAGCCGTCGATTACCGAAAAGGACTTGGCCGAGACCGAACGTCTTGGCGCTCAATTGGAGGCGCAGCTCGCGGCCTCACCGTCGGATCCAGTCCCCTCGACCGACGTTCAGAACCAGCCGATGCCGATCCGTGATCTCAGCGCGGTGCCGCTTGTCCCCGCGGCGCCGGAGACCGAAAAGGATCAAAAGGACTTTGGCCAAGACGAGGATGACTTCTATCCGACGGAACTGAAGACACACACCGAAAAGCACGAGTGAGTGCGGCGGTGATGGAGCTTATTTAAGGATACCGCAATGCGAAGCCGGCAACAGGAACATGGTTTTACCCTGGTTGAGCTGCTGGTGGTGATCGGGATCATTACGATCCTGATCGGCATGCTCATGCCCGTGGTGGCATCCGTCCAGGAGCGAGCCAAGCAGATCCAGTGTCTGTCGAATCTGAGGAATATGGGGATGGCCGCGATGATCCACGTGAACGACCACAACGGCTACCTGCCGATCGCAGGATGGCACTTCGACCCCGTGGGCGGAGTCGTGAACCCCAAGGGCCTTGAGGATGAGAGGGAGAGGCGCTACATCTATTACACCGACAACGGCGTCAAGCGGCCCGTGCCCTTCACCGTCGCTCTTGCGGTCTCGATGGGCCTGAAGCCCCGCCTCGATTCCCGGGAGAACCTGGAACAGGACATGCTGCGAGAGGGCTTCTACAAGCGATTCAAGTGCCCCAGCCAGGACCCCCTGTACAGAGGCCTGACCCAAAGGGATTCCGAGGCTTGGCGGGCGCCGGCCGAGTGGAGCAGCTACGTGGTGAACGAGGCATTGCTGGGCCGGCGGGATCGGCCGGCTTGGAGCTACCCGATGGCGAAGCTCATCAGGGCAAAACACCCGGGCCAGGTGATGTTGGCGATGGACGGCCGCCCTCGGAGCATCCAGGATCCCGAAGGCTTTCTGCTCGTCTACGATATGCGGAAGGACGACACGATCTACGATTTCCACTACACCTACATGCCCCGAGGCCATTTCTACGACACGCTCGACTTCCTACGCCATCGGTACTTCATCAATGTCCTGTTCGCGGACTTTCACGTGGAGAGGATCCCAATGACCGATGATGGCCTCAAATCGATCTGGCTGTCCAGAGGCGTTTATGATGAAGCGCCGTGACTTCGGTGGTCGTGAGGTTCGTCAATCCACCCACCAGCGAGGCGCAACTTCCAGTAGTCGCGTGTGCGGTTTCCACTCGCTGCGAGATTCCGGTATGCAGTGCAGGAGGGGTCTATGTCGCGGGCCATCATTCTTATCCTCGCAGTTTGCGCCCGCCTGTCAGCGGACGACCAATGGCCGGAGTTCCTCGGACCGTCTCACAACAATCATGCCGCGTCAGCGGCGCTACCGACAAGGTGGTCGGAGACCGAGAACGTCAAATGGAGAACAGCCATACCTGGTGAGGGGTGGTCGTCACCGGTGATTTGGGATGATCAGATATGGCTGACAACGTCAATAAGTGAAGGTCACTCGCTTCGGGCCTTGTGCGTTAATAAGACCACCGGTCGAATTGACCGCAATATTGAGGTCTTTGCACCGTCAAATCCCGGATACAAGAACTCATTCAACTCGTACGCCTCCCCTACACCCGCGATCGAGACAGGTCGTGTGTATGTCTGTTTTGGCACGAACGGCTCAGCGTGCATCGATACCGCTACGGGGCAGATTCTCTGGAGGAACACTGATCTGAAAGTCATGCACATGGAGGGAGCCGGCTCGAGTCCGATCCTGTACAAGGATCTGTACATCCTGAACTGCGACGGAATCGGCCAACAGTATGTCGCGGCTCTCGACAAGAAGACGGGCCAGGCCGTTTGGAAGACGCGGCGCAGCACAGATTTCGGCTGGAAATTGCCGCCTATGCGCAAAGCCTACTCCGTCCCGCTTCCCATTACCGTCGATGGCCGGGAGCAGTTGATCAGCATAGGTGCATACAACTGTATTGCCTATGATCCTCTGACGGGCAAAGAACTATGGTCGTGCAAGCTGCCGGGCTATTCAAACGCGGCCCGGCCGGTGTATGGCAACGAGTTGTTGTTCGTGAGCACAGGGTATACCGCGGCACAACTCTGGGCAATCCGCCCTGGCGGATCGGGCGATGTGGCGCAGACCAACATCGCATGGAGATTCTCCCAAGCTTCGTGCCTGCTCCCTACGCCGCTGTTCGTCGATGGCCGTATTTATATGCCCTTGGACAGTGGCATTGTGCGATGTCTGGATGCCATGAGCGGGCAACAGATCTGGCAGGCGCGGTTGGGCACGCAGTACGTCTCGTCACCTCTGTACGCACGCGGCATGATCTATCTGTCTTCCTTGAAAGGCGTGACGGTCATTGTCAAGGTTGGTGATAAGCCTGACGTGATTGCTGAGAATCGCTTGGACGGGCGGTTCATGGCCTCGCCGGCCGTGAGCGGGGGCGCGCTGTTTCTGCGAACGAACACGCATCTCTACCGCATCGAGGAATAGCACGTCGGCGTTCGAGCCGCATTTCTGCTGACCTTTGGCAGAGAAATGTCACATCCGTGGCTTGACCGGGCATCTATAATCGGACGGTCAACCGATGGATGACCTTTGGTTATTGAATGAGTATGTGGAGACGGGGTCCGAGCAGGCCTTTGCCGAGCTCGTTCGCCGCCACATGGGTATTGTCTATTCGGCAGCACTGCGACAGATGCGCGAACCGAATCAGGCGGAGGATGTGGCCCAGGCCGTCTTCTTCACTCTCGCCAGGAATGCCGGCAATGTTCCACGCAATACGGTGCTCTCCGCCTGGCTGTTAACCACAACCCGCTATGTGGCTGCCCATGCCAAACGGAGTGAAATGCGGCGTAAGAGCCACGAGCAGAAGGCCGCAGAAATGGCGGACCGCATGTCCCAGACTCCTTCGCCCCAGAATGCATGGGGACAGATCGCCCCCGATCTGGATGAGGCCATCGCGGAAGTGCGACAGAGAAATCGCGATGCACTGGTACTTCGGTACTTCGAGGGCCTGAGCGTTCATGAGGTTGCCGATAGGCTCGGCATCACGGAAGACGCGGTGAGGCAGCGGGTCTCAAGGGCCTTGGATCACGTCCGCGCCTTTTTCAACAAGCGAGGTCTGGTCATTTCTGCAGCAACCCTCGGGACGCTTCTGTCGGCCAACGCCGCCAGTGCAACTCCCGCCGGCCTGGCGGCCGCGACCGCGGCAGCCGCAGCAAAATGCTCTGCGTGTCCGGCAATGACGAAAGGAGTGTTGTCAATCATGGTATGGACAAAGGCAAAGGTGGCAGCAACTTCGTTGCTGGCGCTATTGTTGGCGGGCGGGACCGCGGCCATCATGGTACATCAGACTCGGCAACGCAATCCCGACAGAGTGGCGATCCCGAACCAACGCGACGCCCCTGAAACCCGCAGTCCGCTTGACCCCTTGACTCGATCGCGGTTCGAGGAGGTCTATTGCCTCGCCGAAGGCCAAGTGCTCAAGCGGGTCACGTTGCCATTCATCCCCGAGCGAGAAGCCATTCTGAGAAACGCTGACCCCAACGGACTCGTCGATTTGACGGTATCCACCATCACGGTTTTCACCTTTGACGGCCAAGTCAGGTGGCATTCCTGGTCGGGCAACCCACCAATGGTCAGCGAGGTCCTGAGACACGCTCTGCACATGCCAAGCTACGCCGTCCAAATGGATGACTTGGATCGAACGCGCCTCGTGCCCGGAGACTGGATACTGCGAGAAAACGCGACCGTCGACGAAAAGATGGCGGCCTTCGGCAACATCCTGCGCGAGGAAGTGGGGTGGAGGCTCCGTTTCGAGAGGCGACAACTGGAGCAAGAGGTCATCGTGTCGACCGGCCGCTACGACCCGCCGGGCAAAGCCGGGTTCGCCCGTTTCTACATCGATACGCAAAAGCCGGCGCGCGGCTGGTCATGTGGCGACATGAGCAGATTTCTGGTCGCTCTGGGTGAACTCATCAACGTCGAAGTCATCGACAAGACCGAAACTGGTAAGGAATTCATGCAGTGGCAGAACCACATTGGGCCAGATGTGGCTGCCGTCTCTGGCGAGTGTGTGGATCCGCTGCTTCAGAATGTGGGACGGCAAACCGGGCTGCAGTTCACCCGCGAGATTCGGCCAAGGACCAGGTGGGTCGCGATTCCGACACCACAGTGAGGATGCGAGCGTAGGACACATGCCGCCAGCAGCATTGGCACCCGCTGCGACTTGGGCTGCGACTTTGGCGGCCCCTCGGGAGAATGGATTCCGGCACATTGATGGCCACCAACCTGCCCTACTCGTAGATGCCCTTCGAAACACCAATCGACTTGAGACCATCATTGCTCATCGAGAGGCTCTCCACGTGCCCGTCCACGAACAGCACGTTGACCTGGTACCGGTGACGCATGAAATCCAGCGTCTCCATGCCTGTGCTGTGCAACAACTGCTCGTCAGGATCGGAGACAAACTGCTGGAAGTCGTAGACTGTGTCGTAATTCCCTACATCGAAGACGAGAATCAGGCCAGGTGGGCTTCGCGGACGTCCGTCCATCGCCAGCATCACTGTAGATGGTTGCTTGACCGTAATCGTTTTCCCCACCGGACCTACGAACGGCTCGCGGCCGGATTTGGGGTTCCGTCGGCCCAGCAACGCTTCGTTGAATACATAGCTGCTCCACTCGAACGGGGCCCGCCATCCCATCTTGGCACCGCCCATCTGGCTCAAGCCCCGGAGCATCTGATCGTCTGAGTGTCCATGTCACGTTCCGGTTTGAGCGGGTGTTATGCAGAGGAAGGCCGGCAAATGGACGATCATGGGCTACTGTCGCAGTATGCGCAAGACCGCTCGCAGGAGGCATTTACGTCCCTGGTGCATCGGTATGCGGGTTTGGTCTATTCCGCTGCCTTGCGCCAGACGCACGATCCGCATGAGGCGGAAGATACCACGCAGGCAGTGTTCGCCGCGCTTGCGCACAAGGCGCACAGGATCCGTCCTAATGTTGTTCTAGCGGGTTGGCTATTGACGGCCGTCCGTTACCAGACCTCAAAAGACAAGCGGAGCCGACTGCGGCGTCGGCATCATGAATTGCAGGCGGGACAAATGGTGAGAGTCATGGACGAGCGGCCAAGCCAGGCAGATTGGGAGCGAATTGCCACCGAAATAGACGAGGGCATCGCTGTCTTGGGCCAGAAGAGCCGGGATGCGTTGCTGCTGCGATACTTCGATGGCCAGAGCATGGCTGAAGTGGGGGCGACGCTGGGAATCGGCGAGGATGCGGCCAGGCAGCGTGTTTGCCGGGCCATTGAACAGTTGCGGGAGTTCTTCGCGGGTAGAGGCGTGGAGGTCACAAGCCTTGGTCTGGCGGGATTGCTGGTGGCCAACGCAGTCCAGGCGGCTCCTACGCATGTGGTGTCGCTGGCTACGGCAGCGGCCACAAGCGTCGGGATTGCGGGTGCGGCCGCAGCCGGCGCGGCCGGCTCGTGGATAGCGAAGGGAGCGATTGTCATGACAATGATCAAAGCCCAAACGACGGTCATCGGCGTAATCGCTGCGATACTGGCGTTTAGCGTGACGACGGCGGTGGTCATTCACCGGGCGCGCTCCGGCGACCAGTCAAAGGTGGTAATGCAACCGGCAACCCCACAGTCGGATACGACTGGCATCAACGCGTTGTATGCCTTTCGAGCGAACATGGTTGCCGACGCCCAAGGCCCCGGCCCCAGCGGAACCGTTGTAACGGCCGATGGTAAGCCCGTGTCTGATGCCGAAGTGCTTCTGGCCGCAAACCAGAACGATGTCGATGCATACGGTACAGCCCGCCCCGGGAGTCTGTCTGTTCGCAGCGACAAGGACGGGCGGTTCGCGTTTGCGACGGGCATGCAATGGACGGACCTGGTTGTGCGGCATTCGCAGGGATTTGCCCATGTCCGCTCGGCCGCGATGCCCAAGGATGGCCGGATCGTCATCCAGCCGTGGGCTCGGGTTGAAGGTACGCTTCGCGTGGGGGACAAGCCACTGGCCGATCAACAGGTCAACCTGAGTAACCAGAGCATGAACGTGGTGCCAACGACCAACCCCAGCAGTTCGACGCTGCTCCCAGCCTATGCCCCCAGCCGCGTTCAATATTCGCAGACAACCCGCACCGACGAAAACGGCCGCTTCCTGTTCACCCGTGTTGTTCCCGGCACGACGATGCTGGGCCGCATGGTGCCTCGGAACCTCCAGAGCGGCGTCCAGATGAGTCATATCCACTACGCCATGGTGGTTGAAACGGCCTCCGGCCACAAAGTGCAGGTGGAACTGGGCGGCACCGGCAGGCCGGTCGTTGGGAAGGTTGTTCTCGATGATCCGAGCGGGAAACTGACCCTCTTTGGGTCTGTCTGCCCGGGCAGACCACAACCGGTGTCGCTGGTACAGAGCCTGGCCAATCTGGTCGGCATGAGCAACCAGGAGCGAGCCAAGGCCGCCAAGGCCCGGCTCAACCCGTCGTCGGTGTCGGTGAGCCGATATCCGAGGACCTATCCTGTGGACATTTTGCCCGACGGTTCATTCCGCGCCGACGACATCCCGGCGGGTGAGTATCAGTTGAATATCTCGAACGATACCATGGACCCCGGAGGAGGCGCCATCGAGACTCTTGCTCAAGGCTCGCTGAACTTCACCATCCCGGAGATCCCCGGCGGCCGGAGCGATGAACCCCTCGACGTGGGAACGCTCGCGGTGCACGTGCGCCCGCGCGCGGAAATCGGCGCTCCCGCCCCGGCCTTGGAAGCAAAGAAACCAGACGGGAGCACGCTGAAGCTCTCCGACTATCGAGGTAAGTACGTCGTGCTGACGTTTCTTGAAGGCTCCCGAGGGGACGGCCGCAGTCTAACCGTTAGCTTGATGTACCCCTCTATGAAGATCATTCAGGACCGCATCGGGTCGAGCGGCCAAATAGCGATACTGAACATTATTCTGCTAGAGCAGGATCGCACGGAAGGGCAAGTCCTTGGTATGGATGCCGCCGGGACCGTGGCCATGGTGGAGAACTGGCGACAGCGGCTGGACCCGGCATACGTCAACTTCCCAACAACGTATCTGATTGACCCCGAGGGCAAAGTGCTGGCCAGAGCTTCTTCGTCCAGCAATCGTCTCTATGGGGAAATTGACCGTGCCCTGGGTTACATGCGATGGAAGCGAAGCGGCGTGCGGGTACTGACGGAGATACTGCCTGAGAAAGAGGTCGGCGCAGCGTTTCCGTTCAAGACCGTCCCGACGATCTCCATGGAAGACGCCGGGCAAAGCGCCATCTTCAGCATCGTCGACGGGAACAAGGCAGACTCTGCCGGTGGGCCGAGTACTCTCAACGACGGCCTGGGGCCGCTCCATGCCAGGGATGAGTCGCTGATGTTCACCTTTGCGCCCAACACTCTGGAGAGTCGGCTCAAGGCGGACCTCGGCAAGGTGATCGAGGTGAGCCAGATCAACACCTTCGCGTGGTATAAGGACAGCAATCGCTGGGCTCAGGTGTACCGGGTCTATGGCAGTGACGGATCGCAGTCGGGTTTTGACCCTGAACCCAAGATAGGCGCCGATCCGGCCAGTTGCGGCTGGTCATTGATCGCGGCGGTGGATACGAGAGCCACGGCCGGTGGTACGGATCCGAAAAATGGAGTGATGGGGCAGAGCGGAGTGAGCATCCAAGGCGAGACCGGGCCGATCGGCAAATACCGCCACCTGCTTTTTGTGAGCTTCGCGACGGCGACGCACACCGCGTGGGGCCAGACGTTCTGGAGTGAGATCGACATTGTGGAACGGAAATAGGAAGGAACGCAAAGAACTTGTTACGTCAGAAGGCATCCAACTGTCGTTCGACAGAGGACAGAAGATGAGACTTGCCAAGGTCATCACTTTCATAGGTATTGCATTACTGGTCGTCGCATGGGTGTCAGCCGCGTTCATTCCAACGCAAGCGCGGGATGATTTTTCCGAATTGGTGCGTGCCAATGGCGGTAGTTTGTCCGCTCCAGGCGATTATGTCGGCAGGTATCAGCAGATGTGCGCGACCCGAAGGATGCTGCAGAATTTCTACGTGGGAGCGGCGGGACTGATTTGCCTGAGCGTCGGTCTGGCCTATTGGACAAAACACGTCGAACCGGTCGCTGCACCGAATGGCGGCCCCGCGACGCTTTCTGGAAGGTCGAGAGACACGGAGGGGACGTCATCGGTGAGCTGATCGTTCTGACCATTGACACGCGCTTTGAGTCCGAGCGCGCGATCCGTAGGCTGATGCCTGCGTCAACCAGGAGAACACAACATGATGAAGACCCTTGAGATGGCAATGATGGTGCTCGTGGGCGCAGTGTGGATGTTGGGCGGGTTCGATAGGAAGTCGTGTCAAGCTGAGGCTGCTCAGCCCGCCAAGGAACTGACCCTGGACCTTGGCGACAAGGTGACGATGAAGCTGGTGCAGATTCCGACAGGGAAGTTTCTGATGGGCAGCCCGCAGACGGAGAGAGGTCGCGTCAACAATGAAATCCAGCACGAGGTGACGATCAGCAAGCCCTTCTACATGGGGGTAACCCATGTGACCGTGGACCAGTTCGCGGCGTTCGTGAAGGACAGCGGCTACAAGACCGACGCCGAGAAGGCTGGCCGGTCGCTGGGCGTGGACATCAAGGACGGCAAACTCGCCTTCAAGCCGATGGACGGTGTGTCGTGGCGCAACCCGAGTTTCGACCAGAAGGGTGACTATCCGGTGGTGGCGGTAAGCTGGAACGACGCACAGGTGTTTTGCGATTGGTTGTCGAAGAAGAGCGGTAAGACGGTGGTGCTGCCGACGGAAGCGCAGTGGGAATACGCCTGCCGTGCCGGAACGAAGACGGCGTATCTGTGGGGCGACAACCCGGATGACGGCAAGGGCTGGGCTAACTGCGCTGACCAGAGCCTCAAGAAGAAGTCACCCAAATTCTTTGACGAGTTGTTCTTTAGCTGGAACGATGGTTTTGCGTTCACCTCTCCGGTGGGTAGTCTCAAGGCCAATGCGTTCGGCCTCTATGATATGAACGGCAACGCATGGCAGTGGTGCCAGGACCGGCCCAGGGACTACGACCAGGGAGTGTCCACCGACCCCACGGGAGCGGACACAGGCAGCCTCCGTGTGCTGCGTGGCGGGAGCTGGTTCAACTATCCGGCGGTCTGCCGCTCGGCGTACCGCCTCATGTTTTTTGACTACGGGCGCGGCAGCTACGGCTTCCGGGTGGTGGTGGTCGCGGCGGACGTGGACTGATTTGTCGGGTGCATTACCGTCGCTGCGTCTCATCCCACTGGCTGGCGGAGCTTGACGCGGTTGACCGCTCAGAAACTGGAACTTTCCGCCGAGGAGAAGGCAAGACAGGAGAAGGAGTACGGCAAGGACAAGGACGACTTCTATCCGACGGAACGCCACGCGCATCCGAACGACCCGCATTGAATGACTGAATCAGGAGTAGATTACGTGACACCCTTTGGCAGAGGTCGGTTTCTCGGAATCGTCGCGGTTATGTGCCTGCTGGTTGCTGCCGGCACGACAGCCATGTTTGTGCGGAGCTACTGGAGGAACGATCGGCTTTGCATTGGCAGCGGCGGAGGGCGAGTGACTGTGCATTCGGAGCAGGGGAAGTTCTGGCTCTCAGCCCTCCCTACATACGAGCCGATCGTCCGTGCCGAGGCCGGTTATCTCCCCATTGACAAACGCGGCGCCGACCTGCTTTCTCAGATCCTCAGCCAACGCTACGAATGTGGCTCGATCGTCCTGGCCACCAACAAGGTCTTTAAGCACTGGCCGAGCATCTTCAACAACGACGCCACGCTCACCTCCGCGATTCTGGACCGCATCCTGCAGCACGCCAAGACCATCGTCATCGAGGGCAAGAGCTATCACATGAAGGACCGCGTCGAGCCCTGAGCGGCCCTGACCACTCCCGCTACCCATGCACATTCCCGCCGGCCAGCTCATTCATTTTCAAACCGGCTGATTCAATACATTTTCACGGCGGCGATGACATGCTGCGGATCAATATCGTCCGGAAAGGGTGTTGTGAGACAGTTTCTAATACCCGCCAATTCAGCCCGCATTGCAGAGCACAGGTGTTCTTCGACTGGCCGCCACGACTACCGGTCGTCGATACGCGGCGTTCTGCCCCCTTCTCTCCGCCACCAGAATACTCTGGACTTACAGCCGCATGACTTGCATAATCTTTCCCATGTGCCGCGGGGGATGCTTCGGAGCATCATCATGATCAGGCTCGTTTTCGCTTTGTTCCCATTGCTGGTCTTGGCCAGTGTTGCCGCCGCCGTGCCCGTCTATCCCGACAAGCCCAACGCGCTGACCTTCACGCCCACCGATGCTCGCTTCATCCGCTTGGTCATCTACGCCAGCAACGCCAATCAGCCCTGCATCGATGAACTCGAAGTCTACGCCGCCGACGGCAACGCCAACCTCGCTCTGGCCAGTTCAGGCGCAAGGGCGGCCGCCTCTTCCTGCCTGCCCGGCTACGCCATCCACCAGATTTCGCACCTCAACGACGGCCTCTACGGGAACAGCCATTCCTGGATCGCCGGCGGGGCCGCCGAGGAATGGGCCCAGATCGAACTGCCCCGGCCAGCCTCCGTCGCCAAGGTTGTTTTCTCCCGCGACCGCCAAGGCCGATTCAAAGACCGTCTTCCCATCTCGCTCGAAGTGCAACTGTCGGTCGATGGGCGCTCCTGGCAGACTGTTGCCGAGATCGAGCCCCGCCCGGTGACTGCTGTCGTCAATCGATTGCCGCCGACCGGCCCGGTCTCCGACGACCAACTGCTCCGCTACGCATTCACTTGCGAGGAACGTTCCTTCGCCAAGCTCCAAGCGATCGATTCCACCGATCGCGTTCTTACGCTGATGCAAGGGGTCGTCGATCGCCTCGCCGGCAAGGGTTTGGACGTCTCGACCGAGCGAAATGAGCTGGCCCACATCCGCCAGGCTCACGAGGCCGTTCGCCAATCCGGCCGCGGCGACCGCAATCTCGAATGGGACACGTTCTGGAAGGCTCGCCTTGCCAAACGCCGCCTCCTCCTGCGCGATCCCGACCTCGCTGCCATCCAGAAGCTCCTTTTCGTCAAACGCCACCCCTTTGTCCCTTCCCACAACTACAGCGACCTGCTCGATGCCCAAGGCCCCCCCGGCGGCGGTGTCTTCGTCCTCGAATTCGCCCGCCCCAATGGCCGACTGGACGCAAGGGCCCCAAAACTCGTCCAGCTTTTTGATTCCCGCAACGGCGTCGCGCGCGATGTCACCGTCGATTTCGACCTCAGCCGCATCTGCTTCGCCTACCAAACTTCCAAGAGCGACTACTACCACCTCATGACCATGGCCGCAGACGGCAGCGCCCTCCGCCAGATCACCGACGGCCCATTCCACGATTTCTACCCGTGCCCGCTGCCGGATGGCGGCCTGGCGTTCATGTCCACCCGCTGCAAGGTTCGTTTCCTCTGCTGGCGACCCCAAGCCTTCACCCTCTTCCGCAGGGAGGCCCATGGCGGAAACATCCGCGCCCTTTCCTATGCCAATCTCAGCGAATGGGCGCCCTCCGTCATGAACGACGGCCGTATCCTCTGGACGCGATCCGAATATCTCGACAAAGGCGCCGATTTCGGCCATACGCTCTGGGCCATTCGCCCCGATGGCACTGCCCCCGAACTGATCTTCGGCAACAACACTAGATTCTGCTACGTCAATGGGCGCGAAATCCCCGGCAGCAACGAGCTCTGTGCGACCCTCATATCGCACGGCGGCGACCTGAACGGTCCCATCGCCATCATCAACGCCGCCAAAGGCCGCTTCGATGCCGCCCTGGTCACCAACATCACTCCCGACTCGCCGCCGCAGTTCCACATGGTCTGGGCCACCCGCGAGTGCTTCCGCGATCCGATTCCCATCAGCCGCGACTACATGGTCGCCAGCCACGCGCCCGACGACCGCTTCGGCCTCTACATCATCGACCGCTTCGGCAATCGCGAACTGCTTTACCTCGACCCCGCCATCGGCAGCATGTGCCCCACGCCCTTCCGCGCCGTGCCGCGGCCGCCTGTCATTGGCACCACCGACCGCATTGCCGACATCGCCGACGCCACCGGCCTGTTCTACGTCGCCGACGTCTACCGCGGCCTCGAGCCCGCCGTCCAGCGCGGCTCCGTCAAGCACATTCGCGTCTGCCAGGAGGTGCAATCCGAACTCAAACGCCTCGCCAACGGCGAGTATCAGAAGGATCACGAGCCGTTCATGGACTTCTACGCCACCCCCACCCACGTCGTCGCCGGTCCTCACGGCTGGCCAACGTACGTCGCGAAGTCCGACCTTGGCACGGCACCCGTCGAATCCGACGGCTCCGCATCGTTCCATGCCCCCGCCGGGAAGGTGCTCTATTTCCAGGTGCTCGACAAGGACTACAACGAACTGCAACGCATGCGCAGCGTCGTTCAACTTCAGCCCGGCGAACGCCGCGGCTGCATCGGCTGCCACGAGGACCGCGCATCCGCCGCCCCGATCGGCGACCGCCCCAAAGCGCTCCAACGCGAGCCCAGCCGGCTCGAACCGCCCCCCTGGGGCGCAGGCCCGTTCGCTTACGAAAAGGTCGTCCAGCCCGTCTGGGATGCCAAGTGCATCCGATGCCACGACGCCTCTGACAAGCGAAAGATCAATCTCACCGCCACGCCCGACGCCGAAAAGGTCGCCGCCTCATACCGCACCCTCATCGAGCAAGGCTTGGTCCATTATTTCGATTGCCAGTGGGGCCAGGAGCACCAACGAGCCAACCCAGCAACTTTCGGCACCCTCAAAAGCCGACTCTGGCCTCTGCTCGATGCGGGCCATTACGACGTCAAGCTCACCGTCGAAGAGAAACGCCGAATCAAGTGCTGGATCGACCTGAATTGCCCCCTCTGGCCCGACTACGTCCTTCGCTCCACCCGTGGCGTCGCGGGCGCGTCCGCCGGCGACCGCCAATAAGCCACTGCGCGTCTCTTACGGCTCAAACCACGGGCTCCGTCGAAAACAACTCCGCCAGAATGCCCTCCACCTCCGCCTTCCGTGGCTGCGTAGTTGCCGTAATCACATCCGGGCCACCCGCCGCCATCTGCGAGGTCTG
The DNA here is from genome assembly GCA_026693085.1 of Planctomycetota bacterium. GTDB lineage: Bacteria > Planctomycetota > Phycisphaerae > Tepidisphaerales > Tepidisphaeraceae > JAPLNB01. The sequence goes on along the minus strand of JAPLNB010000383.1, from coordinate 33,790 downwards.
CCCGATGAACGCCGAATCAATCAGGAAATAATCATCCGCATTGATCACGCCATCATAGTTGAAATCACCGTTCGCATAGTCTTTCGCCTGAGTGATGTACCCCGAATCCACCAGGAAATAATCGTCCGCGTTGAGCAATCCGTCGAGATTCGCGTCGCCGTCCCAGGTGTATTTGACGAGGATTGCATTGGCGTCCACGCTCTGCCCGTCGAACTCCGCATAGATCGGCCCTGTCGCGTCCGCCGAGCTGTTCAGCATCACCGCCAGCGTCGTCATGCTCGTGGCCTTGGCCATGCTGCTGGTGATGCCCGTGCCCTGCCAACCGTTGCTCCGTCCGGACTGGACCCAGGAATTCACTTGAGCGAGTACCGCATCCGTCTGCGTTCCATCGGTCTGAACAATCAGATCGCCGCCGTTCAGATCGAGTGTGCCGCCATTGGATAGCGAAAGCGACCGGGTGTGGAGGAAGCTGATGGCATGGGCCAGCGACAGTCGCCCGCCGTTCGTCAGCGTGAGGCTTCCGATCCGCCTGCTGGTGTCGAACACCACCGATGCGTCGTCCACGGTGACCGCATCCTCGCCGTCGCCGCTGACCGTGACCGGCGTGGGCAGGCTTCCGCGCACCGTAACCGCGCCAGCGCCCGCCGCGGTGTCGATGCTGATGGCGGCCACGTTGACGAACTCAATCGGAACTCCGCCGAATGTCATCAGCCCCGGCGATACCGTAATCACATCTGCATTGCCGGAGCCAAGGATCAGCATATGCCCCTTGGATGCCGGCGACTCTCCGTCAAACCGCAGGCCCGCCGCAGGCAGCATGTTGCCGTTCGCGAAATTGAGCGCCAGCAGATTGGCCGGATACCGCCGGTCCGCCAGGATCTGTATCTGCGGCAGCGACTCAAACAACACCGTATAGCTTGGCTCCGGGCCACCATACACTCGCAGCAGTTTCGGGTCGTCCACATCGCGGATCAGGCCGATGTAGTCACCATTGCCCGTGATGGTGTCCATCACGAAGCTCTCGCTCGCCCCGCCGGCCAGTGGGTTGCCCGCGCGATCCGTGATGCCGTTTCCGCTGGATTTCAGCCGCAGCTCGTAGCTGCCGAGCATCTTCGTGACGTTGGTGGTGCTCAGGCGGCAGGTTTGCTGATCGATCACGGCGAGCGCATTCTGCCCGCTGAGCAGATTCGCCCCTCCATCGCGAGCCAGTTCCAGGTCCGAAATGTCGAAGCCGACGACGGGCTCGCTGAAGACGATGTCGATATATGCCACCGGCCCATGGTGCGGGTCGGAATTCACCGGGGTCATACTCACCGTTGGCGCGGTCTTGTCCACCGTGAACGTCTCGGTCGAACCGCTGATCAGCGCGTTGCCAGCCGAGTCAATGATCTCGCCGATGCTCGGCATGGTCAGCGTGTACTTGCCTTCGAGGGCGGTCACCGCGCCAAGCCCAGCGAGCTTGAAGGTGATGTTGTCGGTGCTGTTCAGTGAACCGCCGCTAATCTCAACGCCGTCACGCGTCAGCGACAGCGTAGCCCGGGTGAAGTCCTGCACCGGCTCGCTGAACGTGATCGTCATGAACGGGACCGACGTATTGCGCGGGTCCGGCGTCACCGCCGAGATGGTCATCGTCGGGCGGACCTTGTCGATCTCAAAGCTCTCACTGGCGCCAGCGGCCAGCGGCGTCCCGACAGTGTCGGTGATCCCCGCCGGATTCAGCGTGAAGGTGTATTGGCCGTCGGCGTCCGTGAGCGAGCTCAGGTTCGCCAGCGTCCAGGTGACAGTATCGGCCCCTTGGGACAGCGTCGCCGACGAAAGGAGAATGCTCGTTGTATCCCGTACAAGCGATAGATTGGATACGGTGAAATTCGTTATCTGCTTGCTGAACACGATCGTGATCTTGGCGACGGGAGTGTTGCGAGGATCGGGTGTCGCCGCCGTAATGCGCACCGTCGGCAGCGCAACGCCCACCTTGAAGCTTTCGACCGCCTTCCCAGCCAAGTGCTTCGTGCCCGTCGCCGCATCGAGAATCCCCGAGTTATCGGGGTCCAACGTCAATTCATAGGTCGCATTCGCGGTCGTCAGCGACGTCAGCCCGCCCAGCACCCATGTCACGCCGCCATTGCCGCTCGTTAGCGTCTGGCTTGCCGTGAGCAACAACTCCACCCCATCCCGCGTCAGCCGCAGATCGCCCAGATCAAAGCCAACCACCGCCTTGCTGAACGTGAACGTAATTGCGTTTACCGGGGTTGTGCGCGGGTCCGGCACCGCCGGGCTAATGCTCCCCGTCGGCACGCCCGGGTCAACCGTGAATCCTTCATCATCCCCTGCGGCCAGCGCATTGCTATCCAGATCGACGATGCCCGACCCCTGCGGCGTCAGCGTGAGCAGATACTGCCCCGACGCCGCCGTAATGCCACCCAACCCGCCCAACACCCAGGTGACGGCGTCGGTCTTCGTCAGCGTGTGCGAGCCCGTCAGCAGGTCCGTCGTTGCCCCGTCCCGCGTCAGTTTCAGATCCGACAAATCCAAGCCCGTCACCGCCTCGCTGAAGACGATCGTCATCGAGTCCACCGCGCTCGGCCGAGTCTCCGGCTCCAGGTGCATGATGTTCACCGTCGGCGCCGCAAGGCTCGCCTCCGGGTCCGCCGCGCCCGGCGATCCGTCGTTGAACGCGCTCGGCCGCCAGCCCGCCGCCAGGCCCCAATTCCCCAAGTCTCCGGGCGCATCTTTAACCACCAGCGACCGCCCCAGCCCGTTCGTGCTCCATTGCCAATTCGGATCGTATGTGAAGTCCTGAATCACCTCGCCATTCGCATCCACGATTTGGATTCGGTCCCCGCCGTTGTCCAGACTTGTCTTGGCCGACAGTCCATATTCCCCGGCAATACTCGCCGTCCCCGCCCCATACCGGGACTCAAACGCCGCCCGGTTCCGCACCACCACGATGTACTGATGTGCCGGCAAATCCACACTCCCGAACGTGAAATCGATCCCCGCCGTGAATCTCACACCATTGAGGTTGAGCGTCTGGTTCGAGATGTTCTGCAGTTCAATGAACTCAAAGTCCTCATTGTCCGGGAACGTCTTCGTCGGATCTGCCGCCGGGTTGTACATCACCTCCGTCACCCGCAACGCATTCTGCGCGGCGCTGGGCGTGGGCGCATAGCTGAACCACGTGACGGGCGTGTGCGACGCGTCCAGCAGCCGCACCGTCTCGCCCCGCGCCGACAGGTGGTTCTTATACGGCCCCGTCACCAACAGTCCCTGCCCACCCTTCGGCCCCGTCGTCCTCGCCTTGAACTGCACCAGGTTCGGCGACAGGTAAATCGAAGTGTTCGCCGGGATCACCGTCCCCTTCGGGAAGTGATAATCCACCCCGCGGTCCAAATGCCAATCCGAAATGTCAACGGCATAGTTGTTCGGGTTCCGCAGCTCGATGTACTCCTGATCCTGGTTCTTCGACGCCGGGTTGTACTCGTACGCGCCAAAACTGATCTGCGGATGATCCGGCTGGGCCGTGGGAATGCCCGCGTAATCGGGATAGCTCGTGTTCTGGCTGTGATCGATATAAAGGTGGTCTCGCTTCTTGGTCAGGTAGAGATCCTTGATATTGTCAAATTCCGTCTTGAGGTCGCCGACCTCCGCCTTGAACGCCGCGTCGCCCATCAGCACGTTGTAGAGTTCGTCCAGCCGGTTCTCCATGTATCTCTGCGAATATGGCGTCCCATTGGGCTGCAGCAACTGGTCCATCGCCGTCCGCAGATGCCTCAGGTAGATCTGCTTCACCACGGGCGTGTCGAGGGCCGCGTCGATCAGGTAGTTCCAGGCGTAGGAGCCGTCGATTTTTGGATGCGAGGAGTCGCCAAAGAACGGATGCGCCTGCGGGTCCTTCGCCTGGTAGTCGGGAATCCCGTAGCTCTTGCCAAACGTCAGATGCGCATCCCAGGGCAGGATCATCCACAGATTCGTGCCGTTCGGATTGTCGAGGTTGTTGGTGTCCTGGTAGAGGAAGTAGTTCTTCTGCGGCGCATCCAGCGACTCGGTCAGGACGATGCCCACCTGGTAGTCCACAAACCGGGGAATATCGAGGTTATCAATCACGAAATTCTGCTTGGCGGTCAAATCGCTCTGGTGAATTCCGTCCAGAAATGCCTGCAAGTCCGCGAAATTGGCGTCGTCCGGGTTCTTCTTCTCAAAATAGGTGGCGCTGGGGATCTGCCCGTTGTCGGAATTGGGCGTCTTGTAGAGCGTTCCGTCGGCGTAGAGCCCGGCGCGTTCCAGGTAGCCCTCCTCCGGCTCCTCGACGAAAATCCGCACGCTGCCGTATTGCCCGTTGATCTGCAATCGCCACGGATAGCTGACCGACGAAGGGCAACCCGCATCGCGGAGCGTCTCAAATGTGATTACCGGCCGAATCCACGCCCCGTCGGGCGCCAACCCGCCCTTGAAATTCAGGTCCAGATCGGCAATACGCGGCTGGTCGGGGTCCCAGCGGAATTGATACCCCCGGTTGAACTGCACCTTCGTCCCGCCCGTCGCCGATCCACCCCGAGAGCGGAAGAACACATTGTCGTAGAACTCGCCGTTGTACCACACCGACCCGCGCGTACCCGTCCGCGAATAACTCGCCGCGTTCGCGTTCTTCACAAACCAGTAGATGATCGGCATCGAGCTCGTCACCGCCGAGTCGGGGATCATGTACCCCTCATACTCCGGCCACTTCCGCTTGCCCGCCGGGTCCGGGTCCGTCGCGGGAATCAACGGCCGGCGCGATGTGCGGCTTGCCGAGTCGTTCGCCGTCATGTAATACCGCACCAGTTGCCCCGCCGAACCCGCCGACGATGGAATCACCGCCGCATATACCCCATCGCCCGCCGCCCCGTCGCCGTGCGCGCCGTCGTCCAGCATCGGCAAGTCCACTTCCGTCTCGTTCGTCACGGCAAACACGCGGTAGTGCAACGCCACCGAGCTCACCGCGTTCAGCCCCTTGCGCACCTTCGCCGTGATCGTCACATTGTCTGCGTCCACCGGCGCCACCGGCAACTGCGTCAGATCCGTGATGATCGGCCCCAGGTCCACCGTCCCCGTGCTGTTCAGCTTCCACGGCGTCGGCGCGACAAAATACCGACCGTCGATCGAAACGACCGGCGCCGACTTCGCCTCCAGCGTCGGCATCACATACAGGTCCGGATCGTTCGCCGCGACGTTCAATGCCTGAATCGCCAATACGTTTGTCCCATTCACCAAAAACGGAATCGCGCTGGTTACGTCAAAGTCCTCCGCGATCAACGCCTCGCTGTCCAGGCCCTCCCAATCCGCCTTCGAATTCCACGCCAGCGACGCCGGCGCGCTGTCGCTCCGCGCCACTTCATGCCCGTTGATGTACGCCACAAACCCGTCGTCGTATTTCATCCGCAGCGTCAACTGCGGTATCGCCGTCACATCCGTCACCTCGAACGGCACGCGGATATACGCCGATGTGTTCGTGTTGTACATCGTCGAGCGAATCCCGGTCCCGATCGAGTCCTTGATCCCCACCAGGCTTAACCCCCCGGCGCCGGTATCGCCCACCAGCTTGAAAGTGCTGTCGAAGGTGGTCTTTTCCCCCGCGGCCGCGAACAACTCCAGCGCTGCCCCGCTTGCCCCCTGGTAATACGTCAGCTCGATCCGATGTTCACCCGCGCTCAGATCTGCCACGCCGAACGAGTCATTCGCCGACCGGCTCCCCTCAAACGCCAGCGTGTCCCCACTTGCCGTCGTGCCCGTCGAGCCGGATGGGCTCGTGAACGTCGCGCCGTCGATCGTCAGGCTGAATCCGTCGTCACTGTTCACCCCGAACGTGTATTTCCCCGCATTCAGGATGCGCAGCACCCCCGACACCTGCACCGCAAAGTTCTCGCTCTGCCCGGTCGTGCCGATCCCGTTGAAACTCGCCCCACCCGTGAAGTGTCCGTCCGACGTCCCCGACTTAACGTAATTGATCACCGGCCGGGCATACGTGAACCGCGTCCCCCCGCCCGTCGCCAGAAGGTTCACCGCATCATCAATGTTGTTCAGCGCCTTGGGGCCATACGCCTCCACGACCGAGAACCGATACGGCATCGCCGTGTCCGTCGGCGTCTGCGCCAAATTCAGGTCGTACTCGATCACGGACGCATACGTCGCATTCGTCCCAAAATCCCCCCACGCCGCGCTGCTTTTCTTGATGATTGTGAAGTTCGCGGGCGTCTGCCCGCTGCTGGTGTTGTTCGGCTGTCCGCCTTCCCATTTTGTATAGCTCGTGGCTTCTCCCGTCACCCAGACAAAGCTCCCCTCCGTCGTTCCATACGCAGCATCATCCGTGAACCCGATCCAGCTATCCGCCGAGAGAATCGACTGGACAAACGTGTTCTCCGCCGCGTTGCCGATCGTCACCAGATGACCACGCCGGTAATTGCCCTGCCCGTCTTCCTGCAACTTCGACTGTGCATTGTTGTATGCATTCGCCCAACTGCTTGCGGTCGGCACCACCTCATACAGATTCCACGTGTTCCCCGTCCCGAACTGCCCATAGAACAACGACGTTGTCGGCGGCGCTTCGCCGGTCGTCGCGTCAAACCCCACGCCGGTCGTGCCGTGCTGCCAGGTGCTGTCGTTGTACGTCCGATCAGTCCAATCTCCGCTGAAGCCCACCGTCGGCACCATCGCGCTCGCCGGCGTACCCAAGCCCAGAACGTTCGATGTCGCCGCCCCTGTTGTCACGCCATACGAAATGTCCGCCACCTGCTGCGGGTACCCCGGGCCGTATTGCGATACAATCGTAGTGGCATCGGGCTTGACCAAGGCCAGAAATCCGCCATCCGCACTCAGTTGAAAGTTGGTGTGCAGTTCCTGTCCCGCCACCCTCAGATCCCGCCCGGAAGCAAAAACCACCAGGTAATCCCCGCCCGCGATCGTCTTCGCCGGAAACTCCCACTGCGTCAGGTCCGAGGTCTTGTCCGTCAGGTACCACCCCGCCAGGTTTATCGTCGATGCATGCGGATTGTGAATCTCGATCCAATCCGAGTATTCCCCAAACCGATCCTTCAACGTCCGCTTGTTATTGGCCATGAACTCCGTAATCACCGGGTCCGTCGCCAACATCAGCCGCGATTCCATCGGCTCAATCAGATGTGATGTGCCCCCGGGAGATCGTCCTAACTTCCTATTCCTGAGCGGCTTAGACGATATTCCGCGCAGTGCGGTGGTATACGACCGTTTCCACAGGCCTCGCAACATAAGCCCTCCTCGGTTGGGCCGATTGTCTTAGATGGCAATGATTTAGCCAATCCGGCCGTTCCAGAGTGTCAATCTTGGCTGTTTGAAGTCACACCTCAAGCACGACAAGTCCCAAGTGGGGCCGCCTTCCACATCAGCAGTATACACCCAAATCCCTTCCAGTCAATATCTTGTGATCTTTGCCGGCCCTTGCCCACCGCCCCCAGCCGCAACCAACTCCCCCACATCCCATTCATTCTCGTACCATCAACCCCCGCCCCCACTTACGGTATACATCATCGGATTGCGTCGCGTAGGTTCGCGGCTCGCACATCATGATGCATAAGTTCGTCCCCATTATCGTTCTCTTCCTCTCGTGCTCCACACTGGCCGACCGTGCCGAGCGAGCTCAGAAGACCGACCAGGTCTTCCAGACCGACCGCCTGCTCACCCTCCGCATACACATGTCCGCCGAACGCTGGCGCATGATGCAGCCCACCCAGGCCTCCCGCCTCGCCACCGCCATGGCCGTCGTCCAGCATCCGACCACCCCAAAAAGCCTCGACATCGCCAAACGCACCAACTCCAACAACTCGATTTCCCCAACCCCCATCGACGGCGCTCGCCGCCCGCCAGGCCTCGTCAGCAACGAATACGCCTACGTCAGCGCCACCGTCAAAATCGACGACAAGACGTACCAAGAGGTCGGCATCCGCTTCAAAGGCCAATGGTCCTATGCCCTCGCCGGCGCCTCCCCTCGCCGACCCCTCAAAATCGATTTCAACCACTTCGTCCGGGGCCAGCACTTCCACGGCATCGAGTCCCTCAGCCTCAACACCAATGCCCTCGACCCCTCCCAACTCCGCGAGTCCCTCGGCTACGCCTTTTTCCGCGACGCGGGCATCCCCGCCCCGCGCACCTGCCTCGCACTGGTCTATCTCACCGTCGATGGCCTCTACGACAACGAACTCCTCGGCCTCTACACCGGCATCGAAGAGGTCAACAAGGATTTCCTCTACCGCCACTTCGGGACCACCAAGGGCCTGCTCATCCGCCCCGAACGAACCCGCAACCTCGCCTACTTCGGGAACCGCTGGCAGGATTACAACCGGTACAACCTTCAGAGCGACGCCACCCCATTCACCGCCGCCCGTTTCATGGACTTTACCCGCATCATCCAGGTTGCCTCGGATGAATACTTCTGCAGCGAAATTGCTCCATGCCTCGATGCCGATGAGTTCCTCCGGTTCCTGGCCGCCAACGTCCTCATGGTCAACCTCGACGGCGTGCTCGTGAATGGCCACAACTTCTACGTCTACATCCACCCCACAACCGGCCGCATCACTTTTATCCCCTGGGATCTTCACCTTGGCTTCGGCTGGAATGGCCGCACCCTCGAGGAATGGGTCAGCCTCACCATCGAGCGCCCATACCGCAATGGCAATCGCCTGCTCGATCGCGTCATGATGGTCGGCTGGATGCGCGAAACGTATCACCACTACCTCCGCGAATTCGCCACCACCTGTTTCGCCCCAGACAAGATGCACGCTCGCATCGACCAATTGGAACAAGTGGTCCACAAAGCCGAGGCCATTGCCCAAAGCGACGGCAAGAAGCTCCCCGTCTCCATGCCCGCCAACGCCTCCCAACCCCGCGCAGAACTCAAACCGTTCGTCACCGGCCGCGTTCAATCCGTCCTCGACCAACTGGCCGGCCGAGCCATGGGCGACCCCATCACCGGCCGCCCGGCCAAACCGCCACCGCGCCCCGCCCCCAAAGCCAAACGCCAAGTCGTCACCGCCCAGCCCGTGCCCAAAGCCCAGGCAGCCCCCACAACGCGCCCCCTCGCGGTCTCAACTCCTGCGCCCAAGCCCATCCCCGCAACCCGACCCGCTGGAACGCCAACGGCCCCGCCCAAGGTGCCCGCGCCGCCGCCTCCGCCAAGACCGACTCCGCCCCCGATCAACCCCTTCGCCAACTTCGTCTTGAACAACATCGACGCCGACCGCGACGGCCAAGTCACTCGCGATGAACTGGCCGACGCCGCCAAGCACCTCTTCATCGCCCACTCATGGGTCCAACCCGGCGACGTTGACGAAGCCTCACTCGCCGCCACCCTCGACTACATCGGCCGCCTTCTCGACCCCTTCCCCGCTTCCAACGACGATGCCTCGCCTCCAGCCGATCCCCTCCGCCCCCGTTCCGCCCTCACCTGGGCCGCCGCCATCCTTCAGCAAACCAACACCCGTAAGAATCAACACGCGACGCTCGCCGATCTCCTCGCTGCCGCCAACCGCCAATTCGACTCCGCGGACACCAACCGCAACGGCTCCCTCGACCTCCGCGAAGTCAGCGGCCAAATGGATCAGATCGTTTCCAACTCTCAGTCCACCAAGAAGCCCTGAGAACTGATTTCTCCCAGCCCGTAGGGTCAGAATAATCAGCTGAACGGCAACCGAAGCGCCAGTCGTGGCTGTTGAAGATCGCCAGCAAATGGCCGTGCAGTGACGATTGACAGTCGCTGTGAGTCCCCGATGCTGCCATTTTCTGTTGTAGGCCAGGTCGGGCATGCACGGGACCTTCAGCCCCAGGTCGGATTCTCCCGGGCTATCCGTAGAATCAGTTGGGTCACTTCATCAGATACTGGCGGCCGACCCGGCTTGGTCTTCCGACGGTTGCTGTAATCCCACTTGGCGGCCACCAGTTGGCGCTGCCAGCGGAGAATCGTATCGGGCGTGACAAGGGTGGCGATTTCCTGCAGAGCCTTTCGTCCCAGGGCCTTGCCCTTGATTGCCAAACGGCGGCGTCGGTCGTCGCTCAGCGGGATGCGTTTGCCGCCGTGAGTTTCCTTGAGCACGTGAACCTCGGTCAGGAGAAAATAGATGACCGCTTGCTGCTGACGATTGCGCCAGCCGGTCAGGATGACGACGAGGAGTTGCCAAGGTTGTAGGACGAAGTTCATGGGGCCACCGATGTCGGCGTTGGGCGGTGCGATAGGATCGAGGATATCCGACGGTTGTCAATCGGCCCAGATGGGCACTTGCCAGTCGAATTCAGTGGCAGTTGGGGACGGGACTTGCGCTTCGGCGGAATATTCTGACCACACGGGATACAAGAAGGGATACGAATCGACGATGCAAAAAGGGATACAAAGAAAAACGCCCGTAAGTTGTTAACTTACGGGCGTTTATCAGAGCGGGTGATGGGGCTCGAACCCACGACATTCACGTTGGCAACGTGACGCTCTACCACTGAGCTACACCCGCGACTGAGGACGCATGATATCCCGTGGCGTTGTAGAATTCAAGGCAGGCCAACACAGTCCTGCTGGTAGACTCACCCGCAACTGAGGAAACGGCCAATGCCGGGGGCGGGATTGGCCTATACGCCGACCCTGTTGTAGCCACAGTCCACGAAAACCTTGTCGCCGGTTACGCCGGAGGACAGATCGCTGAGCAGGTATACGGCGGTGTTGCCAACGTCGTCGCCATCGATGTTACGCTTGAGCGGGGACTTGCGGCGGACGTGGTCGAACATTTCGTCGACGCCATCGATGGCCATGGCGCTGAGCGTGCGGACGGGGCCAGCCGATATGGTGTTGACGCGGATTTTCTTGGGTCCCAGTTCCATAGCCAAGTAGCGGGAGGCCGATTCGAGGGCCGCCTTGGCGACGCCCATAACGTTGTAGCCGGGGACGGCCATGTCACTACCGAGGTATGTCAACGCGATGATCGATCCGCCGTGGGGCATCAACGGGGCAGCGGCGCGCGACAGGGCAACGAGGCTGTAGGCGCTGATATCCAGTGCCTGGGCAAAAACGTCACGGGGCGTGGAGATGAACTTGCCAATCTGGAGATATTCGCGGTTGGCGAAAGCCAGGCAATGGACGAGGAAATCGATCGTGCCGAATTGAGCGTGGGCGGCGGTGAAGAAGCTGGTGATATCCTCGTCCTTGGTCACATCGCAAGGGAAGAGCCATTCGCGGGCGAAGTTACCCTCCTCCATGGCGTTGCGCACCCGTCGCTCGGCGCGGGGGATGGGCAAGTAGCCAAACCCACATTTGGCGCCTTGGGCGATCGCGCTGATGCCGATGTGCCAGGCAAGGCTGCGGTCGTTGGCGATATTGAGAATCAAACCCTTCTTGCCATCAAGCAAGCCCATTACAGCAACTCCTTCATAAAGCCGGTTTGGTAAAGCGGTTCCTGCTTCGTTGCAGGCAGAGGAGGTCCGATAAGCAAAGAGCCCGGCGTGCAACCCAACTGCGAGCCTCCTCCCTGCTCAGTATGATAGCCGAGACAGAGGGCGATTTCCTGACGACGGCAGGCGGGAGGGCATACGCACGTGCTGGCGGCGATCGCGCTGTGGGTGCTGCACCGAACGCACCGCAAGAAGCGGATGAAGAACCCGGCTGAAACGTCGGCCGCTGATGGCGTGGCGTGCGGGATGGATTCCGGCTCTGCGGGCTGCCGGGGCTGGTTGACATCACGTATCGTCGTGGCTAGTTTTTTGCCCTGATTGGTTCGAGGCAAGGAGCGGGGATTGCCCGCAGTTGTTGGGGGGCAGCCCCGGTAGCTTTTTGGTAAGGGACGTTGCATGCCGAAGTTCAAGGACGCCAAGCCGCCTGCCGATGGACAAGCCATCACGATTTCCAACGGGAAACCGCAGGTTCCCGACCGCCCGATCATCCCTTTCATTGAAGGCGATGGGACGGGCCCGGACATATGGCGGGCCAGCGTGCGCGTCCTGGACGCGGCGGTTCAGAGAACCTATGGCGAAAGCCGCAAGATCGCCTGGATGGAGGTCTTCGCCGGCGAGAAGTGTTTCCACCGCTTCGGCAGGTGGCTGCACGACGACACGGTGAAAGCGTTCAAGACTTACCGGGTCGGCATCAAGGGCCCGCTGACCACGCCGATCGGCGGCGGGATCCGCTCGCTGAACGTTGCGTTGCGGCAGCTGCTCGATCTATACGTCTGCCTGCGGCCGGTGCGATATTTCACGGGCGTGCCCTCGCCCGTGAAGCGTCCGGAGAAGGTTGACATGGTCATCTTCCGCGAGAACACCGAGGACATCTACGCCGGCGTCGAATATGCCAGCGGCAGTCCCGAGGCGCAGAAGGTCATGGACTTCCTATCGCGCGAGTTTCCCGAGGAGTTCCGCAAGATCCGCTTCGGGACGCCAGACGCCGTGAGCAACTGGCAGGCGATGGTCGGCAACAACAACCACGAGGAATGCAAGGTCGAGGTGGGCATCGGATTCAAGGCCATCAGCCGCGTCGGCACGGAGCGGCTGATCCGCAGCGCGATTCAATTTGCCCTGGACCACAAGCGCCGGAACATCACCATTGTCCACAAGGGCAATATCATGAAATACACCGAGGGCGCGTTCCGCGACTGGTGTTATGCGCTGGCCAAGCGGGAATTCGGCGCCCGGCAGCTCGACGACGGCCCGTGGTGCAAGCTGCCCAATGGCATGCTGATCAGGGACTCCATCGCCGACATCGCGCTGCAACAGGTTCTCACCCGCCCCGAGGAATTCGACGTTATCGCCACGCCCAATCTCAATGGCGATTACATCTCCGATGCATTGGCTGCGCAGGTTGGTGGCATTGGCATCGCACCGGGCGGCAACGTCAACTATGTCACAGGCCACGCCATTTTCGAAGCCACGCACGGCACCGCACCCAAGTACGCCGACCAGGACAAAGTCAACCCCGGCTCGGTTATTCTGTCGGGCGTGATGATGCTGGAGTATTTGGGCTGGCAGGAGGCCGCCGACCTGATCGTCAAGAGCTTGGAAAACACGATTGCCGCGAAGACAGTCACCTACGACTTCGCGAGGCTGATGGATGGGGCCAAAGAGATCAAGTGCAGCGAGTTTGCCAATGAGATGATCAAGCACATGGGGTGATCGCTCGGCCACCCAGTCGCTACCCTTGCCATCGATCCAGCGGGGCGTCTGAGCTATTGCGCCCGGTGAGTTTCCTGCCCACCGACAAACACCCGCTCCGCCCGCAGCGACCTGAGCTCGTCTGCATCCATTTTCGTTGGATCGCCCGAGAAGACCACGAAGTCGGCCAGTTTCCCCGCCTTGAGCGACCCCACTTGCTGCTCGCCGAAACCGGCGTATGCGCTGCCCATGCGGGGCTGTTGCAATCCCGCTCGCCACACGCGATGCTTGTCTGATCGGTATCGGGCAGTGACGAAGGGACAAGGAATGGAAAGGTTCATCAACGCCAATCCCGCGCCACCCCCCCAGCGCCGCCGGTGGTGCCCGTTCCCTTCTCGCCCGGGCTGGCTCTATTTCTGCGCTATCGTCCGCGAGTTTCGCTGGACGCTGCTGTTCCTGGGCGTGGCGGTCGCGTGGGGTGCGATCCTCTACGCCATCACCCCGCAGCCGGAGCTGGCGAACAACTGCCCTTCGTTACTGCACAGCTTCTACGGCGCATGGATGGCCCTGTTGGCACAGCCGATTTTCTCCCCCCCCGTCGCCTGGTATCTCACCCTCATGTGCGCTCTGTACCCCATTTTGGGCGTCCTGCTGATCGGCGAAGGCGTCGTGCGATTCGCTTTGCTGATGTTCTCCCGCCGTCATGGTGAAAAGGAGTGGATGAGAGTCATGGCCTCCACCTATCAGGACCACATCGTTCTCTGCGGGCTGGGCCACCTGGGCTATCGAGTGCTTGAGCAGCTCGTCGCCAGCGGTGTGCCCGTCGTCGCCATCGAACAAAACGAGAACGGCCGCTTTGTACCCGCCGCCAAAGCCTTCAGAATCCCCGTCCTCATCCGCAACATGCAAGAGGACCAGGCACTGCTGGATGCGGGCATCCAATACGCGCGCGGCATCATCTGCTGCACCAACGACGACATGGCCAACCTCGAAGTTGCGTTGGATTCACGGCGGCTCAACCCCAGTATCCGCGTGGTACTGCGGCTGTTCGATCAGCAGATTGCCGCGAAGATCGCGGGCGCCATGATGGTGGACGCCGCGTTCTCCACGTCGGCGCTGGCTGCGCCGGTCGTGGCGGCGTTGTCACTGGACACAAAAGTTTCCCCCTCAGCGATCATCGACGGCGTTCCCCATGTCACGGCGGAGCTGACGGTCGGCCCCGGAAGTTGCATCGCGGGGTGCCGCATTGGCCAAGTCGAAAGCGATTGCCACGTGCGTATCCTGGCGAGGACTCCGCGGGAATCCGCGGCTCAATCGCCGCCCCCGCTTGATGCGCTTATCGCCGAGGGGGATCGCCTGCTGATCCATACCGCGGCGGCACGTCTGGCATCGCTGGCGGCGGGCTGCCGGAACAGCGTGGCGCCGTCGCCTCTTGTCGCGGGGTCCGCCTGATCCTGCGCCCGGCCGACTTCTGGTACCACAGACTCAGCAAGCCAGATCACTAACCGCAGCACGCGCCGACTGTCTATCCTACAGAGGCGAAGACATCTGCAATGATCACCGTGGCTGTCCGCTTTTTCGTGCGAATCAACGCCGAAAGGAGTCTGACATGCGTTTCAACTTGGCAAAATCCGTTGCGATGGCCAGCGCGCTTGCACTCGCTGGGTGCTATACCGCTCCAGGCGCCACCGCCGACACGGGATATGGCTATTCCAACGCGAGTTACCAGTACGAGAACACTCAGGACTATCAACCGGCTCCGCCGGCCGATTATGCAGCTCCGTCGGATAACGCTCCACCCCTTGAGCTGCAGCCGGCCGGCCAGATCGGCGAGGTTGATGTCAATGTTTTTGTCAAGTCGCTCGCGCCGTACGGCCGCTGGGTTGATATCCCTCAATATGGCCGATGCTGGATACCCGCCCAAGTCAGCACGGGCTGGCAACCCTATACGGTCGGCCACTGGGTCTATTCAACCTACGGCTGGACCTGGGTCAGCGAAGAGCCTTGGGGTTGGGCGACGTGCCACTACGGCCGATGGGCAGCAGTGCCTCAGTTCGGCTGGGCCTGGGTGCCCGGAACCATTTGGGCCCCGGCGTGGGTCGCCTGGCGGTCTGGCGATGGCTACTGCGGCTGGGCTCCCCTGCCGCCACACGACCACTTCCGCGAGCGATGGACGATCACCGCGGCTGAGGTCGGCACGATCCCGGCTTCCCATTTCTGCTTCGTCAACGAGCGGTTCATCACCGAGCGGAACGTTCATCGGCACGCTGTCCCCGTCGAGCGCAACACGACCCTCATCAATAACACCACCAACATCACGAACATCAGGGTGGTCCGCAACAACGTCGTGAACGTAGGCGTCCCGGTTGAGCGCATCGAGCGCGACACGGGCAAAAGGATCGAGCGGGTGAATGTGAAGGAGGTCAGGAACACGGCCGAGGAGCGAGAGGGGCATGATTCCAAGACGGTCGCGATCTACCGTCCTCAGCCCGTCCGCACGGTCAACGTTCCCCGGCAAGCCGCTCGGCCGGAGCCTCGGCGGCCGGCTGCTGATCGCCGCGAGGCAGTTCCAACGCCGAACAACCCTGCCAGACAGGCCGCTCCGGCCGTCGAACGGCCGCTGAATCTCCCCAATCAGCCCAAGCCCTTTGCTGCGGCCCCAAAACCGGCCGCGCCGCCCGCCCAGCGTGCTCCGGCGCCGCCGGCCGAGCATCAATCCACGCCCCCGGCCAAACAGGCACCGGCTCCGCCGACTGCACGCCCGGCAGTTCCGCCGGCTCAACACGTTCCGACACCGGCCGCCCAGCGTCCGGCGGCTCCATCCAAGGAGCGTGCCCCCGCCCCCAAGGCCCCTCAGCAGCAGCCCGTAGCCCCCGAGCGGCGCCAGCCCGCGCCGCAGGCACAACGGCCACAGCGTTCCGAAGCCGTCGCCCCGCGCCGCGAGGCAGCTCCGGCTCGCAAGCCCGAGCAACACCAGGCAGCCGAGCCCTCTGCCAAAGGCCAGCGCCCTGCGACAGCCCGGCCCTCTGCGAACAGCGCAAACCGCGACCTTGCCAAAGAGCAAGGTCGCCAGCGTCAGAGTTAGCACTTGCCGCGGAGTTAAGGCGCGCCGGCGCGATGGCAATGCATGGCCTGGCTGTGAACCGTCCAGAAAAGCAGACCCTCGCGAAGCTCAGTCGCGGGGGTCGTTCTATTGCCATGTTGTGCCCGCGGGCTTACGCCGCTCTACCGGCCGCCCCGGTTACCGCGACCGTGGTTGCCATGCGGGTGGGGGAACCTGACCCGCCACCGTCCTAAGCCCCTGCCGGGCCGTCGGAAGCCGTTTGTGCCTCAAGAGTCGCCGGTTCCGACCGCAGGCCGGCAACCACAACAGCCGCCACCACCATTGCATCGCATCTCATATCAGCACCTCGAAAGAACGACAGAGAGACTGCCGTTATCGCAAGGATATTGCCTGCAACAGGCGTGCTAGATTGCCTGGAAGTCCCGCCGCTTGGGATCGACCACGGCCAGTATGATCGCACAAAGACTTGCGGGTTGCGCGCGCAGCAGTTCCCGCGCCACCGCCTGCAGCGTGGCGCCGCTGGTCATAACGTCATCGACGACCACAACATGCTTGCCCCGAACCGATTCCGGATCGACCAATTTGAACGCCCCCCGCACATTCTCGTGCCGCGCCTTCTGTGACCTAAGCTGCGTCTGCGTCGGCGTATCCCTCACCCGCTTCACCGGCCGAACCAGCTTGATGCCGCACTGCTTGCCCAGACGCCTCGCGACGATCTCCGCCTGGTTGTAGCCGCGCGAAAACTGCCGCCGGATGTGCAACGGCACTGCCACGAGCAATTCCGTCCCCTTCAACAGTTCCGCCGCGCTCTGCTCCCCTGCCATCCGATCCGCCAGCGTCTCCCCCAGCGACCATCGGCCGCGGTATTTCATCTGATACACCAGCGTCTTGAGCGGATCGTCAAAGGCCCCCAATCGCACAATCCTCTTGTAAGGATAGAGTCCCTTTCCCACGCACCACGGACAAGGCGCCCCCTCCTGGGCCAATGGCTTGGCACAACACCGGCACGCTGATCCCGCCACCTGAGCATCGAGCTGATCGGCACACGCTTGGCATAACGGTCCCTCCCCACCGCAATCACCGCGACAGACCGCGCACGAACCCGGGTAACACAGGTCGGCTATCCAAGCCGCCCATCTCCAGAACGGTCCGAGGTTCACACGGTTCAAGAGCCCCACGGTCCCATCATATTACCGGCCCACGCTCGATTGACAATTACCCCCAGCAGACTATCAATTGCCCCTCACAGATGATTGATCCAACACCGCTATCCCTGGAATCCACCCCACGAGGCGTCTGGCCGGGCGTGCTCATTGCCGCGATGGTTTTCATTGTCACCGCCCCGACGCTTTCGTGGCTGGAATTCTCCAATGGCAGCGAGAACCTCAACGTGGCAACTGCCCTGGAAATCCGCCGCACCGGCAATTGGCTCTTGCCCACGCTCCAGGGCGAGCCACGGTACGCCAAGCCGCCCCTGACCGTCTGGATCACCGCGGCCTCGATTCGGCAATTCACATTCGATGCTCTTTCCAATCCAGACCCCACCCTTCGCGCCAACGCCTATCGTGATGCGGCGTGGCAAATGCGATGGCCCGCTTACGCGACATCCTGCCTGTCCATCCTCGCTCTCTATCTGCTTGCCCGCGCCCTCTGCGGCAATCAAATCGCGGTCTCGGCCGCCCTGATCTTCGGCACCAGCTTCGCCTTCATCCGCTTCTCCCACAGCGCCACCACCGACGTCTACCTCACGTTCTGGGTCACCATCGCCAACGTCTTCCTCGTCAAAGCGATATTCCAGAACCAGCGCTGGACCGGCTTCATCGGCGCCGGCGTCGCGATCGGTTTGGCATTCATGTCCAAAGGCCCCGTCGCCCTCGTGCAGACCCTCGCCCCCGCCATCGCCTTCGCCACCTACCGCTATTACGCCAACCGCCGCGCCGGCCGCCCATCGTTCATCGCTCATCGTTCATCGCTCCTGCCCATCGCCTTCGCCATCTTCGTTGGCCTGCTCATCGCGTTGCCGTGGTTCATCCACGTGGTCAGCCGCATCGACGCCTGGAGCCGTTGGCGCCGCGAGATCATGATCGGCGACCAGAGCGTGCCCGGCGATTCTATCCTGGCCTACTCCTCACTCTTCCTGATCCTCGCCCCCTGGACCGCCTTCTTCATCGTCGGCCTCTTCCTGGCCATCACCCACCTCCGCTCCACTGCGAAACCCGAAACCCGAAACCCGGAACCCGTCATCTTCGCTCTATTCCTGGTCTTTGTCCCCATCGTCGTCATGACCTGCGCCCACCGAGACCGCAACGAGCGATATCTCCTGCCCATGATCGGCCCCGCCTCGATCCTCGCCGCCTATGGCCTGCTCTCATGCTTCGCCTCTCGCGCAGCAATCCCCGCCAGGATCCGCAACCTCCTCGCCGCCGCTCAGTTCGCCATCCTCATCGGCGCCGGCGTCTTGCTCCCGCTGCTCGGCGCCACTGGTTTGCTCAAAGCCACCACCCACGACGATGGCACGCCGTGGTTCTCCTGGAGGCTCGCGATTTCCGTTGCATTGGCCTGCCTGCTGATCCTGCTTGTGGGCCTGTATGTGTACCGCCGCCGCCCGATGAGCCTCATCGCCACGTCCGTCCTGATCATGCTCATCGCCCAGACCATCGGCGCGCACGGCTATCGCCACACCGACCTCGCCAGCACCCGTCCCTTGGCCGATCTCATCTGGTCGCGCTTCCCTCAGGCCGACATGTACAGCTACCGCCCCGGCCAGACCGGACGCCGCGCACCCGAGGAATTGTCGATCTACCTCAATCGCTCGGTCCGCCCCATCCAAGACCCCGCCGTGCTAAAGCCCGCCAATCGTCCCCAGGTCGTAATGGTCTACCAGAAAGCCGGCCGCCCCATGCCGGACCTTCCTGCGAACTGGAAAGCATTCGCCAAGCTCCCGCGCAAGGAAGACGCCTGGCACGGTTTCGTTGTTCCGCCAAACGATTCAGAGCGACGCTGATCTGCCTTATCGGCGAGGCCGGCGCGTGGGCGAGCGAGTGGGCGTCCGCACCGTCGGCGTTCGCGTCGGCGGACGCACCTCCGGAGGCACGGGGATCGGGTCAAGCATCTCCAGGTCTGGCACCCACTTCTTCATCACGCCCCACCAAAGCCCCTCGTCCACCGGAATGCTTGCCAGACGCTTGCCGGCCTTGCCCAACGGTCCATCAACCGCCCGCCCGTCCGCCGTCCACCCGGAATCGGTATCCTGATCGATCCATACCGCCAGCTTACGCCGGCCGTCGGTGTTGGGCTTGAATTTCAGCGTCAGATCCTCCACGCGGCGGTCAAACACGCGTATCTGCCTGGTCGGGCGGTCGCGAAAGATCAGCACCGGCACGCCGCCCACCGTGATGCTCGCGGGCTTCTCCGGCACCGCATGGGGCAGCACCGCCACCGGCCGCGTCGTGCAGATCATCGCAATCAGCGTATCGCCCGATGAGTCCTTCTTGATCGGCCGCAATGGGCTGCTCGGGATCTTCGCCGGCAATGCCCCGGCCGGCGGAACCATCACCTGCGTCGCCGGATGCGACTCCATCCACTCCCGCCAGATCATTTTCTGCACCAGGATCGGCGAGGAAAACCCGTTCGGCTTCTTCGACTGCGGCGTCAGACCCGTCACCCCATTGATGAACTGCCCCAGCTTGCCGTTGTAGAGCAGCATCGCGTTGGCGGGCATCGAAACAATCTCAAGATCACGCGCATACAACTCGTGGTTGATGTGAAACGCCATCGCGCGGTTCGCGTAAGCATTCCACATCAGCAGCATCCGCTTGTCATGCTCGGCCTGACTGACCACCGGCGCGGCATACAGCGCGAAGTACGGATACGCGTAGGCCGAACCCTCGAATATGAGGCCAACAACGTAATCGTTGTCCGCCAGGAACGACGCCTGCGCTGCTGGGACAAACGATGGGCCATCCAGTATCGCGAATCGTCGCATGGGGTCCGTTTCATACCGGTGCACGAACAGCGCCAGGATCGGCCCCAGTCCGATCAGCCACCACGCGCGGCGTTTGCCGGCCACGACCAGCCCCACCACCGCCAGGCACAAAAGGATCGCCACCGCCGCCATCGGCCACTCAAATCGCCGTGTGAAGAGGATCACACCCAGGCCATGCGCATACTCCGCCCAAGCCGGATGGGTCCCGTATGCGACCATCGCGGATGCAGAAACGGCCAGAAAAAACAGTAGCAGTGGCAGGACCACGTGCCCCAGAATAGCCGCGTTCGCTTGACAAATCGAGGGTCAGGCCTCAACGTCACAGCAACCCGATGGCAACGCCACCCCCCATCATCTAGTATCTCAATCCATGCCTTTGGTCGCTTCCGTGCAGAATCTGAGCAAGATTTACCGCAAACCCGGCACTCATGTCGAGGTCGCGGCGCTGCGGTCAGTCTGCATCGACTTCGTGGAAGGCGAATACACCGCCATCATGGGCGCCAGCGGCTCGGGGAAAAGCACCTTGCTCAATATCCTCGGCTGCCTCGACCGGCCTACAACCGGGCACTATTTGCTGGACGGCGACGACATCAGCTCGATGGAGGATGATCTGCTCTCGGAAATCCGCAGTCGGCGGATCGGGTTCATCTTCCAGAATTTCAACCTCATCCAGCAGCTCACCGTGCTGGAGAACCTCGAAGTGCCCATGTTTTATCTCGGCGTCCGTCCCGCCGAGCGACGCCGTCGCGCTACTGAATTGGCCGAACGCGTCGGGCTAGCCGAGCACCTCGACCACCGGCCGATGCAGCTCTCCGGCGGCCAGCAGCAACGCGTCTGCATCGCCCGGGCGATGATGAACGACCCGCTCATCCTTCTGGCCGACGAGCCCACGGGTGCACTGGACAGTAAGACCGGGCAGGCGATTCTTGAATTGTTTGACGATCTCGTCGCCAGCGGCCGGACGATACTATTGGTCACGCACGATCCATCGATAGCCCATCGCTGCCATCGCGTGATTCACCTGCATGACGGCCAGATCAGCCGGGATGAACGCAACCCCCGGCGCGGCGCCGAGGTCGTGGCTGGCCAGCTCTCGGCCGGGCACTGACCCACCGCGGGCGGGCAATGCGGTTTGCTTTCTGTTCACCGGGACGATTCAATCTCCTGCCATGCTTTCGCGGAGGCGAAAACCTCAGTCATCGCCGAAGTACGACGCCATCCACCGGGCGGTCCTGACCGGATTGCTCGCGAACATCGGTCAGAAGACCGACGCGCACGAGTACACGGGCGCCCACGGGATCCGGTTCAACATCTTTCCAGGTTCGGCGTTGTTCGCGCAGGAGCCGCAGTGGCTCGTGGCGGCAGAACTTGTGGAAACGACCCGACTGTATGCGCGTACCGTCGCCAAGATTCAGCCGGAGTGGATCGAGCGTATCGCCGAGCATCTGGTTAAACGCACGTACTCCGAGCCGCACTGGAACCCGGAGACGGCCCACGTTGTGGCATATGAGAAGGTCATTCTTTACGGCCTGACGATCATTCCACAGCGCACTGTGCACTACGGGCCGATCGATCCGAAAACTTCGCGCCAGCTATTCATCCAGCATGCACTGGTCGAAGGCGAATACCGCACCGATGCCCCGTTCTTCCGCCAAAACCAGCGGCTGATCGACGAAATCCACACTCTGGAGGCCAAGAGCCGCCAGCGAGATGTCCTGGTGGATCACCCGGTGCGATTCGATTTCTACAATGCCCGCGTCCCCGCCGGCATCTACAACGGGCCTCTTTTCGAACGCTGGCGGCGGCAGATCGAGCGGCACAACCCCAAGGCCTTGTTCATGAGCCGGC
Source organism: Planctomycetota bacterium (assembly GCA_026693085.1). Classification (GTDB taxonomy): domain Bacteria; phylum Planctomycetota; class Phycisphaerae; order Tepidisphaerales; family Tepidisphaeraceae; genus JAPLNB01. The sequence goes on along the minus strand of JAPLNB010000383.1, from coordinate 11,768 downwards.
GGGACCTCATGCGGCACAGCGCCACCGGCATCACGCAGGATCAGTTCCCGGATCTTCTGCTGGTTAACGACCTGCGCCTGCCGCTCGAGTATCACCTGGAGGTGGGACATCCGGCCGATGGTGTGACGGTGACGGTCCCTCTGGCGGTGCTGAACCAGGTGCCGGCCGAGCGGTTCGAATGGCTGGTGCCGGGGCTGCTGCTGGAGAAGGTGACCGCGTTGATCAAATCGCTTCCCAAGAGCTTGAGGGTTCACTTTGTGCCGGCGCCGGATTTTGCCCAGGCGGCGCTCGAGACGCTGCGGCCGGGAGATGGGTCGCTGCTGGATGCGCTGGCGATGTTTCTGGGCAAGCGGTCGGGGATCACCGTGCCGCCGGAGGCGCTTGATCCTTCGACGCTGCTGGACCATCTGCACATGAACTACCGCGTCGTCGATGAAGGCGGCAAGCCGCTTGCGATCGGGCGGGATTTGACCGAGATCCGGCGTAAGCTCGGTGTGCAGGTGAAGGCGACCTTCGAGCAGTTGCCGCACCCGCAGTATCAGCGAGACAGGATCACCGAGTGGGACTTTGGCGATCTGCCGGAGTCGATCGCAGTCAAGCGGCATGGCATGACTCTGACGGCGTATCCGGCGCTCGTGGACGGCGGAACGGCCGTGTCGCTACGGCTGATGGACTCGCCGGAGGCGGCGCGGGCACATCATGCGGCCGGGCTGCGTCGATTGTTCTTGCTTCAGCTCGGCGATGAGATCAGGTACCTCGCTACGCACATCCCGCACTTTGCGGAGATGTCGCTGCATTATGCGACGCTCGGGTCGGGCAAGGACCTGAAGGATGATCTTGTTGGCAAGACGATCAACCGGGCGTTCTTGGCGGATGCGAATCTGCGGACGCACGTGGAGTTTGAGCTGCGGCTGGCGGCGGGAAGGCGGCATCGGCTGCTCAAGGTGGGCGCGGAGGTGGCGGATCTGGCGGCCAGTATCCTTGCCAGTTACCACGCGGTTGCGCTGCTCTTGAGCCGGCCGGCGATTCCCGCGTGGGCGGCCGCGATCGCCGATGTTCGCGATCAACTGGCGCACCTGATGCCCAAGGGGTTTCTGACGACGACGCCGGATGCGTGGTTGCTGCATTTCCAGCGGTTTCTGAAGGCGGTCCAGGTGCGCATCGGCAAGCTGGCGACGGCGGGGCACACCCGGGATACGCAGCACATGGCGGAAGTGATGCCGCTGTGGCAGGCATATCTTGGACGGGATAAGCGAAATCGTGAGCAGAGGGTTTTCGACGCGAACCTCGAACAGTTGCGGTGGATGATCGAGGAACTGCGCGTGTCGCTGTTCGCGCAGGAACTGAAGACGTCGATCCCGGTGTCGGGCAGGCGGCTGGAGAAGCAGTGGGAACTGGTCAGGAAATAAATCGCAGACAGCGGTCTCTTGCTGGCATTAATCGCACCTTTTTATGAATGAAGCGGGCACGTCGTCGGCGGTGCGGGCTTGGGGTTGGAACGCCGACCAAACGCCGAAATCGGAGGAGCGGAGCAGGTGGCCCACGAGATCGCGGGCTTGGCGGACGATGGGCAGATCGGCGCTCTGGGGTGTTGGGAGAGCCTATTTTGTGAGTTCGGATTGGTTGAGCATTCGGACGCCGTCGTCGGAGACGAGTTTGCGGGTGACTTTGTCCCAGCGGCGAGTGCGGTGGGCCATTTGGTGCTTGCCGTGGCAGTCGGTGCAGTACTTCAGCGGCTCAGCGGACTTGCCGGTGAGCAAGGGGGTGTGGGCGTTGTCTTTTTCGAGGACGTCGGATTTGTGGCAGCTAGCGCAGGCGGTGGTGATGCGGTCTTTGGCAAACATGACGTCGGGAGGGGTGATGCCGTCTTCGTCGGAAGAATGCTTGTCCGACGCGCCGTGGCAGTTCGTGCAGCCGACGCCGGCTTTTTGGTGGTGGACGGCGAGTTTTTCACGCTGGAAGTTGATGTGGCAGGTGAGGCAGTAGGAATTGTCGGCAGGCTCGACGGGTTGGGTGGTGGGGTGCTGTTGGGCGAAGGCGATAAGGGTCATGGCACCGAGCACGAACAGTACGGAAGCAACGCGGCGAAACAAGAGAGGCTCCTTTCGGCGAACGATGAACACTCGGACATAATCCTCTCCCGGAGTATCGGCCGAGAGGAGAAAAGAGGGTCGCCCTTGAGAATACTTACACGTGGCGCCAGTCGTTTAACCAGTGGTAGTCTTCGGGGAGACGAGCCCACATTTCTTTGGTGGCGGCGTCCAATTCGGCTTTTTCGGAGAGGTCGAGTTGGCGGCGTTCTTTGAGGACGGCGACGACGTTGTCAACCTGGTGGTTGTTGATGAGGCCGGGGATCGGGGCGGTGATGGCGGGGTTGCAGAGGATGTAGCGAAGCGCCAGGCGCGCGCGTTTGTCGTCTTCCTCACGGTTAGGGTCGTCGAGGGCGCTGGTGCCCTTGAAGAGCGAGTTGGAGGCGAACGGTTTGATGCCGAGGACTCCGACATCGTGCTGCTTGACGGCGTCGAAGAGCGAGTCGGTGGGGAGGACCTTGGAATCGGCGGTGTACGGGGTGACGATGACCTGGATGGTGTCGGGGTATTTCTCGACGAGCATCTTGAGCCATTCGCGGGAGTGGGACGAGACGCCGGTGAAGCGAACTTTGCCTTGTTTGCGGGCGGTGTCGAGGGCGGTGATGATGGCTTCGGTTTCGGCGGGGGTATGTGAGCCGTCCATGAGCGCGGAGATACGCCAGATATCGACGTGATCGAGGCCGGCGATTTTCATGCCATTTTCGAGGCCTTGGAGGAGCTTGGCCGCGGTTCGCCATTCGGGGAAGCGGGATTCGTTTTCGAACCAGGAGAAAGTCATGAGCATTTTGTCGCGGCGGCCTTTGAGGGCGCGGGCGTAGGCGCAAATTTCGCGGGCGGAGCACGCGTCCACGAGGTTGATGCCGTGTTCGATGCATCGGGAGAGCGTGTCGTAGCGGTTCTTCTCAAAGCCGGGGTGAAGCTCGTCGGTGAGGGGTTCGTAGCCATCGGATTTGAAATTGTTGACGACGGTGTTGACGCGTTTCCAATGGCCACCCATGCAGATGGCCGACACGTAGAGGTTGGTCTTGCCGAGGCGGCGGTAGTCCATGTTGGGGTTGTACGAGGGGGTCGCCTTTACGGCGTCAGTGTCGGCGGCGAGGGCCGGGAGGGTGGTGGCCAGGGCGGCGGCGGTGGTGGATTGAATGAATCGGCGGCGGGTGAGTTCGGTGGACATGTGTGGCTCCTTACAACAGAGAGCGGAAACGCGAAACTCAAATCAATGACGAATGACGAAATCCGAATGTCTAATCAATGACCCAATGACCCCTGACGAAGAGGAATAAGTAGGCCCTCACGCCCACCCTCTCCCGGTACGCCGGGAGAGGCAGAAGGAGGTCAGTACCGTTATACGTGGCGCCAATCCTTGAGCCATTGGTAGTCTTCGGGAAGACGGGCCCACATTTCCTTGCCTGCGGCGTCTAATTCGGCTTTTTCGGAGCGGGCGAGCTGGCGGCTTTCCTTGACGGCGGCGACCACGTTCTCGACCTGGTGCTGGTTGATCAGCCCGGGGATCGGAGCGGTGATCGCGGGGTTGCAGAGGATATAGCGGATGGCCAGCCGAGCGCGTTTGTCGTCTTCGGCGGCGTTGGGGTCGTCCAGGCGGCTGCTGCCTTTGAACAGCGAGTTGGAGGCGAACGGTTTGATGCCCAGGACGCCGACATCACACTTCTTGACGGCTTCGAAGACGGAGTCGGTGGGGAGGACCTTGGAGTCGGCGGTGTAGGGGGTGACGATGACCTGGAGCGCCTCGCCATACTTCTCGACCATCTTCTTGATCCAGGGGCGGTCGTGGGTGGAGATGCCGGTGAAGCGGCACTTGCCGGCTTTTCGGGCGGATTCGAGGGCCTTGATGAAGCCTTCCGTTTCAGCTTCGGTGTGGCTGCTGCCTTTTTCGTGGCAGGTAATTCGCCAGAGGTCTACGTATTCGAGTCCTGCTTCTTTGAGGCCTTCATCAAGCGATTGGAGGAGTTTCGGGGTGCTTCGCCATTCGGCGAAACGCATTTCTTTCTCGTACCAGGAGTAGTTCAGGAACATCTTGTCGCGGCGGCCTTTGAGTGCAGCGGCGTAGGCCATGACTTCCCCCCCGGTGCAGGCGTCGATCAGGTTGATGCCGTGGTCGATGCAGCACGAGACGATGTCGTGGCGGTTTTGGGCGAACCGGATCTTCTCGTCGCCGGTGGGCTGCGAGTACTCGACTTTTTGCGAGCCTTTGATCGCGGTGTCGACGCGTTTCCAGTGGCCGCCCATGCAGACGGCGGAAACCCAGGCGTTGGTCTTGCCAAGTCGGCGGTATTCCATGTCGGGGTTGTAGGAGCGGGTTCTTTTGATGTCGGGGAGATCTTCGGCGCGGGCGATGGTATGGAAGCCAGCGCCTGCGGCAAGAGCGGCGGCGGCGACGGCGGTGCTTTGGACGAATTCACGGCGAGAAATCTGCTGGTCGGACATTTCCTGCTCCTTCGCTAGATGGACATGGCGGCTACACGGTGCACAACCCTGGACATTATCGGCGTATTATGAGGTCAAAGGACAGAATAGTCCATTGATAATGGCCGTATTTCGAGCCTGGGGATTTGGGCGTGGAGGGTGAAATTGAAGGAGCAGTTTGCTGTCCATCGCGACGTATTGTATACCCTGAGTGAGCTGAGTCACGAGCCGACGTGACCAAAGCCGGAGCGTCAGAAGGTAATCAAGGAGGTCCTGTGAGAACGCTCCGCAAAAAAGGCATCGGGTCGCATCGAGGCGGTATTTCTGTCGGCGTGGCGGCACGTCATGTCATTCCCAACCTGGTTGAGCCACTGGAAGGGCGATGTCTGCTCAGTGCGATTGCGGGCACCGTGTTCATGGACTCGAACGACAATGGCGTCCTGAATGATGGCGAGCCGGGCATCATGTACGTCACGGTAACGTTGCAGAGCGTTCCACCGACGACGACGTTGCCGGCCAGCGCGACAACCGATGACAACGGCGCCTACAGCTTCGACCATGTACCGAAAGGCGAGTATGTTCTGATGCAGACGCGGCCGGGAGGGTATCTGGATTCGGTCGGCGGATCGAACCAGAAGACGGTGAGCGTCGTCGATGATAACACGGTGCTCAACGGGAACGACTTTGCAGACATCATTCCGTCGAGCGTGGCGGGGTTTGTCTATGTGATTGCGACTGCTGACGCCGATCCTGCGAGCAGGCAACCGCTGCCGGGCGTGGTGCTCACGCTCAGCGGCACGAATGATCGGGGGCAGGCGGTGCAACTGCCGGCCACGACAGACGCCGAGGGAGCTTACGCCTTCAGGGAGCTTCGCCCGGGGACCTATGCCATCACGGAGACCCAGCCGACCGGTTATGGCGAAGCCGCCGTGACCGTGGGGACGCAGTTGGGGACGGCGGGGGAGAATCAGATCACGGACATCTCAGTGGCGGTGGGGCTTGAAGGGGTCGACAACAACTTCGTGGACATTACGCCGGTGACGCCGCCGGTGATCCCGCCGGTCCAGACCATCACGATCTCGGGCCGGACGTTCGAGGATGTGACGGGCGACGGGCTGACCTATGCGGATGACAAGACGCTCGGCGGGTTAAAGGTCAAGCTGTTCAAGGACGCGAACGGCAACGGCATGCTGGACAAACGCGAGTATGAGCCGGTTGCTCAGACGAAAAGCGACGCGGTGACCGGGGCGTATTCGTTCGGGGGCCTTGAGGCGGGAGCATACTTTGTGAAGGCGATGATGCCGTGCAAGTACGTCCGGACGGCGCCGGTGACGTCGTGCTACTACACGGTGCATGCGACTAAGGGCGTGGGGGCGGAGAATCTGGACTTCGCGGGGTACAAGAAGATCGAGCGGTGGGGCCTGAAGGATGTCAGCTACCTGATCAACGGTGTGAAGCGGGTATGGGACCTGCGCAACAAGGTGCACACCGGCGATCTGGTGGAGGCGAGTTTCACGGTGAAGAAGGGAATGTCGCTGCCCTTGTCGCTGGTGAGCTACACGGCGCCGAGTCCGGTATTCGTGGTGGCCGAGGCCATGCTGCAGAAGGTCTTTGACAGCCAGTCGCAGGTGTTTGGGCCGGGCCGGTACAGCAACGCGCTGAGGGTGAAGATGCCGGACGGCAACTTCCAGGTGGACTTTGTGCTGGGGTCGGTGCTGACGCAGTTTGGGCCCAAGTGCAGCAACATCTTCTACTCGCCCCAGGAGCGGCTGATCTCGGCGGACAACGGGGGATTGATCGCCAAGCTGGGGGCAGCGGTAAAGAAGCTGAAGGACCTGTTCAGATAGGCAAATTGAAATAAGAGTTGGTGTGAAGGGTCGACCTCTGCGGTCGGCCCTTTCCTGCTCCTTCGCTAGATGGAGACGATGGATGGGATGGATTGTTGCGGGGGGGGAACAAAAAGGCGGTGTGGCCCTGCGGGGCACCGCAAAGCAGGCGAGCCTATTTGCCTTCCTGCCAGTTTTGGCCGGAGGCGATGCCTACCGTCAGGGGGACTTTGAGGGTCATCGCGCGGCACATTTCCTCGCGGATCATGTTCGACTCGGATTCGACGGCGGTTTTCGGGGTCTCGAAGACAAGTTCGTCGTGGACCTGGAGCAGCATCTTGCTGGGGTGGTTCTCGGATTTGAGGCGGCGGTGGATGTTGAGCATGGCGATTTTGATCAGGTCGGCGGCGGAGCCTTGGATCACGGAGTTGATGGCCATGCGCTCGCCGGCGTTGCGCTGGGAGAGGACGGGGCTTTTGAGTTCGGGGATCTGGCGGCGGCGGCCGAGGATGGTTTCGACGTAGCCGAAGGTTTGGGCGTTTTGGACGCACTCGAGCATGAATCTCTGGATCGAGGGAAAGCGCTTGTTGTAGGCGGCGATGAGGTTGGTGGCGGCGGAAACCGACATGCCATCGATACGCCGGGCGAGGCCAGCGGCGCTGACGCCGTAGATGATGCCGAAGTTGACGATCTTGGCCTGGGATCGTTGGGCCTTGGTGACTTGGCCGAGTGGGACGGCGAAAACCTCGGCGGCGACGGCGGCGTGAATGTCTTCGTCGTTTTCAAAGGCGACAACGAGCGCGGGCTCGGAGGTGTAGTGGGCGAGGATGCGGAGTTCGATCTGCGAATAGTCGGCGGTGAGCAGCACGTTGTGCTGCGGGTCGGCGGGGACGAAAGCGGACCGGATGCGGGCGCCTTCGTCGGTTCTGATGGGAATGTTCTGGAGGTTGGGACCGGAGCAGGAGAGCCGCCCGGTGGCGGCGCCGGTCTGGTTGAAGCTGGCGTGGATGCGGTGAGTCCTGGGGTTGACGAAGTCGGTGAGGTTGTCGAGATAGGTGTTGATGAGTTTGACGAGCGACCGATATTCGAGGATGAGGCGGGGGACCTTGTGGTCGGCGGCGAGTTTTTCGAGGACTTCGACGTCGGTGGATGGGCCCGTCTTGTTGCGCTTGATGACGCGGAGGCCGAGCTTGGTGAAAAGGATCTCGGCAAGCTGTCTGGGGGAGTCGGGGTTGAAGTCGCAGCCGGCCGCGTCGAGGATTTGTTTCCGAAGCTCTGCGGCACGCTCGGAGAGGACTTCGGATTGCTCTTTGAGGATGGCGGGGTTGATGGCGATGCCGTTGAATTCCATTTCGGCCAGAACGTCGATGAGGGGAACCTCGAGGGTGTCGTTGAGTTTCTGAATGGCGGGGATTTCGGCGAATTTGGGGCGGAGGAGTTCGGCCAGACGAAAGGTGATGTCGGCGTCTTCGGCAGCATAGCGCGCGACCTGCTCGAGGCCGACCCGGTCCATGCCGATCTGTGATTTGCCCTTGCCGATGAGCTCGTCCGTGGCGATCTTGCGGAAGTTGAGCAGGTCGAAGGCGAGGCGGTCGATGCCGTAGAGCATTCGGCCGGAGTCCAGCAGGAAGGCAGCGATCATGGTATCCAGTTCGATGCCGCGGAGGTTGATCCCGGCGTTGCGCATGACAAGCAGGTCGTATTTTATATTGTGGCCTATCTTTTTGATGTCTGGGTCTTCGAGGATGGGTTTGAGGGCGGGCAGGACTTTGTCGGGGTCGAGGATTGTGGAGCCGGAAGGGCCACGGACGGGGAGGTAGTAGCCGGCACCGGGTTGCCAGGAGAAGCTCATGCCGATGAGGTTGGAACGCATGGCGCCAAGGGCGTCGGTTTCGGTGTCGAAGGCGAAAATCCTCCGCGATTTGATGTTCTTGAGGAACTTGGCAAAGGCGTCGGGGGTGTTGATGAGGCAGTAGTTGCAGTCGGTGGAAGTGGAGGGGGCGGCGGGAGCTGGGTCGGGCGATGGCAGGCGAAACAGGGAGTCGGCGAAGGCCAGCGGAGAGCGCGGCTCCGTAGCGATTGTGCTATCAGGAGCTGAAAAAACCGTCCCCGTCCCGGTTTTTGTCGCAGGAGCTGAAAAAACCGTCCCCGTCCCGGTTTTTGTCGGGAGGGTGTCCAGGCGTTTGAGGAGCGTGGTGAAGCCGAGTTCGGCAAGGTGGGGGCGGAGGGCATCGGCATTCAAGCCGGCGAAGGCGCAGGATTCGGGCGTGAATCCGCCGATGTCGACGTCGGATCTGAGGGTGACGAGTTGGCGGGTGCGAGGGAGGATGTGGGCGTTTTTTTCAAAGTTCTCGCGGAGCTTGGGGGTGAGTTCGTCGAGGTGATGGAGAACGGCATCGGCTGAGCCGTACTTCTTGATGAGCTTGGCAGCGGTTTTTTCGCCGACGCCCGGGATGCCGGGGACGTTGTCGGTGGAATCGCCGGTGAGGGTTTGGACTTCGACGGCTTCTTCTGGGGAGTAGCCACAGATCTCTTCCATTCTCGCAATGTCGATGACATCGCCGGTCTGCATGTCGTACATCTTGATGCAGGGAGAGAGGAGCTGGCGGAGGTCTTTATCCTTGGAAACGATAAAGACTTCGTAATCCTGGTCACAAAGATGGCGGGCCATGGTGGCGATGAGGTCGTCGGCTTCGAAGCCGCTGTGGGCGAAGACGGGGATGCCGGCGTCGCGGACAATGCGGACAATGCGTTGTTCCTGGGGAATCAGGTCATCGGGTGTGGCGGTGCGGTTGGCTTTGTATTCAGGGAACAGCTTGGTGCGGAAGACGTTGGCGGTGCCGGTGTCGATCGCCATGGCAAGGTAATCGGGTTTACGGTTGGCGATGAGGTTCAGCAGCCACTGGGTGAAAACAAAGGTGGCCTTGGTGGGTTCGCCGGCAGGGCTGGTCAGCTCGCGGAAGGGGGCGTAGTAGGCGCGGAAGATCTGGGCATGGCCGTCGATGATGTAGAAGGATTTGGGCATATTCGTGGTTAGTTAAGTATAACAAGGAAGAGGAGGAAGCGGGGAAACAGAGATTGGAGAGTGAGAGAGGTGCGGATTACTTGACCGGCGGACGCATCCACAGGTAGAGTAAGGCTCTGCGGGCGAACGCTGCAACTTAGATTCTCGCACCTTTTTGGGAGATTCTGCATGGCCGCTGTCAGTCAACCTGGGTCCCGAGGCGGACTCATCACGGCGTTGGTGGTTTTTGTAGTGTTGTTTTTCATCGCCGCGATCTTTGCGGTGGTGAAGGGGATTGATGACAAGGACAAAGAACAGAAGTTGGTGCGGCTGACGAGGCTGTATCAGGAGGCGATTACCGAGGGGGAGATGTCGGGGCCTGATTACAAGGACGTCGCAGCGGTCCGGAACCAGCCCGAGTACCGGAGCCGCACGGTGTTTGACATTCTGATATCGCAGCGGAACGCGCTGACGACGAAGCTGGTGGGGCAGTCGATGGGCGGAGCGGAGGCGCTGGAGGCGGCGAGCCAGGTGATACAGACGGCCAACGACCGGCTCAAGGCGGTGGGCGTGCCCGTGCCGGGAACCTCGCTGGCGGGCGCGATCGGCGTGTTGACCGATGCAGTGTTGCAGCAGCAGTCGGGCGCGAATCAGTTGAAGGGGCAACTGGCCAGCAACACCGACCAGATGAAGAAGCAGGTTGAGAGCTCCCTGGCGGAGATGACCGAGCACAAGAAGAACCTGGAGGCAGCCAAGACCGAGGCGACGACGGCTTCGGCGCAGACGGCGGCGTATCGCCAGTCGAAGGACGACCTGCTGAAGAACCTCGAAAAAAACCTGGTCGACACGGTCGAGAAGGCGCGCAAGGCGGACGACGATGCCAAGTCGCAGATGGGCCTGAAGGACGGCGAGGTCAAGAAGCTGCAAGCAGAGGTCCGAACGCTGGTGGCGAAGATGGACCGGTATCGCCCGCAGAACGTGGCCGACTCGATCATCCGCCGTGCCGACGGAAAGGTCGCCCAGGTCGGGCGCAACGATGTGGCGTATATCGACATTGGGCTCGGCCAGCAGATCACCCCGGGCATGACCTTCCAGATCTATGACCGCGAACTGGGGATCCCAAAGACAACAAACACGGCGGCGGACGATCTGCCGCAGGGCAAGGGATCGCTGGAGGTGACGCGCGTGGGCGCAAGGAGCAGCGAGTGCCGCGTTGTCAAGCTGCAGCAGGGTCAGCAAATCGTCGAGGGGGACCTGATCGCGAACCTGATCTACGATCCCAATGCGAAGCTGAAGTTCAAGGTGTACGGGGATTTTGACATCGACCAGAACAGTGTGGCCACGACCGCGGAAGCCGAAATCGTCAAACGCCTGATCGCGCAGTGGGGCGGGGCGCTGGTCGAAGAAGTCACGATCGATACGGACTTCGTGGTGATGGGCAAGGAGCCGACGATTCCGCAGTACACGTCGGATCAGCTCAAGGACGATCCGATTGCCCAGTTCCAGATGGAGAAGGCGACGAAGGCGATGACGGCGTATGATGATATTCGAACCAGGGCACTGGACATGCACGTGCCGGTCTTGAACCAGAACCGGTTCTTGTACCTGATCGGGTTCTTCGATCTGGCGAGGAAATAAAAACGGGGAAATGAGTCTATAGCACCGTTACAGAGATCATTTGAGGCATGGGCGGATTGCGGACGATAGTGTCCGAGGCTTAAGCACGGAGGCCGCCGCCATGCCTGGACCCGGAATCTATCTCCCCGATGCCACCGAAGGGGTGCAGCGGATCGAAGACCTGCCCGCCGCTCGCATCATCCAACGTGCACGCAACTACCCCCGCCGCCCCTGTCCCAAGTGCCAGCGCAGCGCCTATCGCCTGCGCACCGCACAACGCACCCTGCACGACTTGGGCGACCCCCTCAGCGGCCGCCCACGCGACCTGCACGTGACCTACTCCCAGCACCGCTGTCTCCACTGCAACCACTATTTCAACGCGGACATGCTCGACCTGGCATCGGGAATCGCCGGCATCGCGACGGGCCGCGGGACGGCCGGCGGGACGGAAGAAAGAGCAGAGCCTTTGAATGAAGAAGACTGGGACGATAGTTCGGCCATGATCGATTCCTTTTCCGCGGGAGTCTACCCGCAATGAGGAACCGAAACGCGCCAGTTGGGATTGGGGAAGGTCAAACAATGGCATCATCGCCCCGGAGCAGGCGCTGCAACTGGGGCAGCAGCGCGGCCAGCACATCCTTGCGTCCCAGGTCGGCCACCACGCGTTGCTTGACTTTGCCGTCCTGGCGGTAGGCCTCGACGAGGCGGACGTACTCGTTGATCTTGCCGCTGGAGGAGGGGACTTTGACGGTACGCAGATACACGATCGTGATCATATCACGATGATATTTCCACAAATCAACACCA
>JAPLNB010000382.1 GCA_026693085.1 Planctomycetota bacterium | reverse complement strand
AGTGGCGGCGGTTCTGCTCGGCGAATGTGCCGATTGTGAGGATGAAGAAGCGGGTGTGGACGACGGAAGAGAGTTTCTCGGCGTCTGCTGAGATTGCATATTACGGTGGGAAGACGATGGAGAATGGGGTGGGGGCGTGGAAGGTTAAGGATGAGGGGGGGAAAGAGTTGGCGGGCGGGGAGTTGGCGGGGCAGATGATGACGCCGGGTGAATTGTATTTCCTTGGGGTGATGTCGGCGCCATTGAGCAAGGTGGTGGCGCCGGCGAAGTTGACGGTGAGCCGGGGGGGGGCCCGGGGAAAGGGGCGGCGGCGAAGGCGGCGCTTGGGGCGGGGAAGAAGGTGTTGTTGTTGGCGTCGCCGAAGGAGCTGGCGGGGGCGATTCCGGGGAGTTTCTTGCCGGTGTTTTGGAGCCCGATCTGGTTTAAGGGCGGAGCGGGGACGATGAGCATTTTGTGCGATCCGAAGCACCCGGCTCTGAAACGTTTTCCGACGGAGATGCATACGAATTGGCAGTGGTGGGATTTGCTGAAGCGGTCGAAGACGATGGTGTTGGATGATGCACCGGCGGGGCTGAGGCCGATCGTGCAGATGGTGGATAATTTCAGCAGGAACCATCGGCTGGGGAATGTGTTTGAGGCGAAGGTGGGCGGGGGGAAACTTCTGGTGTGTTCGATTGATTTGCAGAGCGAACTGGAGAATCGGCCGGAGGCGAGACAGTTGTTGCGGAGTTTGACAGGGTATATGGGGCCGAGCGATTTTGAGCCGAAGCAGGAATTGGAGGTGGGGTGGTTGGATAAGTTGTTTGCGGGGTCGGCGATATCGAAGCTGATGGAGGAGCCGAGGGGGGTGGAGGGGGCGGTGCTGCGGGTGAAGGCGGCGGGGAAGGTGACGGAGCTGAATAAGGCGGAGCCGTGGCGGAAAGAGGCGGATGAGGTGATGGCGAAGGGCGAGGGGTTTGATTATGCGGTGAGGGCGGGGACGTGGAAGGACAATGTGGGGTCAACGTGGCATTCGGGGGATAACCTGGAGGTGACGATCACCTGCCCGAAGGGTTTTGCGGGGAAGGTGTATGTGCATTTGCATGATTGGAACAACCAGGGGCGGGTGGCGGAGGTGAGGTTTGCGGGGAAGGAACTGGGGACGTTGGATAGTTATGCGGGGGCGGGGGTGTGGCTGGGGTTGGCGGTAACGGCGGAGGACAGTGCGAGGGGGAAGGCGGTGTTGTCGGTGCGGCCGACCCGGGCGAATGCGCATGTGGATGAGATCATCCTGGTGAGACAGTGACGGTGGGTCGTTATTTGTTATTTGTTATTTGTTATTCGTTATTTGTTGGTGGGGGCTACTTGGGCTCGGTGGTGAGGCGGCCGTCTTTCAGGAGGAGGATGCGGTCGGCTTTGGCGGCGAGGGTGCGGTCGTGGGTGACCATGAGGATGGTTTGGGCGTGGTCCTGGTGGAGTTTCTCGAGGACGTCCATGATTTGTCGGCCGGTTTCGGCGTCGAGGTTGCCGGTAGGCTCGTCGGCGAAGAGGACTTTGGGGTTGTTCATGAGTGCTCGGGCGATGGCGACGCGTTGACGTTCGCCGCCGGAGAGCTGGTTGGGGCGGTGCTTGAGGCGGTGGGAGAGGCCGAGCTGATCGAGGACGTCGGCGGCGCGTTGGCGGAGGGCGGCGCGTTGGGCGTGGAAGGCGATCCAGGAGAGCTCGATCATGGGGGGCAGGAGGGTGTTTTCGAGGACATTGAGTTCGGGGAGCAGGTGGTAGAACTGGAAGACGAAGCCGAAATGGCGGTTGCGGAGTCGGGATCGCTGGGCGGCGGACATGGAGGAGAAGTCCTGGCCTTGGTATTCGATGGCGCCGGTTTCGGCGACGTCGAGTGCACCCAAGAGGTGCATGAGGGTGGACTTTCCGGAGCCGGAGCGGCCTTCGATGGCGAGGAACTCGCCGGCGCGGACGGCGAGGTCGATGTGCTTGAGGATTTCGATGCGGCTGTCACCCATGCGGAAGGATTTCCTGATGGCCGAGGCGCGGAGGATGGTTTGGGTGGCGGGGGTCGTGGTTGAGGGTGAGGTTAGTGGCATGGGTTGGGTCTTCTGTTCCTTGAATTGTCAATTTCCAATCCGGTTACTCCCAGCGGAGGGCCTCGATGGGGTGCATGCGGGCGGCGCGGTAGGCGGGGACCAGGGCGCCGAGGATGGAGGAGACGATGGCGATGGCGACGATGATGGCGACTTCCCTGGGGTTCATGGTGTTGGGGATGGTGTCGAAGAGATAGACCTCGGGGTTCCAGATCTGAATGCCCATGATCTTGCCGAGCCAGGTGTGCAGGCCGTTGATGTTGTGGATGATGAGCCAGCCGGCGAGGAGGCCGAGTCCGCCGCCGACGATGCCGATGGCGGCGCCGTAGCCGAGGAAGATACTGGCGACGCCGGAAGCGGTTGCGCCGACGGATTTGATGATGCCGATGTCGCGGGTCTTCTCGACGACGATCATGTAGAAGATGCAGAAGATGAGGAAGATGGCGACGATGGAGATGATGCTGAAGAGGAAAGTGACGAGGACTTTTTCCTTTTCGACGGCGCCAAGGAAGGTGGCGTGGGTTTCTTCCCAGGTTTTGACGGAATAGGGGAAGCGGAAATCGTAGCCATGGGAGGTGGTGACGTCGTCAACGATCCTGGCGATTCTGTCTCTGGCGGCGGCGAGGTTGGCGCCGGGTTTGATGGCGATCTGGATATCGCTGGCGCGGGCAGGCTCGTTGTCGCGGGCGTCCATCTGGAGGTCCTGCTGGAGGGCATCGAAGGCGACGTAGACGGTGTTGGAGTCGTAGAGGTGGACCTTGGTTCGGCTGTCGTCAACGATCCAGAAGAATCGCATGGTCTTGTCGGTGAGGTCGGGGGTGGCTTTTTCTGGGGAGAGGGGCATGACGGTGAGGACGACGTAGGCGTTGAAGATGACGTCGGTGTCGCGATCGACATTGCCTTCTTTGTTCTTGCGGAGTCCGATGACGCCGTCGCCAACGATCATGCCGTCCCAGGTTTTGGGGTCTTTGCCGCGGGAGGAGAAGCCGGGGGGGGTGCGGTAATCGTGGCCGGGGATGAGGGAGAAGGCGAGTTCCTTGGCGCCGGTCATGCGAAAGAGGGAGGTGGTGAAGCCATTGACCTGGGAGATGTTGGGGGGGTAGCCGATGACGGAGACCCCGGAGCGGATCTGGTTGTTGATATTGACGAGGCCGAAGGATCGGATGACGGGAGCGGCGGCTTTGACGTCGGGGAGTGCTTCGATGCGTTTAATCATCTCGTGGTAGTGGGGGAATCCAAGCATGGATCGGCCTTGGACGATGATGTCGCCGGAGATGCTGTGGAAGGACTCGCGGAACATTCGGAGCCAGCCGCCCATGACGCTGATGACGACGATGACCATGGTGGTGCAGAGCATGACGGCGATGAGGGAGACCCAGGCGATGCGTCGTTTGCGTAAATACTTGAGGATGAGGAGGAGTTTGTACATTGGTTACTTGTTACTTGTTATTTGTTATTTGTTATTTGTTATTCGCGGGGCGCTGGTTGATGAGGGTTGCTGCGACTAATCAATAACCAATAACAAGTAACACTTACTCTATAGGCTTCATCAGGGGGAGAAGGATCATAAAGTGGTTGCATCGGCTGGGGAGTGACGCCCTAGCGTTCGGTGAATGCGATGCTGCTGCGGAGGCTGCGATCGATCAGCTCGGCGCGCGTCATCTTCCTTTGCCTGGCCAGGGAATCGGTTTTGGCCAGTAGCTTCTTATCGACGGCGACGACGATGAGGTCAGCGTTCTTGGGGCGCTTGGCTCGCTGGGCTTTCTGCCAAAGTGCCTTTGCCTTGTGAGAGAGGGGTCGAGTCTCCTCGATGGGGATGAATCGATCATATTGTTTGGTGGCGGCATCCAACTCGTCGGGCGTCATGTCACTCCACGCTTTCTGTCGCTTGGTGTGGGGCATAAGAGGCACCTCAGTGGTTTGATCTCATCGCTTGCGCAGCCTCGATTTCTCGTCAGCGGTCAATTCGCGCGCGTGGATCACGAGGACAAAGGGACCTTCATCATCGGATAGAGCCAAGACATTCTCAAGCTTCAAATCCTCATACGCGATCATATCTTCGCGCTGGTAGACAAAGATGACCTGAAGGTACCGACCTTCCTGTGTCTGGCCATGGACGAGGTACTTGCCTTGGCCGATCTCCCGCGGATAGGGGGGGCGAGAGTGCTGCATGACGTATTGAGCTTCAGCGGCTGCAACGCCGTGCTTGGCCAAGTGGTCGATATTCCATTGCTTCCAGTCGAAGATCATTCATTCTCTATAAGCTTCATCAACCGAGGGGGCGCCCGACGGCGGCTGAAGCCGCCCCTACGATCTACTACTCTATAGGCTTCATCAACGGGAAAAGGATCACGTCGCGGATGGATTCGGCGCCGGTGAGGGTCATGACCAGGCGGTCGATGCCCATTCCCATGCCGCCGGCGGGGGGCATGCCGTGCTTGAGGGCGTTGATGAAGTCGTCGTCCATCTTCTGCTGTTCGTCGCCGACCTGGTGCTGGAAATGCTGGGCCTGGATGTCGGGGTCGTTCAGCTCGGAGTAGCCTGGGGAGATTTCCTGGCCGTTGATGGCGAGTTCGTAGACGTCGGCGAAGAAGGGGTCGTCCCTGGCTTCGCGGGCGAGGGGGATGATGACGGAGGGGACGTGGGTGACGAAGGTGGGGTCGATGAGGGTGGGTTCGATGAGTTTTTCGTAGACCTCTTGAAGCTGTTCGGCGGGGGACATGCGGTCGAGGTGATGGATGAAGGTGCGGTAATGGGCGGATTGATCTCGCGGGCCGGTGAGTTGGAGCTTTTCGGCGTAGAGGTCGAGGATGCGGGACATGACGGCGGGGGGGGCGTCCTGGAGTTTATTCTTGTCGAAGTGCCAGCCGGTGTGTTCTTCCACGAGGTCCGCCATGCGGACCCTACGCCAGCGCTGGCCCGCCGGTTTGGTGGTGTCGCCTTCGAGGTTGATGGTTCGGCGGACGGTTCCGTCGGCGTTTTTGTGTTCGATTTTGAGCGTGCCGAAGAGCTTTTCGGCGACATGGCAGATCATCGATTCGACCAATTCCGCCATGGTTTGCCAGCTCCCGAAGGCCTCGTAGGCTTCGAGCATGGTGAATTCGGGGTTGTGGCGGGGGGAGATGCCTTCGTTGCGGAAATTGCGGTTGAGCTCGAAGACTTTGGCGAAGCCGCCGACGAGGAGTCGCTTGAGATAAAGCTCGGGAGCGATGCGGAGGTAGAGGGGGATGTTCAGGGCGTTGTGGTGGGTGACGAAGGGTCGGGCGGCAGCGCCGCCGGCGATTGGCTGCATCATCGGGGTTTCGACTTCGATGAAGCCGCGGTCGCGCATGAACTGGCGGACCTCCTCGACGATGCGGATGCGGAGCTTGAGGGTAGCCATGACCTGGGGGTTGGCGAAGAGGTCGACGTAGCGTTGGCGGTAGCGGAGTTCGACATCGGAGAGGCCTTCCCACTTGGCGGGGGGTGGGAGTAGGGCTTTGGAGGCCATGGCGAGGGAGGTGGCCCAGATGGTGATTTCGCCTTTGTTGGTGACGCCGAGGGGGCCTTCGACGGCGATGATGTCGCCGAGGTCGATGAGGCAGCGGACCTGCCATTGGAGGTCGCTGAGGCGTTTCTTGTCGAGGGCGACCTGGAGGTCGCCGGTTTCATCGCGGAGGGTGAGGAAGGAGAGCTTGCCCATGTCGCGTTTGAGGATGACGCGTCCGGCGGCTTTGACGGGCGGGCCGCCGTCGTGGCCCATTTCGGGTTTGTAGACGGACTTGATGAGGGCGAGGGGTTGGATTCCGGGGGTTTGTCCGCCGAAGGGTTCGAGGCCAAGCTCGCGGAGTTTCTGGACTTTGGTGCGACGTTCCTGCTCGTAAGTGCTGGTGGTGGGGGTTTCCATAATGAATTCGAGGATGATAGTGCAATGGAGGGGGATGTCAAAAAGAGACAGGGGTGAGGGGTCAGGTGCCAGGGGTAAGAGAAAGGTTGGTAATGGCGGAGTCTGGCGGGTGGGGGTGAAAATAGGTGAACTGGGGAGGGATGGGTGGAGTTTGGCTGCTTGACCGTGGGGGGGGTTATCAGTAGAGTTTCTCCCCATTCCAGCGTTTTTGGGAGGTTTCATGCAGGAATTTGAGACATTGAAGCGTATGATTCAAGAAGCTGAAGACGATGTGATGAAAGCGGAGGGAGGAAATAAGGCGGCCGGGACGCGGGTGCGCAAGAAGATGCAGGACATCAAGTCGATGGCCCAGGAAGTGCGAAAGAAGATCTTGGAGAGCCGGGAAGGCGAGCCGGGTATTGCGCAGCCATAAGAGGCTGCCAATTGGCCATTGGGCTGCTTGTCCGCTTGTCTAAAGCCGAAAACGGGTCCGGGGCGAACCGTGTGTTCGCCCTCGGCATTTGATTCAGGTACCTATGCCGCCGAGATTCTTGTTCGATATTTCCGGGATCGATCTGACCAAAGTGATATATGGCCAAGAGGTGATCCGCGAATGCAACCCGCAGCGTGGCGATATGGAACAGTTGGACGGCGTCGTTTATATGGATACGTCGAAGGAGCGCCTGATTGCATACAAAGACGTGCGGTTGGACGAGTTCTGGGTTCCGGGCCATATACCGGGTCGGCCACTGCTGCCGGGCGTGCTGATGATTGAGGCGGCGGCGCAGGCGGCGTCGTTCTACATGCGTAAGGGCATGGGATGGAACGGGTTTGTGGGGTTCGGGGCAGTGGACGAATGCAAGTTCCGGCAGCCGGTAGCACCGGGCTGTCGGCTTTATATTCTGGCGCAGAAGACCTGGGAACGGCATTTCCGGTTTTCCTGTGATATCCAGGGGATTGTGGAGGGGAACCTGGTGTTTGAGACGAGCCTGGTTGGGACGAAGATGTAGGGGGTTGTGATTGCTGGTTTTTGGGATGGGGGGCGGAGGCAGCGGTTTGCGGTTTGCGGTAGAATGGTTGCAGCGGGATGCGATTTTCGCTGCAACAACCTCTGATGCAGATTCCGATCGCGGTGATCGACACCGAGACGACGGGCGTGTCGGCGGCGTATGGGGAGCGGGTGATTGAGGTGGGGATTGTGCGACTGGAGGGGGGAGTGGTGGTGCGGGAATACCAGCAGTTGATTGATCCGGGGCGGCGGATCAGTGCGGCAGTGACGGTACTGACGGGGATCAGCCAGGCGATGGTGGTGGGGCAGCCGCGGTTTGCGGATCAGTTGCCGGCGATGATGTCGATGCTGGAGGGGGCGGCGATTCTGGGGCACAATATTACATTCGACTTGTCGTTTCTGGGCAGCGAGTTCGGGCGAATGGGGATGGACTTGCGGCAAAGCCTGGCGGAGTCGCTGGTGCTGGACACGGTTCGCATTGCCCGGCGGCGGTTTGGGCGGGGGGGTAATTCGCTGCCGGTGCTGTCGCGGCGGCTGGGGCTCGAGCCGGTGGTGGCGCACAGGGCGCTGGCGGATGCGCAGACGACGGCGGCGGTGTTTTGGAAATTGCTCGAGCCGGTGGGGGGGTGGGGTTTGCCGTTGAGTGAACTGATTGAGCAGCAGGGTGGGGTTCTCGATATCGATCGGCCGGTCGAGGCGGGGGGGGGGGGGTTGCCGCTGGAGGTGCAGGAGGCGCTGGACAGCGGGCGGCCGGTGATGATGGAGTACCTGGATGGTCGTGGGGCGCGGACGCAACGGGTCGTGCAACCTTTGTATCTGCGGCGTAATGGTGAGGAGTTGCTTTTGGTGGCGCATTGTCAGTTGCGTAACGATCGGCGAACGTTCAAGGTGGAGCGTATCGTGCGGCTGACGCGGATTGAGGCGCCACCCGTTGCGGCGGGGCAGTAGGGGGCAAAACGGGGGTTGGCTCTGCAATAGGGATTGCGTCCGAGAGAACGGGCGCCCTTGACAAGGGCAGGGAATTCCTTTTATTAGCGTTCTTCACACTGCGGCGAGGCAACCGCACGTGATTCCATGCCGGCACTGGAAAGAGCGGCGTTGTGATTGCGCCGGCGAGGGCGGGTAGCGCGATCCCCAGATGGATGTACGATTGCCCGTTCTGCGAACAGGCGGCTCTGTTGGTGCCGGCTGAACAATCATGCATGGAGGAAACGGCGTGATATCCGTTTCACAGTTGACCAAAGTTTTCGGGCAGACGCTGGCCGTCGATCGGATCAGCTTCGATGTGGCCGAGGGGCAGATCGTCGGATTCCTTGGGCCCAACGGGGCGGGGAAATCCACGACGCTGCGGATGCTGACCTGCTACCTGCCGCCGACCAGCGGGACGGCGACGGTGGGGGGATTCGACATCTTCCACCAGTCGCAGGCGGTTCGGCAGAAGGTGGGGTATCTGCCGGAAAGCTGCCCGCTGTACACCGAGATGAAGGTGGAGGAGTACCTTGATTTCCGAGGGCAGTTGCGCGGGCTGGATCGCGAGCAGCGGAAGCAACGGATCGGGTATGTGCTCGACCGCTGCTGGCTGACGAACGTGCGGCGGAGGATGATCGGGCATCTGTCCAAAGGCTACCGGCAGAGGGTGGGGCTGGCCGATTCACTGCTGCACAACCCGCCGGTGCTGATTTTGGACGAGCCGACGATCGGGCTGGACCCGACGCAGATCCGGGAGACGCGGAAATTGATCAAGGAGCTGGGGGGGAAGCACACGGTGATTTTATCGACGCACATTTTGCCGGAGGTGGAGGCGGTGTGCGATCGGGCGATTGTGATTGCGGGCGGGCGGATTGTGGCGCAGGGGACGCCGGACGAACTGCGGGCGAGTCGGCGGATGCAGGCGCGGGTGTTGGTGGAGTGCAAGGCGCCCGCGGAGGAATTGCAGATGGCGCTGCAGCGGGTGAGCGGCGTGCGGGAGGTGGAAGTGATGCCGGATGGATCGGGGGACAAGCATTATGTGGTGGCGGCGCTTCGGGCGAAGGATGGCTACGACGTGCGCGAGGAGGCGGCCAGGACGGTGATTCAGCATGGCTGGCCGCTGCGTGAGGTTCGGCTGGAGCATGCGACGCTCGAGGAGTTCTTTGTGCAGGTGACGGCGAATCAGGCGATGGCGACGGTGGAAGGGGGTGCGGCATGACTAAGGCACCAATCATTGCGAGGCGGGAGCTGAGCAGCTACTTCTACTCCCCCATTGCGTACGTCGCGATGACGCTGTTTCTGCTGGCGACCGGGTTTTTGTTCTGGAGCGATTTTCAGCCGGGTCAGATCGCGGCGATGCGGTCGCTGTTCGAGTGGATGGTTTGGCTATTGGTGTTCGTGATCCCGGTGCTCTGCATGGGCCTGATGGCGCAGGAGTGGGCGACCGGCACGGTGGAAACGCTCATGACAGCGCCGCTGAGCGAGACGGACGTGATCCTGGGGAAGTTCCTCGGGTCATTCGCGTTTTTCATGGTGTTGCTGTTGCCGACGCTGGTGTATGTGGCTCTGTTGGGCATGTACAGCCGGCCGGGGTTTGATTATGGGCCGATTTTCTCGGGGTATGTGGGGATTATCCTGGTGGGGGCGCTGTTCATCGCGATTGGGCTGTTCTGCTCGTCCCTGACGAAGAGCCAGGTGGTGGCGGCGGTGGCGGCGGCGGCGATTTTGTTCGTGGTGACAATCGTGCCCAAGTGGGCGAGCGAAAAAGCGACGCTGCCGCGGTTCTGGCGGGGTGTGGCGGACCAATTGGTGTTCCGGCGATACGCGGATTTCAGCCGCGGGGTGCTCGATACGGGGCATCTGGTGTTTTTCATCGCGGCGACGGCGGTTTTCCTGTTCCTGAGCGTGAAGGTGCTGGAATCGCGGCGATGGAAGTGATGACGATTTTTGATTTTTGATTTTCGACTGGTGGGAATTGATAGCGAGGCGTGGCGATGAGCGAGAACAAGACAGTCATCCCGGAGACGCAGAAAGAGCGTTGGGTGAAATACGGCGCGAATGTGGCGATCGCGTCGGTGGTGGTGGTGCTGCTGGCGGCGGCGGCGACGTGGCTGGCGCAGGATTTCAACCGGCGGGTGGATACGACCAGCGCCGGGCTGTACAGCCTGAAGCCGCAGACGGTCAACATCATCAAGAACAACAAGAGCGACATTAAGATCATCAGCCTGTACACGCGGACGAAGCCGAACGTTTCGTACAGTTCGGAGGAGATGGGCCAGTTGCCGGATTTTGCGCAGCCGGTGGCCGATCTGCTGGATGAGTACAAGCGAAAGGGCAGCAAGATCGATGTGGAGGTGGTGGACCCGCTCGAGCAGCCGACGAAGGTCGATCAGCTCATCAGGGAAGTGACCGAGAAGTACGGCGGGGAGGTGCAGAAATACAAGGCGGTTTGCGAGGAATACCCCAAGACGTACGAGCAGATCGCCAAGATGGCCGGCGAGGAGGCCAAAAAGGTGCAGGCGGCTCTGCCGGAGCAAATTGACGCCAACGAGGACCTTGGCCAAACGCTGTTCCTGACGATCGCGACGGTGCAGGGTTTCCCCAAGTTCCTGGAGAATACCAAGGAAAGCATCGAAAAACGGCTCAAGCAGAAGCCCCCGGACTACAAGGGCGCGGTCAACAGCATCGAGCAGGGGATGAACACGCTGTCACAATTGGCGGCGAGGATCGTCGACGATTTCGTCAAGTCGAAGGATGACGCGAAAGTTCCGCAGAAGATCCGCACCTACATGGCGGAGAGCGTGCCGCGGTATGAGCAGATCAAGAAGCTGGCGGACGACCTGGCGAAGCGCATCAAGGACCTGGGCGAGCTGAAGCTGGACACATTGCGGCAGAGCCTGCGGGAGCGCGATGCGATCCTGGTGATGGGCCAGAAGGAAATGCGCGTCATCTCGTTCGAGAAAGTCTGGCAGGTCCCGGACGATGCGCGCGGCTACACGCCGGACGGCAAGCCGCGGCCGCGGTTCGCGGGCGAGCAGCAGATCACCAGCGCCATCCTGTCGCTGACCGCGCCGAGCAAGCCGAAGGTGGTATTCCTTCGTCCGGGTGGCGGGCCGCTGGCGCAGCCGGGGATCCCCGGATTCCGCCCCGGTGGGCCATTGTCGCAAATTGCGATGCGATTGGCGGACTACAATTTTGAGGTCTTGGAGAAGGACATTTCGGGGATGTGGGCGATGCAGTCGCAGATGCAGGGGATGCCCGCCGCGCCGGAGCCGAGCGATGAGCAGATCAAGGACGCGATCTGGGTGGTGCTCGACCTGCCCGCTCCCCCTCAGCGATCCCCCATGGGCCCGCCGCCGTCCATTGCGCCAAAGCTTGCGGCGCATTTGAAGGAGGGTGGGTCCGCGGTGATTTTGGCGTTGCCGCAGGCCGAGCCTCTGGCTGCCGCGCTGGACGAGTGGGGCGTGAAGATTCGCACCGATGCGATCGCCGTGCATGAGCCGGTCAAGAGCGCGCCCGGAGGCCGAGCCAATGACTTTATTGAAGAGGTTCAGCGCAATCCGATGATCTTTCTGCTCAGGGACTATGGCGACCATCCGCTGGCCAAGCCGCTGAAGTCGCTGGAAGGTGTGTTGGTGCCGATGTGCGTTGTCGAAGCATGGGAGAAGCCGGGCTATAAGATGTCGCGGCTGGTGCCGGTGCCGCAGACCCTCAAGAGCTGGGGCGAGACGAATATCGAGGCGGCTCTGCGTGGCGGTGGGGTGGTTGAATACAACGCGCCGAAGGGCGCCAGCCTCGACGGCGACCTGCCGCCGCCGTTGTTTGCGGGGGTGGCTGTTGAAAAGGACAAAGCCGGCCGGATCGTTGTGTTCGGCTCGGTGCAGTTCATCCTGAACGACATGCTGAGCTTCTCCGATCCGACATTGGCTAAGCAGGGGATCATCGTCTCGCGCTTCCCAGCCAACGGCGAGCTGTTCATGAACAGCGTTTTTTGGCTGGCGAAGATGGACCCGATGCTGGCGATCAGCCCGTCGGCGATGGAAGTCAGCCGGATTGCGGAGATGAGTCCGGCGGTGCTGAACACCTGGCGGATCGGCGTGCTGTTGATCGTGTTGCCGGGGTTGGTGATCGTCGCGGGGATGCTGGTGTATGTGGCGAGGCGCGATTAGGCAGCCGATTCACCGCAGACGACGCGGAGAAGACGGAAGGCAGAAGTCAGAAGGCAGAAAACAGGCCATGAACTATAGAACGACCCTCATCCTGCTGTGTGTGCTGATCGTGGTTGGCGTGGCGCTGCTGTTTGTGAACCGCGGCGAGAAAGCGCCCAAGGACACCAGCACGCCTGGCGAGGCGAAGCTGATCGATGTTGAATCGAAAGACATCACGAAGGTGATCGTCACGCCCGCCGACGGCAAGCGACTGGTGCTTGAAAAAAGGGGCGTCGAATGGCGGCTGGTGGAGCCGGTCGCGGCGCTGGCGGACCTGTGGGCGGTCGATTCGCTGGTGCGCGGGCTGGCGGAGCTGCGCTCGCGCGGGCAGATCGCGCTGACGGGCGAGAATGCTTCGACGATCAACCTGAATCCGCCGCGATATCAGGTCGAGATGGAGGCGGGGACGAAGACGGTGAAGCTCAAGATCGGAAGCCGCTCGGCGGTGGGCGACAATCTGTATGTGCAGTTGGAAGGCCGAAGCAAGGCGGACGTGGTGGTGGCGGCGGCGGAGGTGTATGACCAGCTTGAGAAGCCGTTCACGTCGTATCGGCAGATGAAACTTGTCGCGATGCCGTCGAACGACATCAAGCAGATCGAAATCACGCGGCCGGATGGGAGAATTGTGTTGAACAAGACCGGCGAGGATTGGCAGGTTGTCTCGCCGGAGAAAATGCCGGCGGAGGCGTCGGAAATATCGGATATGACGGCGGCGATCTCGGGGCTGTCGGCGGCGGAGTATGTGAATGAGGCGGATGTGTCGTCGCAGCTCCTGCCCAATAAGAACGCACGGATGACGGTGTGGCTCAGTGCGGCAGCGCCGGCGACGCAGCCCTCGGCGCCGCCCTCGACGCAGCCGGGCGGGGTGACGATCCGGTTTGGCGGGTATGACACGGTGTTGAAGGAGAATGTATACGTGGCGGTTTCGGAGCCGGGGGCGTTGGCGAAGGTGGCGGCGGCTTCGATGGACAAATTCAACAAGAAGCCGCTGGATCTGCGTGATCGGAACGTGATGAAGATCGATCCAGGCCAGGTCAGCCGGGTTCTGGTTGTCACGGACAAGCCGGCGACGACGCAGCCGACGACTCAACCGGCCAGCCGGAACGAAATGGTGATCGAGCGGAAGAAGCAGTCGGTGGCGGCGACGAAACCGACCACCAACGCGACGACGATGGCGGCGACGCAGCCGGCGAGCCAGCCGGCGCTACCGCCGACGAAGTGGGCGCTGAAGAGCGCGTCGGATGCCGATGCCAGCGAGGCGGAGGTGGATGCGCTTCTGAGGAAATTTTCGCCGTTGCGGGCGGACAAGTATGTGGCCGGGCCATTCCCGGCGACGCAGCCGGCGGCGACTTACACGATTGAGATTACGTTGCACCCGGCCGGCAGCGTTGAGCCGGTAGTGCATAAAATCCAACTGGTTGATCCGGGCGACGGCAAGCCGATGATCGGGCAGTACAAGAACCTGGTGTTCGAGCTGAACTCGGCGTTTGCGGCGGATCTGACGAAGGATTTCGCGAACAAGCTTGAGGCGCCCAAGCTGCCGAGCGGGCCAGGGATGATGCCCGGCATGGGCATGGAATGAACGGGCGGAGCATCGTGAATCGCGCGTTTAAGCAGCTAGGCCGCAAGTCTATTCTGAGCCAGGAACAGATCGACGATCCGCTCTCGATTCTGGAGGCGTTTGCCAATCCCAAGGCGCAGCGGGATTTTCAGATCGAATTTGTTTTCCCCGAGTTCACCAGCGTCTGCCCGGTGACCGGGCAGCCGGACTTCGCGACGATTACGGTTCGGTATGTGCCGGATCGGCTGTGCGTGGAGATGAAGAGCCTGAAGCTTTACTACTTTTCGTATCGCAATAAGGGGATATTTTACGAGAGCGTGGTCAACACGATCCTGGACGACCTGGTGGCGGTGTTGAAGCCGAGGCGGATGACGGTCGTAGGGGCGTTTGCGGTGCGCGGGGGAACGGCGGGGACGGTGACGGCGGAATATCAGTCGAGCCATCGCAAGCGCCCTGGCAGCCGGCGAACTCGTCCAACAGCCCGGCGTAATGCGCGCGAGACAGGCTTATGACCACATCGCCCCGATTTTCTTGCGGATGTCGCTGGCGGGCTGCTGCAAGGCGGGTTGATCGGGCGCGGACCGGGCGTTCAGGCTGACCCGTTCAAAGCGATCGAGGATCGATTCCGGCAGAAACCGCGTCAATTGGGCCATCGAGTGCCGGTCGCTGCTGGACCATTTCTTGTGGTAATACTTGAGTGGGAAACAGATCTCCAGAAAGTCGCGGGCGCGGGTGAGGGCGACGTAGAACAGCCGCCGCTCCTCTTCGATCTGCTCGTCATCGCCGGCCGCCATGTCCGAGGGGATGTTGCCGTCGGCGGCGTGGATGACATAGACCGCGTCCCACTCGCAGCCCTTGGCGGAGTGGATCGTGCTGAGGATGAGGTAGTCCTCCTCTCGCAAAGGCGGGCCAGCGAGGTTCTGCGTGCTGTTGGGCGGATCGAGCGCCAGCTCGGTCAGCATCGCCGAGCGCGAGGCGAAGTTGGAGCTGATTTGCTCGAGCTGTTCGAGATCGCGCTTGCGGATCTGCGCCTGGTCGTAGCGTCTTTCGAGGATGGGAGTGTAGAACTTGCGGACGGCGGCGATCTGATCGGGCAGAGAAAGCGATGATCGATCACCGCCCAGCAGCGAAAGAAGCGACGTGAAATCCGGCCACTGCCCGGCTGCCGCGGCAGGCGCGGTATAGCCGGCCCAACTGCGCAAGTCGTACCGGTGCGTCGCGAGGTGCTCGATCGCCCGCCGAGCATGCGCCGGGCCAATCCCGTCAATGAACTGAAGGATGCGAAACGCGCTGGTGGTGTCCCGCGGATTGTCGGCGACGCGCAAGATAGCCAACGCGTCTTTCACATGCGACGCTTCCAGGAACTTCAATCCGCCGTACTTTACAAATGGTATGTTCCGCCGCGCCAATTCCACTTCGAGCGAGTCGCTGTGATGCGCCGCCCGGAACAAAACCGCCTGTTTTCGCAGTGCGATCCCCGCCTCAAGGTGTTCGAGTATGCGTTTGATCAGGTAGTCGTTCTGCTGGTCCTCGTCGAGCAGATTCACCAGCCGCGGCTTCTGTTGGCTGAGGCGGTGCGAAAACAGGTCCTTGTTGTAACGGTTCGGACACAGCCCGATCACGACATTGGCCGCATCGAGGATCGGCTGGACGGAGCGATAGTTCTCTTCAAGCTTCAGGACCGTCGCCGCCGGGTAAGTCTTGGGAAAACCGAGGATGTTGTGCACGGTCGCGGCCCGAAATGAGTAGATGCTCTGTGCATCATCGCCAACGACGGTCAGGCCGCGCCCGTCCGGCCGCAATCGCTGAAGGATCTGCGCCTGCAGCGAATTGGTGTCCTGATACTCATCGACGAGGACCGCGTCGAAACGCTCGCGCAGGTCGGCTGCGAGGTTGTCATCCTGCATCAGGTGATACCAATAGAGCAGCAGATCGTCGTAGTCGAGGATGTTCTGTTCCTGCTTGCGATCGACATACCTTTTGAAAAGCCGCTTCAGCTCGTCGGGATAATCCGAGCACCATGGGAAATGCGCCTTGAGCGAGTTCTCGATTGGCTCCTGCGCGTTGACGCATCGGCTGTAGATCGACATGCAGGTGCCCTTGCGCGGAAACCGTGCCTTAGCTTTGTCGAAGCCCAGTTCGCTGCGGACGGTGTTGAGCAGATCCTCGGCGTCGGAGCGGTCGACGACCGTGAAATTGTCGCCAAGGGCCAGCGACTTTGCGTGGATGTGCAGCAGGCGATTGGCGATGGCATGAAACGTCCCGCCCCACACGCGGCAGGAGATGCCGCTTTGTTTGCCATCGTGGATCGCCGCGCGGGCGGCCGCGAGCAGATGGTCCACCCGCCGCAGCATTTCCGCGGCTGCGCGACGCGTGAACGTGAGCAGCAGAATCCGCGACGGCTTAATGCCCGTGGCGATCAGGTGCGCCACGCGGTGCGCCAGCGTGTTGGTCTTGCCGGTGCCGGCGCCGGCGATGATCAACAGCGGTCCATCGCCGAACGTGGCGGCGGCACGCTGCTGCTCGTTCAGCGAATTCAGCCAGGAAAGATCCATGGAACGTCCTTGCAGACCTCGGTCGTTTGGCACTTGTTAAGGTCGTTGTACCATGCGAAAAGCGTCTTGGAAAGCCCCTCGTGCCGTATCGACTACAGCCCGGCCGCGGGTATCATGACACGACATTAACCCAAGGAGTGAATGCATGGCAATCAATAGGCGAAACGATTCAAACAAGCTTTCGCGGAGGACTATTATGGCAGCGGCAGGAAGCGCGGCGGCGGCGGCGGTGCTCGGCGGTGACCGAACGGCGGTGGCGGCCGATTCCGCGGCCCAGCCCGCGATCACCAAGGGACGCATCAACCAATCCGTCTCCGCATGGTGTTACGGCCGATTGTCCCTCGATCAGCTCTGCCAGGAATCCGTCAAAATCGGCATCAAGGCGATCGACCTCCTGAATCCCGATTCGTTCCCCACCCTCAAAAAGTACGGTCTGGCGTGCGGCATCGTCAAGTGCATCCCCATCGACCCCGGCCTTAATCGCAAGGAAAACCACGAAAAGCACATCGCGATGATCAAGAAGACCGTCGAGGTCACCAGCGAGGCCGGGTTCCCCAATGTGATCGTGATGTCCGGCAACCGCAAGGGCATGGCCGACGACGAGGGCGCGAAAAACTGCATCGAGGCGCTGAAGCAGGTCGCGGGTTTTGCGGAAGAGAAGAAGGTCACGCTCTGCATGGAATTGCTCAACAGCAAGCTCGATCACCGGGATTACATGTGCGACCACACCGCGTGGGGCGCCGGCGTCTGCAAGGCCGTCGGCTCCGAGCGAGTCAAGCTCCTCTACGACATCTACCACATGCAGATCATGGAAGGCGACGTCATCGCCACCATCAAGCAGTACCAGCAGTACATCGGCCACTACCACACCGGCGGCGTCCCCGGCCGCAATGAGATCGACGAGACCCAGGAGCTTTACTATCCCGCCATCATGAAGGCGATCGTGGAGACCGGCTACAAGGGCTACGTCGCCCACGAATTCATCCCCAAGAAAGACCCGATCGCCTCGCTGACGGCGGCGGCGAAGCTGTGCGATGTTTGATGTGCGGTTGAATCGCGTTTGAAGAACAAGCAACGAAAAGCCCACGGCGGTGCCGCGGGTTTTTTGTCGTCTCAGGTGCCTCTGCGCCGTCGCAAAAGCGCCAGTGTGCCGACCGCCCAGAGCAGCGACGAAGGCTCGGGGATGGGGGATGCGTGATGCGTGAGGCGTGATGCGTTAGAAAGCGTCGCGGTTTGGCCGATGAACGCCGAGTCGATCTGGAAGTAATCATCGGCATTCACCACGCCGTCATAATTGAAATCGCCGTTGTACCAGCCGCCTTTTTGGGTGATGTAGCCGGAGTCAGCGAGGAAGTAGTCGTCGGCGTTGACGGCACCGTCGAGATTGGCATCGCCGTTGTAGGTGTACTTGATGAGGATCGCGTTGGCGTCCACGCCCTGGCCGGCGAAGGTGTCATAGATCGCCTTGCCCTGCGAGTCGGCGTTGAGCATGACCCCCAGGCCATGGAATTGCTTCGCATCGGCGGCCGCGGTGGAGCTGACGATGCCCGTTCCCTGCCAGAGCAAGGGCGCGCTCTTTCGGCCGGAGGCGAGCAGGGCCGTGATCTGGGCCAGGAGTGCGTCGCGGTCCGTTCCATCTGCGCGGACGATCATGGAGTTGTTGGTCAGGTCCAGCCTGGCCAGCGGGTCGATGGTCATGGAGCCGCTGACGCTGATCGGGATATTGCCGTCGTATTCGTAGGCGATGAGTGTCTCCCCCGCGGCCAAGGCCAGCGGCTGGATCGTGCCATCGGGCATGATCGTATTACGCAGGCTGCCCACGCCGGCCGTGTTGAGATCCATCGCCCCGCGCAGGTCGGCGAAGCTGAGATCGGCGTTGGTCAGCGTGGCGTCCTCGAAGTCCGCCCCGGTGAGGTTCTGGCTCGCCAGGTTCCAGCCGGTCAGGTCGTTCCAGCGAAGCCCGATTCCGTGGAGGTCCCGGGCCTTGTAGCTGGCCGTGCTGTAGAGCTGGGCGGCGGTGAAGCCAGTGGTGCCGAAGATGTAAGCTTTGGCGACTTGAGCATCTGTGAAGTCGGCGCTGGTCAGCGTGGCCCAACACAAGTTCGCCCCGGTGAGGTTCGCACCGGTCAGACTGGCGTTGGCCAGCGTGGTTCCCCCGAATCCCGCCCCGGTGAGGTTCTGGTTCGCGAAGTTCCAGCCGGTCAGGTCGTTCGCGTCAAGTATGATCCCGTGCAGGTCCCTGGCCTTGTAGCTGGCCGTGCTGTAGAGCTGGGCGGCAGCGAATCCTCCCGAGGTAGTGGCACGCAGCTTCGCT
Source organism: Planctomycetota bacterium (assembly GCA_026693085.1). Taxonomy (GTDB): domain Bacteria; phylum Planctomycetota; class Phycisphaerae; order Tepidisphaerales; family Tepidisphaeraceae; genus JAPLNB01. The sequence goes on along the minus strand of JAPLNB010000382.1, from coordinate 2,558 downwards.
TGTGCGACTTGGGCATCCGTGAAGTCGGCGTCGGTCAGCGTGGCTCCCCAGAAGTCCGCCCCAGTGAGGTTCGCGCCGGTCAGACTGGCGTTGGTCAGCCTGGCCTCAAGGAAGCTCGCCCCGACGATGCTCGCGCCGCCGAGATTGGCGCTGGTCAGCGAGGCCCCCTCGAAGTCCGCCCCGGTGAGGTTCGCCCCGACGAGGTTGGCTTTGCTCAGCGTGGCGCGCATGAACCGCGCCCTGGTGAGGTTCGCCCCGGCGAGACTGGCGTTGGTCAGCTTGGCCTCATAGAAGACCGCCTCCGTAAGGCTCCCACCGTTCAGATTACCGTTGGTCAGCGTGGCTCCCCACAAGTTCGCCCCGGTGAGGTTCGCGCCCATCAGATACGCCTGGGTGAGGTCGCGCCAGCTCAGGTCGGCGTTGGGTCGGGCGGAGACACCCAGGCCTTCGGGGCAGGGCTTGGAGGACTGGCGGATGCCTTGGCTCGGATCACCCGGATCGACCCATTCCCACTGATAGATGTTGGCCGCGGCCTGTTGGGCCAGGGCCGAGGCCAGGAGTCCGGGGAGGGCAACTACCGCGACGCGGCCGAATCGGGTAAACATGCATTCTCCTCCACATTGCGTGGGCGGCCTTCGGAAGTGTCAAGAAAGCCGTGCGGGGATGCGGGCGTCAGGCACCCACGACATATCTCATATTATGCCGACGAATCACTGGTTTGCCAAGCAAATGCGCCGGGTTCGCCCCGAGAAGCCAAGGGCGCCAAGGAGCAGGAACAGGCAAGATGGTTCGGGGACGGACGAGGGCAATGATGGATGATGAGTGATGAACGATGAACCAGAGAGCAGGCCGCTCTGCCCGATGAAGGCCGAGTCGATCTGGAAGTAATCATCCGCATTCACCACGCCGTCATAGTTGAAATCGCCGTTATACCAGCCGCCTTTCTGCGTGATGTAGCCGGAGTCGGCCAGGAAGTAGTCGTCGGCGTTGACCAGGCCGTCGAGATTGGCGTCCCCGTTCCAGGTGTGTTTGACGAGGATGCTGCTGGCATCCACGTTCCGGCCGTCGAAGGTGGGCATGATCGGCGTGCCGTCGCCGCGATCGTTCAGGAAGGCGCCGACCCCCTCGTACGACTTGCCGACGGCCGCCAGGCTCGTGATGCCCGGCCCTGTCCAAGCGCCGCCGGCGGCGTCGCGGGCGAGCTTGATCTGTTGAACAATAACGTCGCGGAGGTCCGCCGGATTGGCCTGGGCCTGCACAGTCAGGTTGTCAACGACATCGATCGTCGCGAGGTTGAACAGTCCCACGGTGGCCAAGAAGGTCTGGCTGACCGAGATCGAACCGGCGTTCGTCACCGTCGGCGAAGTGATCCGGCTGCGATTGACGTTCATCGTTCCGATGTTGACCAACATGCCGGCGTTGAAATCCGCCTGGTCGATCGAGATGGAGCCCGTGTTGACCACGCCCGCGGCGGAAACCTGGGCGGCGATAACGGCGATCGAACCCGCGCTGCTCAACGGACCTGTGGTTGTGAGGATGCCGTGGTCGACGACGACCGCGCCCAGGTTCTCGAGTTGATCCGCACCCACCCTGGCGCCGGTCTCGATCCGCAGCCCGGCGCCTTCCCTGATCTTCACTTCCAGCGACTTGAGCGAGCCCGACTTGCGGACATGCTGGCCGCCCAAAACGTGAACCTGGTCAAACGTCACGTTGATCAGATCCAACGGCGTATTCAGCGCAATTGGCACATTCGTGGCCTTATAGAGCGTCTGGCCGACGTTGTATTGGAGGTCCGCCGTGTTGGCCCCGGTCTTGGGAACGACCACCGCGTACACATTGTCCGCCCCGAACTGGGTAATCGTCTGCCGACCAGTCTCCCAGCCGGTCGCCAGCGGCTGCATGGCGGCCCCGTTGATGCCCAGGCGAACGTCGGAGCAGTCCACATCGCCCGCGCCGCCCAGCAGCAGGACGCGGTAATTGTTGTAGGTGTCTCCGGCCGGCGTCGCATCCTGGAGTCGCAGCACGGGAAGGGAGGCCGACCCGGCGATGCCGATCGCTGCAGCGCTCTGTCCGGTCCGTCCGGTGGCATGGAGGCCATCGGGCAGGCCGGTCATGCGAGGGGTCAGCACGGCATTCAGGTGATCGTTGGCGACCCAGATCCCGCCGTCGCCGCCGGTGCCGGTGACGACTTGGGCGCCCACTGTATAGGTCAGGTTCGCTCCCGGTCCGCCATCGGTGGCGCTGGCAATGCGGCCAGTCACGCCCGCACCGCCCACGCCCATCCCCCCGGCCACATTGATCGTGCTCTTGACGTCCATGAAGGTGGCGACGAACTTGACCATGCCGCCGGCCCCGCCGCCCCCGCCGGCGCCGGCATTGCCTTCGCCGCCGGCCCCGCCGGCCCCGCCGTGGCCACCCCAGGCAACGCCGGGGAACGTCCCTCCGGCATCCCCAGCCGCGCCCGCTGCGGGTGAGGAGGTTTTCCCGGACCCCCCGACTCCTGCTCCCCCTTGGGCCGAGAAGTCCGCCGTGACCGATGTGAGTCGGCCCAATGCAAC
>JAPLNB010000381.1 GCA_026693085.1 Planctomycetota bacterium | reverse complement strand
CGTTTTTGCTGTTGATGCTGGCCGTAGTTGGGCAGTTTATATTGTCGCACCGTCTGGGTGTGCCTGTCACCATAGCAGGAACGGTAGTGGGAACGCTATCCTGGTGGAAAGACGCGATCCTTGATTGGGAGCTGATCGTCTTTCTGGTATTTGCGCTGGCCATTTCGTTCATCAGCGGACAAGAACAGGTCCGACTCGAGGCCAATCACCAGCAATTGACGACCATCATCGCGCTCTGGCGATGGAACTGGTGCAAGCAATGGCCCACCAGCACCATTACGTCCGTTCGCGTCGGTTGGGCCAGCGTGAAGATCTATCGTGGCCGCTGGCGACCCAGTGCCCGTATCGGCGGGTTGAGCAAACGCGAACAAGTTTGGCTGGCCGATCGCCTGCGTGAGGCGCTCGGCTTGCCCAATTCGTAGGTGCGGCTTCAGCCGCCGTCTTGTGGTAGTAAGTCTCTATCCTACAAAGTATTACGGCTTGTATATAAGAAGTGCTAATCTGTATGCAAATTAGTACAAGCGGCGGAAACTTGCTCGATTGGTCTCATGCCGTCGCCAATTCCCGCACGCTCGTCCGCCCCAGCTTCGCCTTGAGGTACTGCCCCGTATAGCTCCCCGCCGCCTTCACAATCTCCTCCGGCGTCCCCTCCGCAATCTCGCGGCTATTCTTTTTCCAGTAGCAACGCCCGATACCCCGCTTGCTGGAAATGTCGATCCGACGTCAACGCATCCTGCAATGACCGCGCCTCCATGACCAGGAATGAAATGCAATCGGTCAGTCCCCAATTCTTGTCCGAGCGGGATTTATACAGCTCCAACGCGCGACGAAGCATCTCCGTGTCAACAGAAACAACGTGCACTTCGGGAGTCTGATAGGCCTCCTCGATGAACTCCACCGCTGCACGTCGGTTCGTACCGCTCAGCGCATTGCCAATCTCAACAAGGACCGCCTCTGTGGTCCACAACTCATCGGCGTCCGGTAGGCGCACAGCCAATTGGCTGGCTCGCGCATGGTGCTGATCGGCTCGGTTGAATAGCGCCTGGACAAATGCAGTATCGATGAACGCTCGCAGCCCGTTCATTCTTTCCCCGTCTCGTGCCGTTTGGGCGTCCCATACAGATAGTGATCATGCTCGGCTGACCAATCCGCCGGCGCTTCGATGCTCCCCGCGTATTTTTCCAGGACCGCCCATACCCCACCCGATTCCTTCTTCGCCGCCGGCGCGGGGATCTCGACGTGAAGAATAACCTCCTGATTAGCCGGCAAATTCACCGGCTCCTCAGGCACAAAAACCCTGCCGTCGAAATGGCCCCGAATTGCAGTCATACCAGCCCTTTCACCGCTCATTGTAACCACCGCACGGGCAACTGATCTACCCAATTGCGGACAAATCCCGGCACCGGCCGCCTCATGCCGTCGCCAACTCCCGAACGCTCGCCTGCTTCAGCTTCGCCTTCAAATACTGCCCCGTATAGCTCCCCGCTGCCTTCACAATCTCCTCCGGCGTCCCCTCGGCGATCACCCGCCCACCCTCATCCCCACCCTCAGGCCCCAGATCAATGACCCAGTCCGCACACTTGATCACGTCCAGATTGTGCTCAATCACCAAAATCGTATTCCCCAAATCCGCCAGCCGGCTCAGCACGTTCAGAAGATTGTGAATGTCCGCAAAATGCAGCCCCGTCGTCGGCTCATCCAAAATATACAGCGTATGCCCAGTCGCGCTCTTGCCCAGCTCCGTCGCCAGCTTCACCCGCTGCGCCTCTCCTCCGGACAACTGCGTGCTCGGCTGCCCCAGTTCCACATACCCCAGCCCCACATCATTCAAACACTTCAACATCTGCTGAATCCGCGGGAAATTCTCAAAAAACCCCAACGCCTCCTCCACCGTCATGCTCAGCACATCCGCGATCGTCTTCCCGCGATAATGAATCTCCTGTGTCTCCGCGTTGTACCGCGTTCCGTGGCAAACTTCACAATCGACATACACGTCGGGCAGAAAATGCATCTCAATGCACTTGGTCCCCTGCCCCTGGCAAGCCTCGCACCGCCCGCCCTTCACGTTAAAGCTGAATCGCCCCGCCTCGTACCCTCGGATCTTCGCCTCGCGCGTCTTCGAGAAAACCCGCCGTATTTCGTCAAAAACCCCCGTATACGTCGCCGAATTCGACCGCGGCGTCCGCCCGATCGGGCTCTGGTCGATCTCGATCACCTTGTCGATCTTGTTCGTCCCCGCTAGCTGCTTATGCGCCCCCGCCTTCACGCGCGAGCTGTAAAGCTTCCGCTTCAGCGCCGGCAGCAGCGTCTGATTCACCAGCGTCGATTTCCCCGACCCGCTCACCCCTGTCACGCACACCAACCCCCCCAGCGGAATCCGCACGTCAATGTTCTTGAGATTGTTCTGCCGGCAACCCTTGATCTCAATCCCGTTCCTCTCCGGGTCCATCGGCCGCCGCGTCGCCGGCAGCATGATCATGCACTCACCGACCAGATACTTCACCGTCGTGCTCTGCCGATTCTCAAACACCGCCGGCACCGGCCCAACGCACACCACCTTCCCGCCATGCGCCCCAGCCCCAGGCCCAATGTCGATCATGTAATCCGCCGACCGAATGCACTCCTCGTCATGCTCCACAATGATGACCGTATTCCCCAGATTCGTCAGCCGCCGTAGTGTCCGGATCAGCCGATCATTGTCCCGCTGATGCAGCCCGATCGTCGGCTCATCCAGCACATAACACACCCCCACCAGCCCCGACCCCACCTGCGTCGCCAGCCGAATCCGCTGCGCCTCGCCGCCCGACAGCGAAGACGTCTTCCGATCCAGCGTCAAATACCCCAGCCCCACGTCGATCATGAACCCCAGCCGGTTCTTGATCTCCCGAATAATCGGCTCCGCAATAATCGTCCCCTCTTTGCTCAACTTCAGCTTCTCAAAGAACTCCTTCGCCCGCGAAACCGTCATCCCCGTCACGTCATGAATGCTATACCCCGGCAACTCCGGCAGAAACGGCACAGACGACTCCGCCTTCCCGTTCCGACCCTCCCCATCAGAACCATTCCCTGACCCCTGACTCCTGAACCCTGACCCCTTCTGTTCCTCCGCCTCAAGCCGCACCGCCAGCGACTCCTTCTTCAGCCGCGTCCCCCGGCACGCTTTGCACGGCATCTCCGACATGTACCCATGCATCCGTTCCTTCACCCACTCGCTCTCCGTGTTCTCAAACCGCCGCTGCAAATTTGGAATCACCCCCTCAAAATACGTGTTCGTCCCCATGTCTCCCTTCTTCTCCGTGCCATACATCAGGATCTGCTGCACCTTCTTCGGAATGTCCTGGTACGGCATGTCATACGTGATAGCGAAATACCGGCAAAACTCGCGCAGCGTGCGGGAATAGTAGATGTTCATCCGCTTGCCGTTCTTCCGCCACGCCTCGATCACCCCGTTCTCCAGCGACAAACTCTCATCCGGCACAACCAGGTCCGGATCAAACTCAAACACCGTCCCCAGCCCATGACACGCCGGACACGCTCCGTGCGGCGAGTTAAAGCTGAAAATCCGCGGCTCCAACTCCTGCAACGACACCTGCGGATGCTCCGGACACGCAAACTTCTCGCTGAACATCTGATCGACCCACGGCCCATCCCCCTTCTGCATCGCCGCGATCACCAACCCCTGCGACAGCTTCACCGCCGTCTCGATCGAATCCGCCAGCCGCGACCGGATCTCCGGCTTGATCACCAGCCGGTCAACCACAGCCTCAATACTGTGCACCTTCGTCTTCACCAGCGCCGGCGCCGCACTCGGATTGCTCAACTCAACAATCTGCCCATCCACCCGCGCCCGCACAAACCCCTGCTTGTGAATCGCCCCGAAAATGTCCCGATGCTCGCCCTTCTGCCCTCGGATCAAAGGCGACAGAATCATCACCTTCGTTCCCGCCGGACTGGCCATGATCGCATCCACGATCTGCGAGGGCGCCTGGCTGCTGATCCGCCGTCCGCACTCCCAGCAATGGGGCGTCCCCACCCGCGCAAACATCACACGCAGGTAATCGTAGATCTCGGTCGTCGTTGCCACGACCGACCGCGGGTTGCTGCTGGCCGATCGCTGCTCGATCGCGATCGTCGGCGGCAGCCCCTCGATCTCATCAAGGTCCGGCTTCTGCAACTGCTCCAGAAACTGCCGCGCATACGACGACAGCGACTCCACGTACTTCCGCTGCCCCTCTGCGTAAACCGTATCAAACGCCAGCGTCGACTTGCCGCTCCCCGAAATGCCTGTGATTACCACAAGCTGATCCCGCGGAATGTCCACGTCGATGTTCTGGAGATTATGCTCCCGCGCACCTTTGATGCGGATATATTTCAAACTCATCGGCGATAATTTCTTGGTCAGTGGGCCCTAGCCCGTTCTTCAACAGCAAACGAAACCACGTATTATAGGACTTGCCACTGCCGTGCGAAATGGAATTGCCCGAGCCCCATGATAACGCCACCGGCCCCCGACGGTAGCAGCTTCAGGAGGTGTCGCATGATCCGGCCGACTCTGCTCAGCTTGGTACTTCTGATTGCTGCCGCCGCCGGTGCCGCCGAACCCGCCTCCAAACCCAAAATCGCCTTCTTCCCCCTGGGCGGCAACGCCAAGGAAGAGCTTCGCGAAAAATCCGGCTTCTCCCTTCGCGCCAAGCTGGACCGTGTTGACAGTTACGAGGTCATCGACGGCCCCAAAATGCTCGAAATCTCTGCCGAGGCCAAAGAGCCGATCGGTTTTGACACCTCCGCCGATGCGATATGCGAACTGGGCAAGCTCGTAGACGCGGACGTGCTGGTCTGGGGCGACATCAATGGCGCCAATGAAATGCGGATTAAGATCCTCGACCTCCGCGACAAAGACCCCAAGCCCCGCGAGCTCAAGAAGGTCATCAAGGAGGAAACGGACCCGCGTTTTATCTCCGAAGAAGTCCTCGAAACCCTCAAAGGCGTCGGCAAGTTCGAGCACCCCAGCGAAGAAGGGGTTACCAATGATGCCACCGCCGACGCGCTTTGGAAGAAGAATTCCAACCTCGTGAAGAACTTCGATTTTACCTCGGCCGGCTCGTGGCAGGCGATCTTCGAAGCCCAGAAGTACGACGTCCAGATCAGCGACACGCTGCCAGCGGTGGACAAGGTGAACATCTACCGGTTGAACGAGGGCGGAAAGATCAACAACGTCTTGGCCATGAACCTGTCAAGATATTGCGCCGAGGGCAACGGGATGGCGTGTCTGAGCGAGTCGATCAAATCCGAGCCCGACACACGCTACCGAATTAGCTTTCGCTATAAGAGCGACGGGCCAACGCTCCACGTCTTCGTCAAAGGTTACACCCTTTACGACAACATCAAAGGGGAGCTGGCGGAGCGGGACGTTTTCAAGGGACCGGTGCCGCCCAGCGGGAAGACGGGCGGAAAGTGGGTGACGGTGGTGCATGATGTCAACCCGCAGCACGTGGAGTTTCCGGTGCAGACGTTGCGGGTCGATCTGTATGCTTACCTGTCACCGGGGAGGGTGATGTTCGACGATGTGGTGCTCAAGGCAGTCGGCAAACAGACCCGACAGACGAAGGATGAGGCGATCAAGAAGCCACTGAGCCGGCCGAAGGGCGCCAAGTGATCGTCGGCTACTGCGTTATGCGGCCGGCTTTGCTGATGTCGATGATGTCGTGGGCGAAGTTGTGGCGGCGGATGCACCTGGCCAAACACACTTGGCAACGCCCACTTCCCTCTTTCTATCCGCGACGCCGGTGATATACTCGACTCGGCTGGACGGACCCGGCCAGAAGAGAGATTCGCCAGCATGGACGCGTTTCACGGCACCGCTCAGCCTCAAGTTTTCATTTCGCGCACTGCGCTCTTGCACAATGTCAGACTCCTCCGCCAATCGCTTGCGGCCAACGTCAAGATCTGCGCCATGATCAAGGCCGATGCGTACGGCCATGCCTCGTCTATCATCGCCGATGCTCTCACCAACTGGTCGATGGACCAGATCGAAGCCCCCGCCGTCGATGCTCTGGCCGTCGTCACCATCGATGAAGCCCTCGTGGTCGGGCGCACATCCGTCCCCGTGATTGTTCTCCGCCCTCTGGAAAGCGCCAGCATCGCGCACCAACGCGACGCGCTCGGAAGCGCCCTCCACAACGGCTGCACACTCACGGTCGCGACCGCTCAGGGCGCGCAGGACCTCGCCCGCGTCGCCATCGCCGCGGCGGTCCGCGTAAATGTCCAGGTCATGATCGACACCGGCTGCGCCCGCGAAGGAACACCCATCGATTCCCTGCCAAGAGTCCTCGCCGCCATCGAATCCTATCCGTCGCTCAAACTGACCGGGTTGTGCACGCACTTCGTCAGTTCCGAAGAGCCCGGCAATCCCTTGAGCGTCGAACAGCTCCGCCAATTCACCTCGGCCACCGCGTCGTACGCCGTGCACAACCCTGAGGTCCTCCGCCACGCCGCCAACTCCGCCGCAGTCTTCTTCTGGCCATCCACCCACCTGGACATGGTCCGCCCGGGCATCAGCCTCTACGGCATCGATCCCACCTGCCGCCCTAACTGCCAACGCCCCCTCCGGCCGGTCATGAAGTGGCTTGCTCCGCTAGTCATGATCCGGCAAATCAAGAAAGGCGCCACCGTCGGCTACAACCAGACCTGGACGGCCGCCCGCGATACCCGCATCGGCCTGGTTCCGGTTGGCTACGCCGACGGCTACTGGCGAAGCTTTTCCAATCGCGCCAAGATGATCCTCCGCGGCAAGCCCGTGCCCGTCGTCGGACGCGTGAGCATGGACTACGCAACCGTCGACCTTGGCGACGCGCCCGAAGCGTGCGTCGGCGACGCCGCGACCGTTCTGGACAACGATCCTCTCTCGCCAGCCAGCGTCTACGCGCTGGCTGAGTTGGCCGGTACAATCCCCTACGAACTTTTTTGCCGGATCGGAGCCCGCATGCGGCGAGCCGCAGTCGATCCGGCGGACTCCCAGGAGAATGCGTCATGGAGCATCCAGACCTCGACATCAGCGGCAAAGTCTGCCTGATCACCGGCGGCACCAGCGGCATCGGCCGCGCCATCGCCATCGGCTACGCTCAGGCCGGCGCAAGAGTCATCGCCGGATCTACCAACCGGCAAAAAGTTGACAACATCAAGAGGGAGCTCGGCCCAGCCGGCGAGGCGATCCAACTCGATGTCTGCGACCCCGCCAGCGTCCAGGGCGCCATCGACTTTGCGATCAAGAACTTCGGCCGCCTCGACGCACTCGTCAACGCTGCCGGCGTCATCAAACGCCAACCCACCCTGGAAATGCCCGTCGAGGAATTCGAACGCATCATGCGCGTCAATCTTACCGGCAGCTTCATCACGTCGCAGGCGGCCGCCCGCGTCATGAAAGATCAAAGCCCGGATCATCGCGGCATTCGCGGCGCGATCCTGCACGTTGCCTCCGCCAGCAGCTTCGCTGCGCTTGAAGGTGTCTGCGCCTATGGCTGCTCCAAAGCCGCGATCGTCGCGCTTACCAAATCGCTCGCCAACGACTGGGCCCAATACGGCATCCGCGTCAACGCCCTGGCGCCCGGCTTCATCCCCACCCCACTCAATCGCGGCCTCATTGAAGGAACGCCTCGCGGCGAATGGATCAAGAAACACACCCCGTTCGCCCGCTTCGGCGACCCGGAAGAACTCGTCGGCGCCGCCATCTACCTCATTTCGCCCGCCGCCAGCTTCACGACCGGCGAAACCATCATTGTCGATGGCGGCTTCCTTTCGCGCGGCATCTGATCACCGTCTATCCAACTCGGAGACAACTATGTCCACACAGCCCACCACGCTAGGCCTCTCCGCAAGCTTCGGCTTCGGCGACCGCATCGGCCTGGCAACCCCAGGCCACATCCTGGCGATGAAACAATCCGGCGCCGGGATCCAGCCCATCTTCGCCCAGCAGTCGATCCGCGAAATGACCCGCACGGGCCGCTCGCCCAAACAAGTCATGGCCGACGCACTCTCCGCCGCCGCCGCCTCGAACTGGACCGCTGTCCAGGGCGCCGACGCCGATCACCTGAAAACCCCCGCCGACATCGACGCCACCGCCGACGCCGGGTTCGTCTTTTTCACGATCGACCCTTCCGAGAAAGTTGACCCTCTGGCCGACTCCTACTCGCCCGAACAACTGACCGAGAAGTTCCGCGCCGTCGCCGCGGAAGTCGATTGGCTCGACCGCTACCGGAGCCAGATCGTCCCCCTCTCCACCGGCACCACACTGCATCTGACCGACCGCGACTGCCTCAAAGCCGCCGTCAAATATGGCCGCGCCATCAACCTCGCCTCTTCGCTCGCTCAACACATTGCCGACACAATGAAAAAGCTCGGCAAGAATTACGAGATCGAGCTTAGCGTCGATGAAACTCCCCAGCCCACGACGTTGGCCGAGCATTACATCATCGCCGACCAGGTTCTTCATCGCGGCATGAAAATGGTCAGCCTGGCGCCGCGATTCATCGGGGATTTCGAAAAAGGCGTCGACTACAAAGGCGACATCATCGCTTTTGAAAAATCGGCGGCTGATCACGCCGCCATCGCCGACGTGCTCGGCCCATACAAGCTCAGCCTCCACTCCGGCTCCGACAAGCTTTCGGTTTACACCATCCTTGCCAAAGTCACCGGCGGCCTGTTCCACGTCAAGACCGCCGGCACGAGCTACCTCGAAGCCCTCCGCGTCGTTGCGCGCCACGACCCCGCCCTGTTCAGGCAGATCGTCGCCTTCGCCCGCTCCCGCTACGACCAGGACAAAGCGACGTATCACGTGTCGGCCACGCTCGCCAGTGCTCCTGCGCCGGAGCAGGTCAGCGACACCGCCACGCTGGAAGCCCTCTACCTCGAGAACTGGTCCGACGTGTCCCCTGGCAAAGGTTTCACCGCCCCGGGCCGCCAAATCCTCCACTGCACCTTCGGCTCCGTGCTCACCGACGCAACGCTCAAAAGCCAGTTGATCGGCCTCCTCCAACACCACCGCTCAACGTACGACGAACTGCTCGCCGAGCATTTCACCCGCCACCTCAAAGCCCTGACGTCTGGCATGTAATCGGATTCAGTCAACCCACCGCAAGACAAAACGGCCGCACCACCAGAATGGCGCGGCCGTCGCTTTTGTCCAGATCAAATCCCGACCCTCAATCCCGCCGGCTCCCCAATATCCGCAGCAGGAACAAGAACAGGTTGATAAAGTCCAGGTACAACGTCAGCGACCCCACAATCGCCAGCCGCGAAGCATCCACACCCTGGCTCTCCGCCCCCTGCGCAATCTCCTTCATCTTCTGCGTGTCATACGCGGTCAGCCCCAGGAAAATGATGACCCCGCCGTACGTCACCACCCAATACAGCGTGCTGTTCGCAAAGAAAATATTCACGATGCTGGCCAGGATCAGCCCGATCAGGGCCATGAATAAGAACGACCCCAACTGCGTCAGATCCCGCTTCGTGAAATACCCCACCAGGCTCATCGCTCCGAACATCCCCGCCGTAACCACAAAGGTCGCCGCGATCGCATTGAGCTGGTAAACGATAAAGATCACCGACAACGTCAGCCCGTTCAGCGCCGAGTACAGAATGAATAACCCCGTTGCCGCCCCCGTGCTGAGCCGGCTGACCGCCGACGCGATCACCCACACCAGCGCCAACTCCGCCACAATCAGCACAATGAACGTGGGCCCCTTGAAAATCGAGCGCATGAGCTGTGGCTGCGTCGATACCCACCACGCGACCACGGCCGTCGTCGCCAGCCCCACGCACATCCACGCGTAAACTGCGTTCATGAACGACGCAACAGTCCCGGCCGCTTGCCCATACTCCAACGGCACCGACCGCCGTGCATAGGGATTCGGAAATTGGCTCATATATTCTCCTCTGTTAACCGGCTCACGCTTATATTACCCGCTCCCGGATTTATTGCGAGCCAGTTAGAATCGATTATACGCACCCACTGCCAGCCAGATGCCAATCGCATAAACAAATCACTCCCGAGCCCGCCCGCAAGGCAAATAAGCCTGCTACCCCGGCTTCTGCACCGTCAGCATCGCAAACCCCGAACCCTGCACAAACAACTCCGCAAACTTTGCCATGTCCGTCCCCAGCCCCAACTTCGCCAACGCTCCCTTTGTCAAAACAGGCCCGAACGCCTCGATCAACCGGTCCAGAACATACTCGCTGCAATACCCCATCACCACGTCTGCACAAATCCGCGAGTATTGACCGTCATATGGCAAAAACGCCTCATTAAACCCCTCCCCAAACCGCTTGCCCGCCAGAATGCTATCAATGCTCGCGAACGGCTTGATCGGCCACGGCAACGCCCCAACAACCTCAAACCACCTCGAAAACCGCTCGACGTTCGCCTCTAGCGTCTCCACCCCGATGTGCCCTTCCGTATACACATATTTGCGCACGTAATCCTCAGGATCCTTCGGATTGCAGCCAAAGTAATCGACAAACCCTGCCTCAATCCCGTGCCACCCCAGTCCCCCCTTCCGCGTCACCCGATGCGCCTCCGCAATGATCTGGTCCTTCTTCGCAAACTCGATATGCCCCCAAAAGTCCATGGTGAACACAAAATCAAACGCCTCGTCCTCATACGGCAATCCGCTGAACACATCGCAAGCCACCGCCTCGTCAAACCCGTCCCGCCTCGCCACCTCAACACATTCCGCACTCAGATCCACCCCATAGAGCTTGCACTGCGGGAAATTGTGCTTCACCCGTGCCCCGATGGGCCCCGACCCACATCCCACTTCCAATACCTTGAACTCGTCCGCCCCCACATTCTTCCTGATCGCATCCACAAGGCGGTTGATCTTGTTGTATGAAATCACCGTCCTGATCGCCATGTTCTCCTGGGTGGGCGGCAATGGCGCCGGCGTCAGGAACCGCTGCTTGTAGAACTCCGCCGGATTGATGTCAAAAAGCTCATACGTCACTTCCGACTGACTCCGAGTGCTGCCAGACATCGACCTGCTCCTAGCCCCTAAACCAGCGTGATCGCCCCCGTTTCGTCGCGGTCGCGCCAGGAAAGATACTCGAAACACCTGACTTCCCGCGTCCGACGCGGGCTATAGAAGTAACACCTTTCCAACGCAAGGAGACGTTTCGAGTGAAACATACTACACACCAGGAACTGGCCCGACGCAAGCGCCGCATCGAAAAACGGCTGGCCCGCCAACGCTGGAAAAACCAGCCGCGCCCCATGCTCAAGGCCCGCAACATCCTCTACGAATTGTCCGACCGCGACAGCGCCGTCACCTGCGGCGGCATCGGGGCCATTCACCTGATGGTCCAGCACATCGGGTTGCCCGAGGTCATCGACCAGAACGTCCATGTGCTCAAACGCCACCTGCCCTACCATGAAAGTGACCGCGTCCTGGCCCTGGCCTACAACATCCTGGCCGACGGGACGTGCCTCGAGGACCCGGAACGCCTGCGCACCAACGAGGCCATCCTCGACGCCGATGGGACCATTGCCCCGACCTAGGATGAATGCAAGCAAGGGATGGACATTTCCTACAATGGCCAGTGGGGCTACCATCCGCTGCTCATCTCCCTGGACAATACCAAGGAACCGCTGTGCCTGGTGAACCGTAGCGGGAACCGTCCCAGCCACGAGCAGGCGGATGAGTACCTGGACAAGGCCATCGTCCTCTGCGAACGGGCGGGGTTTCAGTGCATTCTCCTGCGCGGCGACACCGACTTCACCCAGACCTGGAAACTGGATGAGTGGGATGCGCGCGGCAACGTGACGTTCATCTTCGGGGCGGATGACACCCGGGCGATGGAAGCCCGGGTCCAGGCGGCGGCGGCGACGGACTGGCGGCGGCTGGAGCGGCCGGCGAAGTACCAGGTCCAGACCCAGGAACGGCAGAAGCCCGAGAATGTCAAAGAGCGCATCGTCCGCGAGCGCGGCTACACGAACTTCGTGCTGCAGTGGGAGGAGGTGGCCGAGTTCGACTACCGGCCGGCCCGCTGCAAGCGAACGTACCGGATGATCGCGTTTCGGAAGCAGATCGCGGTGGAGAAGGGCCAGGAGGTGCTCTTCCATCAATACCGCTACTTCTTCTACCTCACCAACGACCGGACGAGCACGCCCGAGCAGATCGTGTTTTCGGCCAACGGCCGCTGCGACCAGGAGAACCTGATCGAGCAACTGAAGAACGGCGTGAAGGCGATGCGGAACCCGCTGGACAATCTGCACAGCAACTGGGCCTACCTGGTGATGAGCAACCTGGCCTGGAGTCTGAAGGCGTGGTGTGGGTTGCTGCTGCCGGTGACCGGCGGCTGGGACGCTCGCCATGAGCAGGAGAAGCGGCCGCTGGTGCGGATGGAGTTCAAGCGGTTCCTGGGTGCGATAGTGCGGCTGCCCTGCCAGATTGTGCGGACGGGTCGGCGGATTAACGGTGGGATCGTGAGCGCGGTATGACCTTCTGATGACAAGGAGGTCATAGATGACGGAAGATCAGATCGCCGGGCTGGGTCCGGCGTTGCGGGTTCACCTGCGTAGCGACCGCGGTTTTCTGGGCCGCGGGCCGATTGTTGGGCATGCGGTTCGTAATTATCACCCATTTGACGCCGTTGCTCTTCAACACGGTGGTGTGCTTGAGTCCCTTGCCCAGCAGGGTGGAAGACTCCGCGGTGCGGGTCTTCCTTGGCCGGTGGAGAGCCACAAACAGACAATACACAACGACCTTCGCCCTGCGCGCCACCTTTAGTTCTTCTTCGCCCTCTTCTGGATCGTCTGATTCAGCCATGCAATGTGCGCGGCCGTCCATGCCTTCATCTGCGCGATGTCCTGTTCAAACGTCAGCGGATTCGGATATAGGTTACCGCTGGCCGCCCACCGGATTGCATTTCGGCCGGTGGCCACCGCTATCTCCTTGACGTTGGCATCGATCATCCTATGGATGGACTGTACCGAGAATTGCCTGTCGCGCAATTGCTCCCACCTCTCGGTAAAGCGGCCGCGATACTCGGGATTCTCCAGCAGCCGATCAAACAACGGGTTTGACAGCCATAACTCCGGTGGCAAGGGAGTGGCGTCCCAGTTCTGGCCAAAGGCACTGTCAAAATCCCAGGGTATGAAGAAGAATCGCGCGGCTGAGCCACTGGCCGGCCGGGGCCGAGCCAGGTAGAAGTTCTTGGTAATTCCGTCGTCATTGCCGGTGACCAATATCAGCAGGTGAAAGTCAATGGCGTTGTCCAGGTCCAACTGAGCGGCAATGCCGCTCTCCGGGTTGAAGAACTGCGCTGCCGTCGCGGCATGGATGAACTGCGTCAGCGCATCCAGCGGCTGCCAGTAGGCAAGAACCGTTGGATCGGGCAGTACCTGCTCGAACCCATTGTGCCCCGACTGTACAAAGCCGGCATCGTGGCTGATTGCCTTGTACACCGAGGTATGGGCCGGGTCTTCTTTGGCATAAGCCGGCAACCCTGCCAATTCCTGGTCCACCTGCTCCATCAGCAGGTAGACGCCGTGGTATGTGCCATTGAAGCTGACTTCAACAAATCGGCTGGATGCCGCATGTCGCGGACGGCCGCGTTCGGATAGCGAGCGGAACAGGTCGTATGAGAGCTTGTGCCGCATCAATGACCGGTCGATGAATGCGGCGTTGAGTATCCAATGCCGATGTGCTGCCATACCCAGCAGACCGGCCGGTTTGTCAAGGTACATCGCATACGACTTCTTCGGATAGCCCAGCGATGTTGCGCCACGTAACCGGATCACGCCCTTGCACGCCGCTGCCTTTTCCCGCTCCTGCCCAGCGGCCGCCAAAGTCATGGTACACGCCGCGGTCGCATCGCGCGTAAACGGATCGTTAGCCTCCAGCCACACCATGGGCAAATCCATCGCCTTGGTGGGCGAGGCGAATGGCGCAGCCTGGCCATGCGCCATTCTGGCGATAGAGCCCAGAAGCATCACTGCCAGTGACACTGGCCGGATGAGATTATGGAAACGAGATGATCTATTTTGCACCATTGCCCTCGCCCGTTAAGGCTCCTTATTATGTTGTGCGAATCCATCCATGCCCAGCATCCGCGGGCTTCCTGAAACGGCCAGCGAACTGGCGAACGGCCGGAAATGAACCACCGCGGCTGATCTGGTCGCATCTCACGCTGGTGCACAGCACCAGCGACTGGAGTTTGGCCCTTTATTTGGGGATTTTTGTGGATGTCTCGGGAACGCTATTGCGTGCCGCGTCACTTCCTCGCCGATCGTGCGTCTGCCGTCCCCTCCGTCCCAGTGGCCTCGGCCGCTGGTTTGTGTACCATGGTCCCGCACGATCAAAAAGGAGACCATCATGCTCGCCGCCGTCCTCAAAAACTTCAACGAACTCGTTCTCGAAGACGTCCCCACCCCCAAGCCCGGCCTCGGCCAGGTCGTCGTCCGCATCAAATCCTGCGGCTTCTGCGCCACCGATTTCAAAGCCATCAAAGGCATCCGCAAGAACGTCACCTTCCCTCTCATCCCCGGCCACGAACCCGCCGGCATCATCGCTGCCGTCGGCCACGGCGTCCCCACCCTCAAAGAAGGCGATGAAGTCATCGTCCAACCCTCCGGCTTCTGCGGCCGATGCTACAACTGCCGCATCGGCAATACCCACTACTGCCAACACTCCTACACCACCGGCGGCGATGGCCCGCCCGATACCCGCCCCGGCTCCTTCGCCGAATACACCCTCTGCGAAGCCAACACCATCTACCACAAGCCCAAATCCCTCTCCTTCGATGCCGCCTGCCAGACCGAGCCTGTTTCCGGCGCCTGGAAAGGCATCATCCACCTCTCCCAGATGCAAGTCGGCGACGACGTCATCATCATCGGCACCGGCGGCATCGGTGCGTATTGCTTGATGATTGCCAAAGCCGCCGGCGCGGGTCGATTGATCGCCATCGACACCTCCGACTTCGCCCTGCAAACCGCCAAGACCGCCGGCGCCACCCACACCATCAATCCCAACAAGTGCGACGCCAAAAAAGCAGTCTACGACATCCTCCCCGACGGTCCAGACCTCGTCGTCGAAGCCGCCGGACCGATCGAGGCGGTGAAACTCATGGTCACGCTCCTCCGCCGGGGGACGCGCTGGAACGTCTTCGGCATCACCACCCACGAAACCTTCGACCTCGACGGCGGCCTGACCCACTTCCTCGAAGCCCGCATGGACGCCTCCTTCGGCACCAATCCCCTGGCCATGGAAAAATCCATCCGCCTCCTCTCCCGCGGCCTGGTCAACCCCGAACTCATCATCTCCCACCGTTTCCCCTTAAAGGACATCCACCGCGCCGTCGAAGCCATGGCCTCGCCGGAACGCAACAAGGTCATCGTCAACCCGTAATCTAACGCCCGAGACGCCGAACTATGAAGCGAGCACTCCTCCCCCTCATTGTCTGCCTCCTGTCCGCCGCCACCTTTGCCGCCGACGCGCCCCAACCCTACGGCGTCTTCCCCCGACCGACCACCCAGCCCACCTTCAAAGTATATTCCTCCGGCTTCTCCCCCTTCACGGTCATCCACAACACCGGCCCCCGCACGCTCCTCTTTCAGGATCTCGAAAGCTCTGGCCTCGCCGGTCCCTCTCACGTCGCCTATGTTGCCGAGCACAAAGTCCGCATCGCCCCAACCAACGCCCCGATCGACCCCTCGAACATGACCGAGTCGTGGATGCTGTTCCTGTTCCACTCCTCCAAAGGCTGGCCGCAGATCAAGAACACCCCCTACCCCATCGACATCCCCGTCTTTGTCGTCCTCCAGAAAATGCCGAGCGAAATCAAACCCGCCGGCTCCGGCCTCGAATTCACGTTCCCCAACGAGTCCGGCTACATCGCCCTCATGCCCTTCTTCGGCACCTCTTTCATCCGCGCCACTCAAACTGCCGCCTGGAAGGATACGCTCCCCCAGGACATCTTCCTCCGCTGCCGGATGCTTGCCGAGCTTAGCCGGGAGTACCCGATCAAGGTGGAGGAGACGTTCAAGATTTTCCCCGCCCAGGACAAGGTGGTGATTCGCGACCGCTTCGACTTCCTGTCGATCGACGACGAGTGGAAGACGGGCCACAAGAAGATCGCCCCGCTAGAATACCCCGTTGCCCTCGCGAACCGCTACAAGTTCCGCCTGCTGTCAGTTGCGGGCCAAGTCACCGACCTCGACACGCCCGTGGGCACGGGTTGCTGGGCGGGCGTTGAAGCCGACGAATGCTCCTACACCCTCACCGGCCTCCTCCGCTACATCAACACGGTCGAACAACCCAAGCAAATCCCCCCCGATCACCCGCTACTGGCCGAAGCTCGCAAGAACTTCGATTGGCAACTTTACGATCTCCCCCTCACCGTTGAGTCGGCTCCCGATTTCTGGTATCGCGTGGCGCCTTTGGCCACTCGCTTCGCCTACGCCGACGAAACCACCCAAAAGAAACTCCGCCAGGAGTTCAAGCAGATTGCGGCCTTGCTGCTCGATCCGAAGAACGAGCCATTGTCTAGAGAGAAGTTGCCCCCCACCGGCGATGTCCTCCGAGGCATTCATGACATGGCTACCTCTGCTCACGACCTCTCACTGGTCAAGACCCATTGGCCGATGCTGCGCGATCTGTACCGCATGGACACCGAGCGTCGCTACTGGGGCAACGCCATGCACAGTGGGTGCCTGGATGAGGATCTGACTTCCGCTATCTGCATCGCGCGTATGGCGTACTGGCTCGGCGACGAAGAAATGTACCGGCGGGCCTCCTGCCATACCGCCAAGGAGTTTCTTGCACTGTGGACGATTTGCACCGCCTACCCCAAGTGGGTCAGAGAGCGGAGTCTCTACGCCAGCATCGGCGGCTACAATTCGAAGCCGCAGGTCCGCGAGGAAAGCGGCTCCATCGTCGTCATCGAACGTGAAGGCAATCAGAATCGCACTATGGCGATCGAAGACCTCTGCTTCTCCAACGACACTGGCGCCAACGTCGGATTCGACAGTTCCTGGATCCTGGGTTTCTGCGATCCCAGTCATTCCGAGATGCGCTTCATCAAGGAACGCATGCCCGAATATGCCAAGTACTTCCTCGACACCTTCAGCCGGAAGCATATCCCCGCTATCCACAAGGCGATGTTTTTGGACCAATCCAAGTTCCCTGCCAACACGCAATTGAGTAGCAAAATATGGGATCAACTGCTCTTTCACCCCGGTCTGAACGACTGGGATTTCTACTTTGACGTTCCACTCACCGATCGCTCCGCCCGCCACGAGAAATTCTGGCAGAACAACGGCGGCATCAAAGGCCGTGAGTTCGACATCATCCTTGCCGGTATTGATCGCAAGTACGTTTCCCTCTGGCAGGGCGCTCTTGCCCCGCAGCCCGATCCAATCTTTCGCCGCGTTCCCCTTGCCGACAATGCGATCGATCCCAGGACTGACTCACCTGTCTTCGTCGTTCGACTCAAGCCCGATTACGCATCATTTTCCTGGCTCGGCATCGACGCCCCCGACCACGGTCCCAACGAGCCCGGGCCACAACTTAACCTCTGCACCATCCGCCCCCGCTGACGCCTAACCCTCACCCGTTTACACTTCCCGATATGCCCCTTCGCCTCGACCCCGAAACCCTCCTCTCCGCCTACTGTCGCGGCGTATTCCCCATGACCGATTCCGACGGCCACATCCGCTGGTACACCGCCGACCCCCGTGGCATCATCCCCCTCGACGCCTTGCGCGTCCCCCACACCCTCGCCCAGTTCATGCGCTCCACCAAATTCTCCTTCGACGTCCGCATCAACCACGACTTCCCCGCCACCATGCACGCCTGCATGACCGCCCATGGCCCATCTTGGATCAGCCCCGCCCTCATCAAAGCCTACACCCGCCTCCACTGCCTCGGCTTCGCACACTCCGTCGAAACCTACCGCGATGGCAAACTCGTCGGCGGCCTCTACGGCGTCTCCATCGGCGGAGCCTTCTTCGGCGAATCCATGTTCCACTCCGAACGCGACGCCTCCAAAGTCGCCCTCGTCACCCTCCTCAACCGCCTCAAAGAACGAAACTACGACCTGCTCGACGCCCAAGCCTGCACCAGCCACCTCAGCCGCTTCGGCTGCATCGAAATCCCCGCCCCCGACTACCTGAAGCGCCTGGAAAAATCCCTCCCAAAACCCTGCACCTTCATCTAACCCTTACTCCCTCCCCCTCACTCCGCCGCCTCGATCGTCACTGTCAACCCCTTCGACTCAAACTGGTCCTTATACAGTTCTGCCCGCTCCTTATGCGTTGTCAGCAGCAGCGCCACCCCCGTCTCATGCGCCTCCTTCATCCGCACCAACGCCGCCTGCTCGTTCAACGGCGTCAGTTCCACGATCGCCGCCACCACATACTCCATCTCGTTCTTATCATCATTGTGCAACAGCACCTTCCAGGGCGGCAGCAGCTTCGGAGGCTTCTTCTTCGGCGTCGTCTGCTGCGACCCCTTCTCCTTCAGCGCCGTACTCGGCCCGCCAGACCTCGTCTCTTCACCCGGATTAGCCTGTTTCTTCTCAGCCATAATGCCTCTCCTAACCGCCCACGCGCATCCTTATTATACCCTCCACCCCCGCCGACGTCGGCCCGCGATCCTCGTTTTGACCTCTGAAAATACCATCGGCATTTGGAGATGGGTTTATTCCGCTACAGACGTTGACTAAACTCATTCACCATGCCCACCACCCGCCTCATCGCCGGCGCCATGAGCGGCACCAGCGCCGACGGCGTCGATGTCGCCCTCGTCCGCATCACCGGCGCCGGCTACGAAATGGCCCCCACCCTCCTCCTCCATCATCACCACCCCTATCCCCCTGCCTTGCGCCAATCCATCTTCGCCATCCGCTCCACCGGCAATACCACCCTCTTTGATTTAGCCGACCTCGCCCGCCAGATCTCCCTCGCCTACGCCGCCGCCGTCAACGAATCGCTCCACCTGCAGAATCTCTCCCCCTCCGATCTCACCGCCATCGCCGCCCATGGCCAAACCCTCTTCCATTCTCCCCCCAACACCATCCAATGGCTCGACCCCGCCCTCATCGCCGCCGAGGTCGGCTGCCTGGTCGTCAGCGATTTCCGCCGCGCCGACTGCGCCGCCGGCGGCCAAGGCGCCCCCCTCGTCCCCTTCGCCGACTACATCCTCTTCCGCCACCCCTCCAAAACCCGCATCCTCATCAACATCGGCGGCATCGCCAACCTCACCCACCTCCCCCCCGAAAGAAAGGGGTCAGAATCCATTTTCGCCTCCCCCCGCCTCATCGCCTTCGACACCGGCCCCGGCAACTGCCTCTCCGACCACCTCTGCCGCCAATTCGACCCCGCCGGGCCCGGCTTCGATCCCGACGGCTCCCTCGCCCTCCTCGGCTCCTGCCTTCCCGATCTGGCCGACCACGTCCTCTCCCACCCCTATTTCCACCAACCGCCCCCCAAATCCACCGATGGCCCCGCCATGATCCAAATCTACCAATCCGCCCCCTCTCACCTCCGCCCCTTCACGCCTCGCTGCCGCAACGAAGAAGAGCTTAACCACCGCAACGAACTCGCCACCGCCGCCCTCATCACCGCCCGCGCACTCCATCACGCCATCACCCATCACCTCCCCACTCCCCCCGACGAAATCATCCTCTCCGGCGGCGGCACCCAAAACCAAGCCATCCTCCACCGCCTCCGCTCACTCTTCCCCACCACACCCCTTCTCACCACCGACGACCTCGGCATCCTCAGCCAATCCAAAGAAGCCCTCGCCTTCGCCCTCCTTGCCGGCGCCACCCTCGACAACTTCCCCTCCAACATCCCCTCCGTCACCGGCGCCACCCACCCCGTCGTCCTAGGCTCCCTCACCCCAAACCCCCACCCCACAAATAACAAATAACAAATAACAAATAACGAATAACCAATAACCAATAACAAATAACCCCCTCCGTCCCCCCCGTGCTCTCCATGGTGACTCCGTTTATGATGGACCCTCTATGAACGACCGCTCCCACTTATTAACCGAGCAGCGCAACCCAGCCTCCATCAACCTCGACGCCATGTCCATCTCCGACGCCGTCGCCCTCTTCAACGCCCAAGACCAACTCGCCGTCGCCGCCGTCGCCAAGGAAAAGGACAACATCGCCGCCGCCATCCAACTCGTCGTCGCCGCCTTCAACTCCAACGGCCGGCTCTTCTACATCGGCGCCGGCACCTCCGGCCGCCTCGGCGTCCTTGATGCTTCCGAATGTCCCCCCACCTTCCGGGCCGACCCCAACATGGTCCAGGGCATCATCGCCGGCGGCGAAGACGCGATGTTTCGTCCCCAGGAAGGCGCCGAAGACAGCCCCACCCAAGCCGCCGCCGACCTCGACGCCCGTCACCTCGCCCCCAACGACGTCGTCATGGGCATCGCCACCGGCGGCACCACCGCCTACGTCCACGGCGGCCTCCGCCACGCCAAAAAAATCGGCGCCAAAACCATCTTCTTCTCCTGCGTCCAACCCTTCCCCGACGAAACCCCCGTCGATGTCGTCATCCGCCCCCTCACCGGCCCCGAAATCCTCACCGGCTCCACCCGCCTCAAAGCCGGCACCGCCACCAAGCTGGTCTTGAATGCAATTACCACAATCG
Organism: Planctomycetota bacterium; assembly: GCA_026693085.1. GTDB lineage: Bacteria > Planctomycetota > Phycisphaerae > Tepidisphaerales > Tepidisphaeraceae > JAPLNB01. The sequence continues at coordinate 66,747 of JAPLNB010000381.1, read as the reverse complement.
CCATGGTCCAGATCGGCAAGTGCTACGAAAACCTCATGGTGGACCTCCGCGCCAGCAACACCAAACTCCGCGACCGCGCCGCCCGCATCGTCTGCACCCTCACCAACGCCTCCCGCGACACCGCCTTCAAAACCCTCGACGCCGCCAACGGCCACGTCAAACTCGCCATCCTAATGCTGAAGAAACCCCTCCCCGCCCCCGCCGCCCAAAAACTCCTCGACCAATCCAATGGCCACCTCCGCCAAGCACTGAGCCGCTGAATAGACCCACACGGAATCGGTGCAGTTGTGGGAAGAGGAGAGCACGGACGAACATGGGTTGGGATCGGCAACCTGAAGCGTTCAGGTCCCTGCGATCTCTTGCACGGCCGCAAGATCGTTGGCCGTGATTACTGTCTCGCTCTCTGTTTTTGGGTTCAGCAGCAGCCTGGTTTTCGAGAAGTTGTTCTCGAACAGAAAACTGATGTTGACGTTCACGCACTCGTAAGCAGCGACTGTCTTGTGCGGCAATCGCTGGATGAAACGACTTGCTTCGTCCATCGAGGAGAACACCGGGAATACATTTACGCCGTTTTCAGTGTAATCCAGGAATTGCACCTCTCCGTCCGCCTGCCCGTGCCTCGGTTCGGTAATGATCCAGATACCCTGCACGGCAAGGGCGCTGAGGAACTCCCGTTGCCTCTTCGGATCGGATGCGAGAGCCGCTAGATCATCTGCTCGTGGCGGGGTAACGCCGTCTGGATATACGGTGAAGCCGCCGTCCGGATGATGAACGACATTGCCGAGATTACCGCGATTCCCGATACCGAAGAGTCGCTTAATGAACGAGAGCATGGTCCCTTCCAGTCGGTGTACCCGATTGCACGCCACAACGCCCAACAGCGCAGATGGGAGCCTACCGTGTCCGCTCTTCGCTGACAACAAAGTACCAGCACCCCCCCCAATCAAAAATCCAAAATCAAAAATCGAAAATGCCTCAGGGGTTCTCCTCAAACTCCCGAATCCCCTCCTCATCCCTCTCCCCCGCCCCCTGCTTCAGCAATATATGCTTCGCCAGCTCCAGCCGATTCACCACCTGCTCCATCGACTCCGGCCTTTTCTCCGGCCGCGTCATGATGCAGTCCATCACCAGCTTCGAAAACGTCAACGGCACCGTCTTATTCAGCTCCATCGGCGTCGGAATCCGATCATCCACCAGAAAGCTGTTATCCCCCCGATCCACGGTGTACAGCGTCGGAATGTTCTGCCCCGTCAGACACCAGTAAATCGTCGCCCCCAGGTTGAAAATATCCGTCCGATGACTCACCGGCTTCCGCTTCACCTGTTCCGGAGCAATGTAATCCGGCGTCCCCTGAATCCGCTCCTTCACCGTCCCGATCTTGCAGCTCTGCCCGAAGTCGATGATCTTCACCTTCCCCGCATCGTTCCGCAGGATGTTATTCGGCTTGATGTCGCAATGCACATACCCCATGGTGTGCATCGCCTGCAGCCCCTGCGCCGTCTGGATGAACGTATCCACCGTCTCCAGCAAGCTCTTCGGCGGCCTCACATCCAACCCCCGCCCGTCAAACAGCTCCATCAGCAGAAACGCTTCCGTCACCTTCAACAACAGCGTCTTCTGAATCTTCAGCTCGTAGGTTCGCCGCAGCGACGCATGCGTAAACTGCCGGCTGATCTCAAACTCCGCCTGCATCTGCTCCACAAAGCGGATATCCTTCGAATCTTCGCGCACCACGTGCTTCAGCGCATACACCTGATGCGTCACCGGGTCGCTGACCGCATAAATGGTGCTCCCAGCGCCTTCTCCGAGCCGCTCCAGAACGTCGTAGTGAAGTAACTTCTCTGCCATCCTATCACTTACATCCAGGCGGATACGTCATCTGCAGGCCCAAAAAATGCCACCACGCAACACCATACCCGCAAACGCTTTCCTTCCCTAAGCGTCATCCAGCCGCTGCCATCGCCCTCCGCTTCGTTCGCCCTTCATCCGCACCATCTGGCGGTGCCTTTCTCTTGGCTCCCTCTTTTTTCCCTCAAAAGCCGACCACGCCCCCGCAATTCATCTCTCTTGATAGATTAGGCAAAAAACCCCCGTCTGGCAAGGAACTCGCTACCCCGATTACCCCCCAACACCCCCAAACCCCCATCCACCTACCCGTGCCCGTTTATTTCATCTATTACCGCCTCACTGACAACTCGCAACTGACAACCAACCAACAAACACTCAAGGCAACAAATGCTCACTGAACGCCACCACCGGAAACCGCCGCCCAATCCCCGCTACGCTCCCCGGCCGATCAAACGCCCACACCGCCGCCCCAGGTATCCGCAGCTTCTGCTGCAACGACTGCACCAACTCCCCCAGCCGCTGCAACTGTAGTGCCGTAGGCACCTTCTGATCAAAATCCCCAACCAGACAGATGCTGATATACCCGTCCGCCACCCCCGCCAACTGCGGCAACGGCTGCCGACCGCCCACAACCCCCGCCGCCTGCTGCCCGTTCCACCGCTCGCCCACCTGAATCACGCCGTCCTCACACCCATAGCCATTGCCGATCACGAAATGGTCCGGCAGCCCCCCCGTACGCTGCCCAAGTGTCAACGCATCACCTTCTGGCCCTTTGCTATGGTGGATATAAATGCACTGCCATCGCCCCGCCTTTATCCCAGCTTCCGTCTCATAAATCTCGTCCAGCCAACGCTCCTCACGCTGCGCCACCAGGTTCCGCACCGTGTCCGGCGTCAGCGGCGCCGGCGCCCACACCAACAGCAGTATGCTCGCCAGGGTCAGCGACCCCAACAAACTCACCAATACAATCACTTTCCGCCCCGCCCCTTTTCCCTTCGTGGCGGCTCCGTCCTTCGACCCTCTGCTGGAAGTGCGTCTGCTATTGCTCACGGCTTTGCTTTTCGCTGGGAGGAACTGGCATCCGCGGTATCGTCCTATAATACCGCCGGCTCAACATGCTCCTTCATCGGCCAGTCGTCTGCAAAGTCTACAATAATCCCCCCGATCAGCAACGACCCACGCGCCATCCAATAGGCTGCCCTCCGCCCGCCATCCCCGGTAGTGGTTCAGTTTGATCTATTTGTCCAAAAGGGCAAGCAAATCCTCAATTTCCCAGAGCTTCGTTGTCAGGCCGGCGGCCATGGCGGGGGTCACTCTCAGGGACATGTGAATCCGGCAAAAGTTGTAGTGCATGAAGTTCAGGGCGATGGCGTGCATGTGGTTCTGGATTTTCTTGGAGAACCCGTTGGTGAGGCGGGTAAACCTCCGCATGGCCATCCTCTTCGTCAAATTCTGCCGTTCGACGTAGCTGGTTGAAACGTGCTTCTGTTCGGGATCCCTGCCCACCACGTTGCTACGCGCCCCGATGCACACCGCTGGACTGTAGCGGGCTTCTCCGGGCCGCTCCGCGCCATACAGCTTAATAAGTTGAGCATAGTCGATATCGCCTCCAAATGCGTCCTCCACCGCTTCCAGATATGCCTTGTGGCCATCGGTGGTGAGCTGCACGCGGTTGGCGAGCCTGTCGGCAACGTCGCGGATAAACTCAGTGGCGTACCCACCGTCGCGAAGCCCAACCAGATAGGACACGATCAGCTTGCTCTCGGCCTCAATTGCGGTCCACGTCCATACGTCGCCAAAGCCAAATGTGCCTTGAAGCTCTGGCCGCACATTCTTCTGTTTGCTGTGGCAGAAGCTCCAAATCTCATCGCACTGAATCCGCTTGGCCTTGACGTTGCGGACGTTCTCATCGTGATACCGAGCGCAGGCTTCGCCAAGCTCAGCCAGGAGCTTGAGAACCGTGTTCTTGGCCACTCCCACGATTCGCCCTGTGGCATTGATGTCAACCCCGTCCACCAGGGCCTTGACGATCTGCACGCGGGTTTGGTTATCAAGCTTGTTCATAATGAACAATATACTTGCTCGTGCAGGCATAGCCAACACATTTTCATTGAATTTAGTTCCTCCGTAAAGCAGCGCCACGACTTGAGTTAGCGCAAGTTCGTTTTATATATACACTTGCAATCTTGACACGAGACTATTTAAAGCCCATACTATTTGAACTCTTGGGAGTAGACTGACCATGCTTGGGCAAGGCGCATATCGACTTAGCGATGTCGCAAGGTACGCACGATTGCCGGCGTCCACTGTACGCGCATGGTTTAAGGAACGATCGGATTCGGCGGGCCGCGGGCCGATCTTTCGCGCTGACTACGATCCTGTTGATGATGATTATGCGGTGAGTTTCCTTGATCTTGTTGACGCCTATGTTGCACGGTTCTTCAGGCAAGAGGGCGTCAGTCCGGGGATTATACGCAAAGCGCGTGAGAATCTGCAAGTCGAACTTAGCACAAAGCATCCATTTGCTCATGCTGAACTTTGCACCGACGGAGTGCGAATAATCCGCAAGGCCGCAGGAGCGGTTCGAAGCACTGAATTTACAGATGTGATCTCGCGTCAGGGATGGTTTTCTCAAATGGCCAAACACCTGAAGCGGATTGTATACGCGGGTGACACAAAGCTCGCAGTAAAATGGAATATTGCTACTGGCGTTGTGATAGATCCATGCCGCGCGTATGGAAAGCCGTCCACTGAATCCTCTGGAATCGCCACATTCGTCTTGGCGAACCAGGTTAATGCGAACGACGGAAGCGCCGAGGTAGTGGCCGACCTGTTTGATATTTCCGAGTGCGATGTGGTAAATGCGGTCAATTTCGAGTTGAAGTATGGGCTTCGTCTCCGGGTAGCGTGACATTTTTTACTGACGAAAACTTCATATATCAGGCAGCTAAACTGCTTGAGGCTTTCGATAGGGACCATAAGGTTCGTGCGTTGGTTGACCACTTTGACAAGGGAACAGCCGATACAGTTTGGATTCCCGAGATTGGGAAATGGGATCCCAAGCCGTTCGTGATATCTGGGGATGGCAGAATACTAACGAACAAGGTGGAACTCTCAGCTTTGAGGAGTTCTGGTCTGACATTTTTTTGCCTTAGTAGCGGATGGACTCATACGGGATGGAACACTTACGCGTGGAAGATAATTAAGGTCTGGCCGGCCATCGTTGAGGACGCAAAGCACAATCTCCGACCTGCCGTCTACGAGGTTAGTCCAAGCACATTGAAGGTGACGCGAAGACTCAACCTTTAGGATTCCATCTTTTCTTGGCCGCCCTTTTCGCGATCTCGCTCCGCTGCTTCGCCGTGAGCTTTGCCGCCCTTGCCTTTCCTCCCTTGCTCGCCCCCAGCTTGCTCATCGCCACCGCATGTGGGTTGCGGGTATCCGGCTCTGGTGGCGGCGCGTTCCCCGTGGCGGCATCGACAACGGCTTTAGCAGTCTGTGTGAAGTCCCGGCGCGTGCTTGCTCGTGTAGGCATGGTCTAACTGTGGCACATGGGCGGCGGGAAGTCAACGGGAAAGCGCGGGGCGTGAATTTCAAAATGAACCAGTACCCCATCCCCTTATTCCACAAACTCCCTCAACTCCCCCGTCCCAATCGCCCGAAACTCACCCCCCGTCTTCGTCGCCACCGCCTTCATCGCCTCCACCGACCCCCCATTCCCCAGACAAAACGTGTGGATCTTCACACTGCCGCTTTTCCTCGCCGCCATCACCGCATTCACAAACTGCTCATCCAATCCCCCCTTCCCCGTCGCCAGCACGATCTCCGCCGGGTTCTGCGCAATCGCCTTCTCCAGCGCCGGCCCCACCTTGCTCTGCCCAAGACAATACACATCCGTCACCGCCCCCCTGCACTCATTCACATTCTGCTCCGTTGCCGCCCTCAGCCCCTCCCCCGGCCACGCGATGATCGTATCCGTCTCCCAAAATATCACAGCAAACTTCCGCTCCACCCCCAGCGACGCCGCCGAATTGATCACTGCCGCCTTCATCGAATCAAACGTCTCCACCGTCCCCTGCCCCCGATCCAGCACATACACCACGCTCGGCCCCTTCAGCGCCACCCCCATAAAGCTCGGCCCCTTCACCGCCGCCACCCCCGACCCGACCTTCTTCGGCTCCGCCACCTTCCCCACCACCTCCGCCGCCCCATTCTGCTGCCCACCACCAGTCGCCCGCCCGCTTCGCATGACCCAATACGTCACCGCCGCCCCCAGCAGCACCAAAACCACCGCCCCAACCCCCATCAGCACCATCCTCTTCCTGTTATTCCCCCTCGCCTCCGCCCGATGCGCTTCCCGTTGCACATGATGCGCCCCCGCCAGCCCGCTGCTGGCCACCACATGCGCCAACTCATCCAGCGCTCCAGCCCCCGTCGCCTGATGAACCAGCGCCTTCGGCTTCTCTTCCGCCGCCTTCACCCCCTTCACCCCCGCCGCCATTGGCGTCGCCGCCCGCTTCAGCTCCTTCGGCACCGTCTGAATCGTCCCGCAATGCTTGCACCGGCACACCCCACCCGCAAACGCGTCGTCAATCTCCAACACCGCGTCACAATCTGTGCAACTGATGCGAATCATGGCTTTTTGATTTTTGTTCTCCCTCCCCATTTTGCAAGCCCCTCACCCCTCCTCCATTCGAAAATCAAAAATCAAAAATCGGCAATCACTGTCCCGGCTCCCACAAATAATAAAACCCCGTCGGCAAAAATGCCCGCGATGGCTCCAAATTAAGCTGGATCACATTCGCCGTCGGCACCCCACCCGAATCCTTCGCATAAATCGAACCCCCATACCCGTATGGCCTCTTATACAACACCACCTCCGCATCACTGGCCTTCCCCATCTCCTTCGCCATCTCGATCGCATCCGTCAGCATCCCCGCCTGATCCGCCAGCCCCAATCTCACCGCCTGCTCCCCGCTGAATACCCGCCCGTCGCTCACCGACTCCACTCGCCCATCCTCCAACCCCCGCCTTGCCTTCACAACCCCCTTGAACCGCCCATAAAACTCGTCCACCATCCCCTGCATCACCGCCCGTTCCGGCCCCGTCAACGGCTTGAACGGCGAGCCCATATCCTTCATCGGCCCGCTCTTGATCGCCTCCGTCCTCGCCCCGATCTTCCCCAGCGTCCCGCTGATGTCGAAGGTCTGGAAAATCACCCCAATGCTCCCCACCACGCTCGTCGGCTGCACCACAATCTTGTCCGCCGCGCACGACACATAATATCCCCCGCTCGCCGCCACCTCCTGCGCCGACGCCACCACCGGCTTCTTCGTCTTCTCCCTGAATTTCAACACCGTCTCATACATCACATCCGTCGCCGCCACCGTCCCCCCCGGCGAATTCACCCGCAACACCACCGCCTTCACCTTCGGATCCTTCGCCGCCTTCTCCATCTGCTGCACGAACAGGCTCACCGCATTCTCCTTCGTCTGCAGAAACCCCCCAGACCTCGCATTGATAATCAACCCCTCCACCTCGATGATCACCACCTTCTCCGGCCACAACCCCTTCCCCTCCTCCACCACCTCCTCCCTCAATTTCGTTGACGACGAAACCGGAGTCACCAAAAAACTCGGCACCCCGCACCCCGCCAACACAACCACCGTCACCATGCACCCCATCACCCTGAGAAACCCCATAACGCCGCCGATGCTGCTTCGACTTCTCATGATCACCTCTCACCCCCGCCTGTCTTCTTCTCCCTCCCCCGCTATCATTCCATCGCACAATAAAGGATATGTACCGTGGCTTACCACGTCAGTAAACGCAAATTCGCCGAACTCGTCGAGCAAGCCCTTGCCGACGTCCCCCAGCCCTTCGCCACTCACCTCGAAGAGATCGCCGTCGAAATCCGCTTCCGTCCCACACGCAAACAACTCCGCGATTCCGGCCTCGATGACGACGAACTGCTCCTCGGACTCTACCTCGGCCACCCCCTCACCGACCGCTCCGTTACCGAGACCGCCCGCCTGCCTGATGTCATCCTCATCTTCCAGGAAGACATCGAACTCGTCAGTGACACCCAGGACGATCTCGTCCGAGAAGTCCGAACCACCGTCCTACATGAAATCGGCCACCATTTCGGCATGGACGAAGACGACCTCGACGCCCTCGGCTATTCCTGAGCCGCCTTATATCTCCTCCTTTCCACCAAAGTTATCGGACTCCCGCCCGCCGCCACTTGCCACGCTACCCCCAATCCCGCCGGCTCCCCAATCCGGTTAAGCGGCAAACAATAACGCGCCGATAGCGTAACTGGTATGGGCTTGGTGCCGTCTTTGTGCTATGGTACCGCTCGGTTCTTAAGATAGGCCGTGGCATTGCTTGGTTATTTGGACTCCCAAAACCCCTTGACCGCCCATCCCTCTTGGATAGGTTATCACGGCTTTTGGTTTCGACGGGGTCCGGTTTAATAACATGTGTATGCGCGACATCGGCAATTGTTGCCGGAAAGGTTCCTAATGCTTCTAACTCGTTTTCTGGCTTCAGCGCTGCCCACGAGTCTGCTCGCCCTCTGCCTTTCCCTTTCCGCTTCCGCTGCCGAAGTCCCCGCCCCTGCCCCTATCCAATCCGCCACTGATGTCGAAAAAGTCGCCAACACCGAACCCTCCGATCGCTCCGAGCAACGCCTCAAGCTCGGCGGCGTCATCGATGAAGTCCTGGTTAAATGCGGAGATAAAGTCAAAGCCGGCCAACTCCTCATGCGCCTCGACGTCCGCGTCGAACAGACCGAGGCCGACATGTACAAGGACCTCGTCGCTCATAGCGACGTTGATATCAATGCCGCCGAAACCAAGCACAAGCAAGCCAGGAACGAGTTCGCCCGCTTGGATGATCTCTTCAAGAACGGCCAGGTTGCCTCCGTCGTCGAATGGGAAAAATCCAAGCTCGATGTCGAGTTGACCGCCCTCGAAATCACGAAGGCACAGAACGAAAAGAAAAAGAACGAAGACCAGTACAAGCGGGCTCTGGCGGTCCTCCAAGCCATGGAACTCCGCGCCAAATTCGATGGCATCGTCGAACGCATCGACGCCAAGGCCGGCGAAGTCATCGACTTCCAGAAACCCGCCATCACCATCGTCAACAACCACCCCCTCTGGATCCAATTCACACCCAAATCCGCCGTCTCGCTCACCCTCAAAATAGACCAGGAACTCGACGTCTACTACACCGACGACCCCAAACTCCGTAAAGCCAAGATCATCTTTATCTCGCCTGTTGTTAAAGCCGACAGCGATAGACAAGTGGTTCGCCTTGAAATGCTCAACCCCGAGGCCAAGCCCTCCGGGTTGCAGGTCCGCGTGGTCCTGCCGAGCAAGATTGCCCAGGTTGAAACGAAAGCGCAATGAGCCGTGGCTGGATGCCCGCGTGCGTCGATCAGTGCCACGCCCCCGGGCTCCCGGATGTTTCAGCTAATCTCGGCCTGACGTGAAGCCCAGGAATCGCGGATATCGGCATCTGCCGAATCACGCTGCCGCTTTTCCGACTTCGCTTTGGCCTTCTTACCGGTGGATAGTAACGTGAGTTCCAAAATCGTCGAGCCATCAACGGGACAGCAGGACCAGCAACCGCAGCAGACCCCAGCCGCCCCAGCACGCTCCAAAATCGTGCAACGGCTGCTCGATGCCAAGGATCTGCAGTCTTTTCTCAACGACCTGCTGACCACACAGGCCGTACATGTCGCAGGCACCGAGGCCGCTGCCTTCCTCCTCGAACGCCAAGGCGACCAGATGGGCCTTCGCCTCATTGCCCATATCCGACCCGATGAGAGCACCCAGGATGTCCGCGCCGCTGCCATCCGCGCCTTCCAAAACCTCGCCCAGCCCTGCGTCCAGCAGGCCAAGGATGGCGCTATCGAAATCGGATCACCCGACGGCGGCGACTCCCAATACTGCCTCGTCACCATCCTCGCCGCCGAAGGCCAAACCATCGCCGTCTCCGCCGTCATCACCCGCTGCCGAGACATGGACCGCGCCAAGCAACGCCTCTCCTCCATGCAGCTCGTCGCCGGTTATTTCGAGCTTTTCGGCCTCCGTCGCGGCGCCGACCAGGCCCGCGTCATGGCCGAACGCCATCAAAACGTCCTCCAGTTCACAGGCGCCGTCTCCAACGCCGAAGGCTTCGAGGCCGCTGCCATGGGACTCTGCAACGAACTCGCCACACGAACCGGCGCCTCCCGCGTCGCACTCGGATGGTACAAGGGCCGACTCGTCAAGGTCAAAGCCCTCTCCCATACCGAAAAGTTCGACAAAAAACAGGAACTCATCGTCGAACTCCAGAAAACCATGGAAGAGTGCTACGACCAGGAAGAGCCCGTCCAATACGACCCCGAAGGACAATCCTCCCAAAACGTCACTCGCTCCGCCGCACAACTCTCCCGTAACTACGGTGGCGGCGCCGTCCTCTCCGCTCCTCTCCGCCGCCGCGACGAAACCGTCGGCGTCATCACCCTCGAGTTCCCCCCACGACAGAAAATCAGCGAACAGGTTGAAGGCGCCGTCGCCGTCGCCATCGAACTCCTCGCTCCTCAGCTCTACGACCGCTACGAAAACGACCGCGTCATCTGGGTCAAAATCGGCCACTCCATCCGCGATATCTCCAAGCATGCCCTCGGCCCAAAACACATGGGCGTCAAGCTCATTATCCTCTTCTCCATCGCACTCATCTGCTTCGTCACCTTCTTCAAACCCACCTACCGCGTCCGCGCTCCCTTCCGCCTCGTCGCCCTGGAAAAACGCGCCGTCTGTGCCCCCTACGAAGGCAAGCTCAAGGAAGTCTTCTTCAAGCCCGGCATTCCCGTCAAGCAAGGCCAAGTCATGGCCCGCATGGATACCTTCGAGCTCAAAATTAGGCTTTTCGAAGCCAAAGCCGAAGTCAATACCCAGGATGCCGAGATCATCAAGGTCCGCTCCGAGGACAACAAGGGCGGCGAACTCAACATCGCCATGGCCAGGAGAGAAAAAGCCGAGGCCCAAGTCCAACTCCTCGAATACCAGATCTCTCAGGGCGACATCAAAGCCCTCTTCGATTGCATGATCCTCAAAGGCGACCTCTACGAACGCCAAGGCGCTCCCGTCAAGCAAGGCGACCCCCTCTTTGAAATCGCCATCACCGACCCCAAGAACCCAAAACGCATCGCCGTCGAAGCCGAACTCCAGATCCCCGACCGCGACGTCCAGGAAGTCAAACGCATCCTCGACCTCGCCCGCTCCGGCCAGATCAAACGCGATTTCGACGGCGAACTCGCCACCACCACCGATCCCAACAAGGGCTTCAAGTTCGACATCACCCGCATCGTCCCCCAAGGAAGCCCCAAAGAGGCCGAGAACGTCTTCAGCGTCTTCGCCGCCATCCAAAACCCCGATGACAACATGGGCCCAGAGCTCACCGGCGAAGCCCGTGTCAACATCGAGCCTCGCCGCCTCATCTGGTGGTGGACCCACCGCCTCGTCGACTGGATGAAACTCAAGTTCTGGATCTAAAGGATGGTCACTTGCCACTTGTCATTCGCCGAGCCCCCTCACGCACAGGTTGCTGCGAATAACACATAACAAATAACAAATAACAAATAACAAGGCCCGACCATGCCACAAATGCGTCCAACGTTTTCCGAGTCCTGGTACCGCGTCGCGGACCTCAAAGCCAAGCTCCGACCCAGCACCCAGGTCTCCCGCCAATTCTACCGGGGCGACCGCTGGTACGTCGTCCGCGACCCCGCCGGAAACCAGTTCCACCGCCTCAGCGCGCCCGCCTGGCGATTCGTCGGACTCCTCGACGGATCCCGCACCGTCGCCGAATGCTGGGAACTCGTCGGCGGACAACTCGCCGATGATGCGCCCACTCAGCCCGAAGTCATCCAGATCCTCTCCCAACTCCACTCCGCTAACCTCATCGAGGCCGACGTCACCCCAGACGCCGCCGTCCTCCTCCGACGTCACAAACAAATGGTCAAGCGACAATGGCAAGGCCGCTTGATGAACATCCTCTTCCCCAGAATCCCACTCTGGGACGCCGACACTTTCCTCAAACGCTGGATGCCCGTCATGGGCCCCTTCCTCTCAACCTTCGGTGCCATCATCTGGATCCTCGTCGTCGGCCTCGCTGTCGCCAAACTCGCCCCAGAATGGAATACCCTCACTGCCGCCGCCTCCAACGCCATCGCACCCTCCAACTGGCTCTGGCTCTGGGCTACCTTCATCGGAATCAAGGCCATCCACGAACTCGGACACGGATTCATCTGCCGTCGCTACGGCGGCGAAGTCCACGAACTCGGCATCATGTTCCTCGTCCTCGTCCCAGCTCCCTACGTTGACGCCTCCTCCGCCTGGGCCTTCTCCAATAAGTGGCAACGCATCGCCGTCGGCGCCGGAGGGATGATCTTCGAACTCTTCGTCGCTGCCATCATGGCCTTCGTCTGGCTCAACACCAGCCCCACCAACTCCGTCAACCACCTCGCCTACAACGCCATGCTCGTCGCCTCTGTCTCCACTCTCCTCTTCAACGCCAACCCCCTGCTCCGTTACGACGGCTACTACATGCTCGCCGACTTCCTCGAAATCCCCAACCTCCGCTACCGCTCCACCGAATACACCATGGGACTCATCAAACGCCATCTCTTCCGCGTTAAGATGTCCCAGCCACTCCCCCCGCCCATCCAACGCTTCTGGCTCTTCAACTACTGCATCACCTCCTCCTTCTACCGAACCCTCGTCGGAATCTTCATCATCTTCATGGTCTACGAGCAGGTCCCCGTCCTCGGTATCCTCATGGCCATCGGCGGCGTCATCACCTGGCTCGCCGTCCCCGTCATCAAAACCCTCAAATACCTCCTCATCGAACCCGAACTCCACCGCAAACGCACCCGCGCCGCCATCTGGGTCCTCTCCGCCGTCGCCGTCGCTGTCTTCATCGTCGGCTTCATCCCCGTCCCCCTCGGCCTCTACGCCGAAGGCGTCGCCCAACCCATCCGCGAAATCAAAATCCACGCCGAAGTCCCCGGCATCGTCGAGCAAATCCTCGCCCGCGACGGCCAGTCCCTCAAAAAAGACGACATCATCCTCGTCTGCCGCGACCGCGAACTCGAGGCCCAGATCGCCAGCTTCCGGGCCGACATAAAAGCCTACGAAGCATACGTTCGCCTCGCCCGCGCCACCGACTCCAGCCGAATCGATACCTACAAAGAACAGCTCACCGCCACCGAAGGCAAGCTCGCCGAACTCAATGCCAAGCTCGCCGCCCTCACCATCCGCGCCCCGTTCGACGGCCTGCTCATCGCACCCCAGATCAAGGACCTCCACGGTAAGTACATCCAGCAGGCCGAGGAAGTCGCCACCGTCGCCGACGTCAATAACCTCCGCATCACCGCCGTCATCGACCAGGAAGATGCCCAGCAAATCTTCGACGCCTTTCCCATCGCCCTCCAGAAAAACCTCAACCCCGAGGTCCGCCTCGTCGGCATCAAGGACGGCTCCCTCTACCGCTCCAAAAACCTCTCCGCACCCCTCGAACGCACCGGCTCCGGCCCCAACCACCCCTTCCGGCGTCCCAGCCCCATCGCCGAACTCCCCACTTCGGCTCTTGGGCAAGCCGCCGGCGGCGACATCCAGACCGACCCCGCCGACCAGAACTACAAACGCCTCCTGCGCCCCATGTACGCCGCCTACATGGTCCTCCCCAATCCCGATTACCATTACCTCCCCGGCCAACGCGCCCACGTCCGCTTCCCTCTCCTCAACGAACCCATCTACAAACGCTGGGAACGCCGCCTCTGGCAGTTGATCCAAAGCAGTACGCAGCGCAGCAAGTGGACCTGATGAACCTTTTCGATTGCCGATCCCAGTTTCGAAAATCAAAAGTCAAAAATCAAAAATGTCATGAGCCAAACCGCTGTCAATGAATTCTGGCAAATCTTCAACGCCCGCAAGGTCAAAGCCCCCGACCTCCGCGGCCCGGACGCCCTCATCAGCTCCTTCGTCGGATACTACAAAAACCGAAAACCCGTCCTCCCTCGCCTCTGGAAACAGGCCGAACGCATCGAAGCCCTCGAACCCGAAATCCATAACCTCTCCTCCTCACACTTCCAGGAGCACGTCAAACTCCACCGCGATCTCGCCCGACTCGGCCGACTCAAAGGCCCCGCCCTCGATCGCGGTGTCGCCCTCGTCCGCGAAGGCGTCCTCCGCGCTATCGAAAAACGCCCCTTCCTCTGCCAGATCGTCGGTGCCCTCGCCATGTCCGAAGGCTACATCTGCGAAATGGCCACCGGCGAAGGCAAAACCATCACCGCCGCCATCACCGCCTCCCTCTGGGGATGGGCCGGAAAACCCACTCACATCATCACCGTCAACGACTACCTCGTTCAACGCGACGCCGAAGAAATGGGCCCAATCTACAAACTTGTGGGCCTCCGCGTCGGCTTTATCATCCACGAAACCGAACACGAACAACGCCCCGACCATTACCGCCGTGAAATCGTCTACTGCACCCAAAAAGAACTCGTCGCCGATTTCCTCCGCGACCAGATCGCCCTCGGAACTCTCCGAAACTCCGCCCAAACCTCCGTCGGAATGCTCCGCGGAAACTTCGGCCGACAACTCCAGGTCCCCGGACTCTTCCGTTGCATCGTCGACGAAGCCGACTCCGTACTCATCGACGAAGCCGTCACACCCCTCATCATCTCCAACTCCCCCGACGACGAGCCTAACTCCGAACGCTACCGCAAGGCCAACGAATTCTCCCAAAAACTCGAAAATAAAAAAGACTTCACCATCGACTGGACCGTCCGCTCCATCGACCTCACCCCACGCGGCGAAAACCGCCTCGAAGAACTCGCCGGCGAGGAAGGCTTCTGGCGAGGCAAACGCCGCCGCGAAGAACTCGTCACCCAGGCACTCACCGCCCACAACTGCTTCCTCAAGGACGAGCAATACCTCGTCGTCGAAGAGGAAAACGAAAAAACCAAGAAAATGGAGCAAAAAGTAGTCATCGTCGATGAGTTCACCGGCCGTATCATGGCCGACCGCTCCTGGCGGCATGGCCTCCACCAGGCCATCGAAGTCAAGGAAAACGTCAAAGTCACTGCCGACAAGGAAAACCTCGCCCGACTCTCCTTCCAACGATTCTTCCGCCAATACCCCTTCCTCTGCGGAATGACCGGAACCGCCTGGGAGGCCCGAACCGAACTCTGGCAAATCTACCGCCGAGCCATCGTCCGCGTCCCCACCAACGAACCCTGTATCCGCATACACCTTCCCACCGTCATGTTCGACAACGAAGACCAGAAGTGGACCGCCGTCGCCAACCGCATCAAAGAACTCCACGAACGCGGAACACCAGTCCTCGCCGGCACCCGCTCCGTCTGGGCCTCCGAAGAACTCTCCCACCGACTCACCGCTCTCAACCTCCCCCATCGCGTCCTCAATGCCAATCAGACCAAACAAGAAGCCGATATCATCGCCCAGGCCGGTCAGCTCGGCCAGATCACCGTCGCCACCAACATGGCCGGCCGCGGAACCGACATCAAGCTCGCCCGCGGCGTCGTCGACGTCGGCGGACTCTTCGTCCTCGCCACCGAACCCCATGGCTCAGGCCGCGTCGATCGCCAGCTCTTCGGCCGAGCCGCCCGACAAGGCGATCCCGGCTCCGCTCAAATGTACTGCTGCGCCGCCGACGACCTCTTCATCCGACACGCCAAACACCTCCGCCACTCCTGGCGACTCATGGGCCCCAAACGCCTCATCAAATACGCCCAAGGCAAAGCCGAACAACTCGCCCGCTTCAACCGCAAACAAGTCATGCGCGCCGACGACTGGATGGACGAATCCCTCCCCTTCTAACGCCAACGACACACCGCCCCCCCCGCAGAAAACGCCCGCGGCCCTCCCGCGGATCCTCCCCTATCTTATTTTTTTGTTGACATTGGCCCGCCTAACGCTAACTTGAATCGCAAGGTTGTATCTCGGGCTTGGTGGCGGAGCCTCGGGTGTTTGCGGGGAACTGCTGGCCCGGATACCTTGGCTATTCGTATAGCTGGCTGGCACCGCCGGTATTCACCCCCCGGTCCCTCCAGAACCCCATTTCCTACCGGGTGGGAACAGAAGGACTTGTGTTTCTCGTATCGTTTCAGTTCGGTATGGGGGGGGGTAGAATGCGCACCCGTCGGCGACTCCTCGCCAACGCCGCAGGTGCCACAGTCGAGCAGCTCGAAGGCCGAATGCTCCTGTCCTCCGTGGGCAACGACCCACAAGGGTTTATTGATCGCTTGGAGACCCATCAACTAAGCCCTTCGGAGATGCTCGAGCACAACCTGGCCTCGATCAACTGGCAGGGCCATGACCAGTACGTGAAACGAGGCGAATGGCTGGTGAAACTGCGTCTGGACCGCCCTGGCACTCCCGCCACTGCCAAATCCATCATTGCCGACCTCGACATCGCAGCCGAATTCCAGCACACGGTCGGCGTGGACGACGTGGCCCTGGTCAAGCTCCCCGACGGCCTCGGCTACACCGACCTGGCGGCCTCCCTCACCCGTCGTGGCGTCTTCCTCTGGGCCGAGCCTAATGGAATCATGTGGATCAATCAAACCGCCAACGATACATCCTTCAGTTCACAATACGCCCTCAACAACACCGCTCAGGAATACGGAACCACCGACGCTGACATCGACGCCACCGATGCCTGGGACATCACCACCGGAAGCTCCAGCACCGTCATCGGCATCATCGACACCGGCGTCGATTACAACCATCCCGACCTCGCCGCCAACATCTGGACCAACCCCAACGAAATCCCCGGCGACGATATTGACAATGACAACAACGGCGTCATCGACGACATCCACGGCGCCAACTTCACCGTCCCGGAAAACGACCCGTCTCGCGGCGACCCCATGGACGACTTCTACCACGGCACCCACGTCGCCGGCATCATCGCCGCCGCGGGGAACAACTCCAGCGGCGTCGCAGGAGTGGCCTGGAATGCAAAAATCGTGGCCATCAAGATCTTTGATGCGTATGGCGACACTAGTGATGACATCATCGCCGCCGGCATCAACTACGCCACCGACCTGCGCAATGCCGGCATCAACATCTGGGTCACCAACAACAGCTACGGGGGCTCCGGCGACTTCCAAGCCATCAAGGACGCAGTAGAGCGGAATCACGACGCCGATATGCTTTTCGTCGCCGCTGCCGGCAACGACTCCACCGACATCTACGTAAACCCTGTCTACCCCGCCGCCTATTGCGATGACTTCGACAACGTCATCGCCATCGCCGCCACCGATCGCAACGACAATCTCGCCGACTTCTCAAACTACGGCGATACCCGCGTGCTTCTGGCCGCCCCCGGCACCCGCATCCTGAGCACCTTCCCCACCTCCTCAACCACCGCGATGGACACCTTTCTGCTCAGCACCGACTACGAAACCATCGGCGGCACCTCCATGGCTACCCCCTTCGTCACCGCCGTCGCCGCACTCGCCTTCACCATCGCTCCCACCGCCACCTATACCGATGTCATAGCCGCCCTCCGCGACGGCGTTGACCCCATCGGGAATCTCGTCGGCAAAACCATCACCGGCGGACGCCTCAACGCCCGACGAACCCTCGACCTCATCCGCGGCCCTCAGACCGTCACCGGAACCGCCTCCGCTGACACCATCACCGTCCAAATCAATGGCACCGACACCGAGGTCTACGTCAACAGCCAAAACCCAACCTATACCTATACCACTTCCGACCTCAGTTGGCTCACCATCGATGGCCTCGCCGGCAACGACACCATCACCGTCAATAGCAGCGTCACCACCTCCGTCAGCCTCATCGGCGGCTCCGGCAACGATACCCTCACCGCCGGCTCCGGCGCAGACCGCCTCGACGGCGGCGACGGTGCCGACTCCCTCATCGGTGGCGACGGCGACGATACCCTCGTCGGCGGACCCGGAGACGATACCCTCGACGCAGGCGCCGGCCGCGATCTCCTCCGCGGCGACGCCGACGACGACGACCTCGTCGCCGGCACCGGCAGCGACACCTTCGCTTTCCCCGGCGAAACCCTCGGCTCCGATGTCATCACCGAAGCCGCCTCCTCCGATGCCGATACCCTCGATTTCGCCGCCTTCGCCGAGGCCATCAATCTCAGCCTCGTCAATGTCGGAACCCGCAGCTCCGGCACCGCCGCACTCAGCAACTCCTCCCTTGTCCTCTACCTCAGCGACAACACCGCCATCGAAAACGTCCGCGGAACCCCCTTCACCGATACCATCGACGGCAACACCCGCCCCAATGCGCTCTTCGGCAACGACCTTGACGACAGCCTCTATGGCGTCGCCGGCAACGATACCCTCCACGGTGGCCACGGCAACGACGCCCTCTACGGCGGCGCCGGCAGCGACGTCTTCGTATTCACCGGCGGCAACCTCGGCACTGACTTTGTCACCGAAGACCCCAATCTCGACACCGACACCCTCGATTTCACCGATTTCGTCGAAGCTTTCAACCTCGACCTCTCCGTCGCCGGCATTCCGGGCATCGGCAACCCAGCCTTCAGCGATTACTGGAATTCCCTCGTCCTCTACCTCAGCAGCGATCTCGGAATCGAAAACGTCAAGGGCAGCAACGAGATCAGCCTCGATGAGGAGTGGAATATCTACCAATCCGGCGATCTCATCATCGGCAACGCCCGCCCCAACGCCCTCTATGGCAACGCCTACAACGACACCCTCGACGGCGCCGGCGGCGCCGACGCCCTCTGGGGTGGCCCAGGCATCGATACCGCCGATTACTCCTCCCGAAACGCCGCCCTTTCCATCTCACTCGACAATACCGCCAACGACGGCGCCGCCGCCGAATACGACAACGTCCGCTCCGACATCGAACGGATCATCGCCGGCTCCGTCAACGATACCCTCACCGGCGGAACCGCCGCCTGCACCCTCACCGGCGGCGACGGCAACGACTTCCTCACCGGCTCCTCCGCCAATGACGAAATATGGGCCGGCCTCGGCAACGATACCGTCTACGGCGGCATCGGCGACGACACCATCTTCGGCGAAGAAGGCTCAGACTACCTCGACGGCGGGGTCGAGAATGAAGGCAACGGCCGTGGCCAAGGGGGCTACGACTCCTACGGCAGCGACTACATCGCAGGCGGCGATGACTCCGACTCCATCTACGGCGACTACGGTGATGACATACTGTTCGGCGAGTCGGACGGAGCTTCGACAGGCACAGGGGACTACATTTGGGGCAACGATGGCAATGACACGATCTTCGGTGGCCCGGGCGGTGATGGCGCGTACGGCGGCGATGGGAACGATGAACTTTATGGTGAGGACGGCAACGATTACATCCTTGGTGAGAACGGGAATGACACACTCAAAGGCGCCACCGGATCCGATTATATGTATGGAGGTTACGGGGACGATGAGTTCTATGCTTGGGATAACGGTACGCAAGACACAGTGGATGGTGGAACCGGGACGGACACCGTGATCGACAATGATTCGAACGATGTATTGACCAACATTCCTTGAAATGGAGCAGGACGTGGTACCACTCCATGGAGTACCAACAATGTGTAAACGAAAAGCTTTCACCCTGGTTGAACTCCTGGTCGTCATCGCCATCATCGCAGTGCTCATTGCCATCTTGCTTCCGGCGCTCTCGCGTGTGAAGCGCCAGTCCTATCGCGTCGCCTGTGCCTCCAACATGCGTCAGGTTGGCATCGCGTTGCTAGGCTACGCGCAGGATTACCGCGGGTCGTTTCCGCTGGGGGCGATGTGGAGTGGTCCGCAGGCGGGGGACTGGATCCATTGGCAGAACAACCGCGACATGAAGCAGAGCGCGTTGTGGCAGTACTTGGGGAAGAGCGACAAAGTGCTCAAGTGCCCTCTGGGCATCCTGCGCCCACCCGATCAGTACCAGTACAGCTATGCCGTCAATATGAAGCTCACTGGGGTCTCAGATTCGGCCGTGAGCCGTTTGCACGGGTGGCCGGAAAACCGGTGCAAGCTCAACCATGTCCTCCACCCTTCGCAGAAGGTCATGCTCGTCGAGCCGAATCCCGAAACCATCTTCGACGGCGCGTGGTCCGCCGATGGGCCGCACTCCGTAATCCCACCCGGTAGTCTACCCCAGTACTATCTGTCGGTTCGCCACTACTCGGATAACGAAAACCTGCGTTGTGTCTATGTATACATCGGCTGGACCCACGCCATCGCCGTCGATGGCCACTACATGCCCATCCAACGATGGAGGATACGCGCCCCGTACTACTGCGACCCCCGCTTCGACGGCCCCATGTGCGACACGCCCCCAGGGGCGGATTGAGCCGGCGCAGAACCCGGAGGACCAACCTATGAAGAAGCACAAGGCTTTCACCCTGGTTGAACTGCTGGTCGTCATCGGCATCATCGCAGTGCTCATCGCCATCTTGCTTCCGGCGCTCTCGCGTGTGAAGCGCCAGTCCTATCGCGTCGCCTGTGCCTCCAACATGCGTCAGGTTGGCATCGCGTTGCTGGGCTACGCGAACGACCACCGGGGCGCGCTTCCGCTGGCGGCATGGAACTTTGGTCCGCAGCCGGAGGACTGGATCCATTGGCAGAGCAACCGCGACGTGAAGCAGAGCGCATTGTGGTCGTACCTGGGGAAGAGCGACAAAGTGCTCAAGTGCCCTCTGGGCATCCTGACCCCACCCGATCAGTATCAGTACAGCTATGGTTTGAACAGCGACATCGCGGGGGGCGGTAATGGAAATCCACATGTGCGCACGTGGCCGGAGAGTGCGTGCCGCCTGACGAAAGTGGTCCATCCCTCGCAGAAGATCATGCTCGCGGAGCCGGATCCCGAATCCATCTTCGACGGGATGTGGTCCCCCAACATGATGCACATGGGGCCGCCGGGCCATGTTGTGGACAGACTGTCGGTTCGCCACTACTCGGATAACGAAAACCTGCGTTGTGTCTATGTATTCATCGGCTGGACCCACGTGATCGCCGTCGATGGCCACTACATGCCCATCCAGCGATGGAAGACACGCACATGGTACCACTCCGATCCTCGCTTCGACGGCCCCATGTGCGACACGCCCCCAGGCGCGGATTGAGCCGGCGCAGAACCCGGAGGACCAACCTATGAAGAAGCACAAGGCTTTCACCCTGGTTGAACTGCTGGTCGTCATCGGCATCATCGCAGTGCTCATCGCCATCTTGCTTCCGGCGCTCTCCCGCGTGAAGCGCCAGTCCTATCGGGTGGCCTGCGCCTCGAACATGAGGCAGGTTGGCATCGCGTTGCTAGGCTACGCGAACGACTACCGGGGCGCGCTTCCGCTGGCGGCAGCGTACTTTGGTCCGCAGCCGGAGGACTGGATCCATTGGCAGAGCAACCGCGACATGAAGCAGAGCGCGTTGTGGCAGTACTTGGGGAAGAGCGACAAAGTGCTCAAGTGCCCTCTGGGCATCCTGACCCCACCCGATCAGTATCAGTACAGCTATGCTTTGAACAGGCTCATCGCGGGGGCCGGTAATCGAATTCCGCATGTGCGCACGTGGCCGGAGAATGCGTGCCGGCTCACGAAGGTGCTCAACCCGGCAAACAAGCTACTCCTGGGCGAGGTCAACAGCCTGACGATCTTCGATGGAATGTGGGACGCCGACCATAACGGGCGCTCGTCTCCCGAGAACAAAAACACTAATCATTATCCCTCAGCCCGCCACGACAACAAGGTGAACGAAGAGGCTCACAACTCGTTAGGCTGGGCCCTAGGCTCCTCCAATGTCATCTTCGTCGACGGCCACTACATGTTCTTCGAGCGATGGAAGACGCATGATATGTTCTACAACCTCCCTCGCTACACCGGCCCTGTCCAGTACCCCATCTTGTTCCCCTGATATCCAACCATGGAGCACCAACCTATGAAGAAGCACAAGGCCTTCACTCTTGTAGAGCTTCTGGTCGTCATCGCCATCATCGCCGTGCAATGAAACATTGACCCAGCTATTTTTCCGCAACCGGCAGAGAAACCGAAGTCAGAATCGGGTCGCCGAAGTCAGAATCGGGTCGCGACTTGTTCTAGCAATATTATTATATTACATCTCCCGTCGCCGCCCTTCACGCTCGGAAATCCCGTCCCCTCGCCATTCCAAACACCCATCCAACGGAACAGGGGGTCCGGCGGGGGTCTGGCGGGGGTCAGGCGGGGGTCGGCCGGGGGTCAGACGGGGGGGTGGCGGGGGGGATTCGGGGGGGGAAAATCCACCCGATTACATCGCCTTCGCCTTTTCCCTGACCTCATCAATTCCGCCCACATACAAAAACGCCTGTTCCGGCAGATCATCCGCCTTCCCCTCGCAAATCTCCTCAAAACTCCTCAACGCCTCCTGGATCGGCGTATAGTTCCCCTTCTTGCCCGTAAACTGCTCCGCCACAAAGAACGGCTGGCTGAAGAATCGCTCCAACTTCCTGGCCCTGCTGACGTTAAGCTTATCCTCTTCGCTCAATTCATCGATGCCCAGAATCGCGATAATGTCCTGCAAATCCCGATACCTCTGCAGCATCCCCTGAACCTTCCGGGCAACCTTGTAGTGCTCCTCGCCAACGATCTGCGGGTCCAGCGCTCGCGACGCCGACGCCAGCGGATCAATGGCCGGGTAAATCCCTTTGGCTGCAATATTTCGCTCAAGGTAGATGAACGCATCCAGGTGCGCAAACGCATTCGCCGGCGCCGGGTCCGTCGGATCATCCGCAGGCACATACACCGCCTGCACCGAAGTAATGGCCCCCTTCTTCGTTGACGTAATCCGCTCCTGCAACTCGCCCATCTCCGTTGCCAGCGTCGGCTGATAGCCCACGGCGCTTGGCATACGTCCAAGCAGGGCCGACACTTCCGAGCCAGCCTGCGTGAACCGGAAAATGTTGTCAATGAACAGCAACATGTCCGCCCCCATCTCATCCCGGAAATACTCCGCCATCGTCAGCGCGCTCAGCGCCACCCGCAACCTCGCCCCCGGCGGCTCATTCATCTGCCCGAATACCATAACGGTCTGATCCAGAACGGACTTACCAGTCGATCCGATCTTGGCATGCTGCATCTCCAGCCACAGATCGTTTCCCTCGCGCGTCCGCTCGCCCACCCCCGCGAACACCGAATAGCCACCATGATGCTGCGCGATTCGCGCGATAAGTTCTTGAATGACAACGGTTTTGCCAAGCCCCGCTCCGCCGAACAACCCCGCCTTGCCACCCCGCACAAACGGCGTCAGCAAATCGATGACCTTGATCCCCGTCTCAAACACCTCGGTCTTGGGCGTCAGTTCCACAAACTCCGGCGGCTCGCGGTGGATAGGTCGCCGTTCCTGCACATCAATCGGCCCTCGCCCATCTACTGGCTCGCCCAATAAGTTAAAGACGCGTCCCAGTGTTCCCTTGCCCACCGGAACGGTGACCGACCCACCGGTATCCACCACATCCATGCCCCGCCGCAGCCCATCCGTGCTCCCCAGCGCCACCGCCCGGACCTTCCCACCGCCAAGGTGCTGCTGCACCTCCCCAGTCAGATGAATGACCGTGCCGTTCACGTTCGAATCAACCGTGATGGCGTTGTAGATCGCGGGAAGGTGTTCCTCAGGGAATTCCGCGTCAAAAGTCGAGCCGATGACCTGCGAGATCTTTCCAGTTGCTGGCATGACGTTCCTCTTATGGCAGTTGACCCGGGGCTGATGCACCGCACAACCCGCGGGTAGGCAGCGCATTGTATACGCCCCCTGCAAGGGGACAAGGGACCCTTGCGCCCGGAGTCAAACGGCAAACGTTGATGGCTGTACTATCTCTGGCAAAGACATGTTTCGGCGAGTACGCTTGCCGGTACTTCACAACAGGAGATCTCCATGCGTTTGACTCTATCTTTGATTATGGTGGCTTGCCTGGCTGGAACCGTGCGTGCGCAAGCGGCAACCCCCAAGGCGCCCGAGGGCTTTCAGAGCATCTTCAACGGCAAGGACCTGACTGGCTGGGATGGCAATGCCAAGTTCTGGTCGGTTCAGGATGGCACGATCACGGGCCAGACTACGGCGGAGAATCCGACGAAGGGCAACACGTTCCTGATCTGGAAGGGCGGCGTCGTGAAGGATTTTGAGCTTCGCTTGAAGATCCGGCTGGACAATGGCAATACCGGCATCCAGTACCGCAGCAAAGACAAGGGCAACTGGGTCGTCAATGGCTACCAGGGCGACTACGACGACACGAAGCAATGGCTGGCCAGCCTGTATGAAGAGGGCGGGCGGGGTGTGCTGGCGCAGATGGGACAGAAGGTGACGATCGACGCCGATGGCAAGCTCAATGCGACCGGCACCGTGGTCAACGCCAAGGAACTCCGCGGAACGATCAACCCGAAGGAATGGGTCGATTACGTGATCATCGCCAAGGGCAATCACCTGGTGCAGATACTCAATGGCAAGACGGTTGTTGACGTGACCGACGAGCAGGAATCGAAGCGCGCTATGGAAGGGATTATGGCGCTGCAAGTCCACGCGGGGCCGCCGATGAAGGTGCAGTTCAAGGACATTTACCTGAAGGACCTGTCGAAGTGACGGTGAGGGGCTTCTACCAGCGGAAGTAGCGGTAGGGGTCGTCGCCAAGCTCGAAATCGTCGCGGTAGTCGGTGTGGTAGAAGCCGGTTGCCGGGTGGTAGTCTTTGGGGCGGAGGAACATATCGGTGGCGGGTCCGGCGAATCCGCCGGCGCCTGCGCGATCCCAGACGCGGACGGCGATGATGTTTCTGCCGGCTGTCATGAGGCCGGAGGGGACCGTGTAGATGCGGGGTTTTTTGAAGGCGTCGGGGTTGTTGCGGTCGATGCCGCCGATACGCTGGCCGTTGATGAAGACGTCGTCGTAGTCGTCGATGACGCCGAGGGAGAGTACGAGTTCCTTGTTGACGAGGGCGTCGGGGAGGTTGACGGACTTGCGGAAGACGGCTTCACCTTCGCGGTCGGTGAATGGGGCATAGGTTGCGGGCATGCGGATTTGTGGCCAGGTGCTGTGGTCGAGTTCGGGGGCGAGCAGTTCTTTGGCTTGATCGCTAAGGCCGGGGTCGGCGAGGAACTTGGCGCCGTCGGTTGCGGGGAAGGTGACGACGGTCTTGGCGCGCCAGAGGTCGTCCAGCGGGATTGATTCGACGGTTTCGGGGGGAACCGGGCGGAAGAAGCGGTGGTCCATGTCGAAGCTGGCGCCCATGTTGGCGAGGATCTGGGCGATGGCGCGGGTTTGTCGCCAGCGGGTGTAGCGGAAGTAGGTGCGGTTGTCGGCGTCGAGGGAGTCGGGGTCGATCTGGCAGAAGATGGCGACGCCGCGGCCGAGGGTGAGGCGGCAGAGCAGGCCGGTGGCGCCGATATCGCCGCCGGATTGGATGAGCCAGGTGTCGGCGTTGGCGCGGAAGCGGAGGTCGGAGGGGCTGAGGCCGGCGGATTCTGGCCAGGCGGGGACTTGGAGTGAGCCATGGAAGTCTCTTGCTTGCGCGAGTTTCACGCCGAGGGCAAACTCAGGGGATTTGCGGGGCATGAAGAGGATCTTGCCGCCGGCGTTGAGGTAGGCTTCGAGGTTGGCGGGGTCGATAGTGGCGTTGGATCCGACGATGGTGAGCTTGGCGGAGGGTTCGATTTTTTCGAGGCGGAGGTAATTCAGGCCGAGGGCGTCGGCATTGGCGGCGTCGGTGTTGTCGCCGATGAGGATGACGCCTTGGGCGCGTGGGCGGAGGGGGGCGGATTGGGCGTAGGTGATGATTTGCGTGAGCAGCTTGGCGGCGGCGGGGTCTTCGTCGGCGTGGTCTTCGAGGTCGAGGGTGCACCAGATGGCGCGGCCTTGCCCGTAGTCGAGTTCCATGAGGGGGGAGTAGGCGAGGTCGAATTCGCATTCGATGATGGGTCGCCAGCCGGAGCGGTGGGGTTTTTCGATGGCGGCGGAACTGATGGCGCCGCGGTTGCCCCAGTGCCAGCCGTAGTAGGGGACTTGGTGGGCGCCGAGTTTGCCGCCGTTGAAATAGTCGGGGCGGGCTTCCAGGAGTGTGCTGTCGCCGTTCCAGTCGCCCAGGTCGGTGCTGTCGAGGCCGGCCAGGGCGGGGTGGGAGTCGGAGACGGGGAAGGCTCGGCGGGGGAGGTGTTCGGCGATGCGCAGGCCGAGGGATTTGCGCATCCAATCGGGCTGTTGGGTGAAGACGAGGAGTCGGCCGCCGTCGCGGACGAACGGTTCGAGGTCGGCCTTGGGCTTCTTGTTTTGTGAGAGGACTTCGCGGCCGACGATGAGGAGTCTGGCGTCGCGTTCGCCTTTCCATTCGCGGGTTTTGTAGCGTTGTTGCTGGAGCATTCTGGTGGTCTGGCCGACGGGGTCGAAGATGAACAGTTCGTCCTGCGTTGGCGTGGGTGGATTGAAGACGCGGAAGGGGAAGCGGTCTTCGTGGGAGCGGTCGCCGATCTTGGCGGTGAGGTGGATTTCGGCGTGGGCGTTGGCGAGGTCGAGCTTCATGGGGGCAATGAATTCGAGGGGGAAGAGGAGGGTTTTGGCGGGGTCGATTTTGCCTTGGGCGGTGCGGGGCGCGCTGGTGGGTTTGCCGGCGATGAGGACTTGCCAGGCGTAGGAATAGTCGAGTTCTTGGCGGGTGTCGTTGATGATGGCGATTTGTTTGCGGATGGTTTGGCCGGTGGAAAAGCTGTGATCTTTGGCGGCGATGGCGTCTTTGGGACCGGCGATCCAGGCGAGGGTTGGGCCGTTGCTGGCGATGATGGCTTGGCCGGCGGGGAGGGTTTTCCAGGGGCCTTCTTTGAGGTAGTTGATTTCGGCGTTGCGGGCGGAATCGACGTGGGTTCCGCGCTGGCCGGGCTGGTCAGGGGGTAGCGGGACGGGTTTGTCGGCGTCGGGGGAGCGAGTCCAGCCGTGGCCGAGGTTCCAGGGGACCATGCCGCCGGTGACGCCGAGGGTGCGCCAGCTTCGGAAGGTGTTGGTGCTGAAGAGGTGCTGGAATTGTTGAAAGGCGGGGGCAGTTTCCAAGGCGGTGTTGCCTTGCCAGTTGGTGTATTTCTGCGCGTCCACGAATTTCTTTCTAATTTCGTCGCGATAGGTTTTGGGCTCGGATTCGTAGGCTTTTTTGCCGAGGTAGGTGGCGCAGAACTCGGTCATGAGGGGTTCGGTCTGGATATTCTGGGGGAAATCGACGCGGCCGCGCATGAAGGAGCAGTGCAGAGGAGTGCCGAACTCGATGGCGATGAAGGGGGTTTGGCCGTTGTCGGCCCAGAAGGTGGGCCATTCTTCTCGTTCCTGGAGCGGGAGCATGCAGAGGTACATGTTGACGGTTTGGAGGTCGCCGACGTAGCCGCCGTGGTGGTTGAAGACGGGGCGGGTGGGGTCGTGCTTTTTGAGGATATCGGCGGCTTCCTGCCCGTATTTGCAGGCGCGGGCGGCCCAGGGATCGGGGTTGGTCCAGTCTTTCTTGCCGAGCATGACGGGGTTCTGGTCCTGGCCGAAGGCGAAGAGGTTGGCGCTGGTGGACCACATGAAGATGGAGGGGTGATTGCGCATTTTGCGGAGGTCGGCGAGCATGGCGGCTTCCCACTTTTTCTTGTTGTCGTTGTCCTCCCATTGGAGCTTGTAGGTGGGGCTCACGATGTAAGGGGTAACGGGGACAGCGGCTCCCATCAGAGGCCAACCTTTGCGGTCGGCGATGTCGGCGCGGATGTAGCGGAAGTTGGGGACGCCGCGGGTGCCGAGGGAGATGGGCCAATGCTCTTCGATGTTGTAGCCGGCGCGCATGAGGCCGTCGATCTGGCCTTCGAGGATTTCGGGAGTGCCGGCGACGTTGCTCCACTGTTCGAGGCCGAGCGTGGGGCGGAGGCGAAACTCGACGCCGTTGAGGAAGAACTTTCGGCCATCGATCCAGAACTCGCGGAAGCCGAATTGCTGGGCGAATTCATCGGCCAGGCCTGGGCCGGTGACTTGGAGCTTGCAGGTGTAGAGGTTGGGCCTGGCGAAATCCCAGAGGCGGGGGTTGTGCCATTTCCAGGCGACGGCGACGATTTGGCGGTCGGTGGCTTCGACGACCATGTCGCGTTCGAAGCGTTTTTCCTCGCGACCGTTTTCGTCGAGCATTCTGGCGACGATGTGGACGACGCCGGGCTCCTTGATGCCGCTCAGTTCGGATTCGACGAGGACGAGGTTTTCGCGTGTGGAGGTTTGGACGAAAACATCGCGGACGTGGGCGGCCTTGGGACGCCTGCGGACGGTTACATCGCCGATGATGCCGCGGGATTCGAGGTGGGACTTCTTCTTGAGCGCGGCGGGGTCGGTGGTGGCGAGGAATGCGGCGGCTTCTTTTTCGTCGTCGGTGGCGGCGACCAGGAGACGCAGGCGGGCCTCTTGGCCAGGTTGGACGGCGCTGGTGATGTCGACGGACCCTTGGTTGCCGGGCCAGGTGAGGGTTCCGCATTGTTTGCCGTTGACGAAGACGATGGCGTCGGTGCTGATGCGTTGGAAGTCGAGCATGATGCCTCGGCCGTCCCATTCCTTTGGCACGATGAACTCTCGCTCGTACCAGGCGGTTGGCAGCTCATCGCTTTTGAAGTCGGCGAATGCGGGGCCGGCGCCTTTTTTCACGATGCCGGGGCGTGCGGGGGTGTTGCGCCAATCGCCGGGGACGCGGATGTGTCCCCAGTCGGCGGTGGGTTGTTTGGCTGCGGGTCCGGCTGCGGGCATAAATCGCCAGATGCCGTTGAGGCAGATTTCGGCTCGGGCGCCGGTCTGGTTCTCGATGGGTTCTTTGCCCCAGAGGGATTCCTCGGCTGCTGCGCCAAGAACGGTGGTTGCCACGCCGCAGATCAGCACGAACGCAATTGCTGCTTTGCCCATGAGCTGCCATCCTCCGCTGAACTGGCGGACGCTAACAGGGTGGCGGCGGTCGTGCAATATGCCAAGGCCACGTTTGATCGCGGAAGCTGCTTTGACAGGGGTGGCTCGGGCGTGGGTCGTCTATAATCGGCCGCAATGACTACGATGCTTCGGCAGGATGAATTGGAGAAACCCGTCAGCCAATACATGCGGCGGGATTACACGGCGTTGCTGGGGGATCAGACGGTTGCCGCGGCCCTGGAGCATCTTCGCTCGGTGCAACTGGCGGAGAAAATCATCTACTTCTATGTCGTGGATGGCGAGCGGCGTCTGGTGGGCGTGGTTCCGACGCGGCGGCTGCTGATGAGTGCGCCGGATGTGCGCATCGGTCAGATCATGGTGACGAACGTCATCAGTATCCCCGACACGATGACGGTGCTGGAAGCGTGCGAGTTTTTTGTCATGCACCGGCTACTGGCGTTTCCGGTGGTGGACAGTGAGAACCGGCTGATGGGGGTGGTGGATGTGAGTCTTTTTACGGAGGAGATGTTTGACGTCAGCGAGAAGCAGTCGGCGCAGGACGTCTTTCAATTGATCGGCGTGCGGCTGGCGATGGGACGGCGGATGTCGCCATTTGTGGCGTTTCGCGAACGCTTTCCGTGGCTGCTGTGCAACATCGGCGGGGGGATCGCGTGCGCGTTCCTGGCGGGGAGGTATGAACGGTTTCTCGATTCGGTGATCGTGCTGGCGCTGTTCATCCCGGTGGTCTTGGCGCTGGCGGAGAGCGTGAGCGTGCAGTCGATGACGCTGACGCTCCAATCGCTCCACGGTCGGCATGCGGGTTGGCGGAAGACGTTGCGATCGGTGGGCACGGAGTTTCTGACGTCGATGCTCCTGGGGTGTGCGTCGGGGCTGGTGGTTGGGATTGTGGCGTGGGTGTGGAAGCGGCAGCCAGCGGTCGCGGTGGCCATTGGGCTGAGCATCTGCCTGGCGATCATCACGGCGTGTCTGCTGGGGATACTGCTGCCAACGGCGGTGCGGGCGCTGCGGGGGGACCCGAAGATCGCGGCGGGGCCGATCGTGCTGGCGACGGCGGATGTGGCGACGCTGCTGTTCTATTTCAATCTGGCGGGGTGGATTCTGGGGTGAGTCTTATTCTTCGCGGGATTTTTTGCGGGATTTTTTGCCGCCGTCGGCGGGGGATTTGACCTTCTTCGCTTTTGGCAACACGCTCTTCATTGCCTCGAACACATCTGTGTTGTCCACGTAAGCCCCGCGCTTGAGGTCGTAGCCCAGGAGGCGCTGATCGAACAGATCAGTGCCCACGCCCCTGGCAAACAGCGGCACAAGGCTGTTTGTGTGGTTCATGCAGTTGTAGCGCATGCCGGGCATGTTGCCGGCGCCGTTGTTGACGATGCGGTCGAATGCGACCTTGTGGGACTCGGGCCCAAAGAGCATGCCGGTCTCATGGTCGGCGGTGACGATCACCAGTGTTTCATCCCAGTTGCTGTGGGTTTCGACCCAATCGGCAACGGTGCGGATGGCGTTGTTGAAGTCGGACATTTCCTCGATCATTCGGCCGGGCTGGTTGGCGTGATTGCACCAGTCGACGGCGCCGCCTTCGATCATCAGAAAGAAACCGGTCCGGCGGTTGTGCAGGACGTTGAGGGCGGCGCGGGTCATGGTCTGGAGGGTGGGGACGGCCTGATTCAAGGGGTCGCCATAGGCGGGGGACACTCGTTTATCGAGATCATCGGTGTATCCATCGGAGTTCCAGTCGCGCGTGCGGCGGCCTTGCTGGAGCGTGTTGGCTGCCTGGGCGGTACCCACGACCTTGGCGGGGGTGGGCCCATTCATCAGCGTCTCGAACTCGGCTTTGGTTTGCACGAGCTTCCAGAGGCCGCGGTGCTTGCCATCGACGAGCTGCTTCCAGGTATCGGGGCCGCCGACGTATTTGTAGTCGGTTTTCCTCATCGGCTCGCGCGGCGCGGCGTTGTCGTCAAACTCGGGATGGCCAGCGCCCATGATCAGGTCGAGGTGCCTGCTGTCGAGCATTTCGTTGGCGATGGCTTCGTAATGGTCGCGGTTGGCGTTGTGGACTCCGCCGATACTCGCGGGGGTGGCGTGGCTCCAGGGGACGCTGGTGATGACGCCGGTGGACAGTCCGCGCCTCTTGGCCAGTTCAGCGATGGTCTGGCGCAGGAGGGGTTTGCCGTCGGGATCGGGGCCGTTGGCGTAGCCGATGGCGGTGTTGTAGGTCTTGACGCCCGAGGCCAGAGCGCTGGCGGCGGAGGCGGAGTCGGTGTAGGTGGTCTTGAGGAAGTTGTAGCCCTTGAAGGGCCCGGTGCCGGGGGGGTTGTTGTTGCGGTCGAAGACTGTTTCCGCCGCTTTGTCCCAGGCCTTGGCCGGATCGTAGAGGATATCGGTGTCCTGTTGCTCTTCACCGTTGGGCTTGGTGACGCGGGTCAATGGGGTGGTGCGGCAGCCGTAGCTGACCCAGCCCGGCTGCTCGTATGCCTGCTGGCCGGTTCGGCCGTACTGGTAATAGCTGGCCGCCTCGAAGCAGTTGTAGCCGGCGCCATCGGAGATCAGGAGAATGATGTTCTTTGCGGTTGCTGCTTGGCTTGCCTGGCCGGCCGCCAGGAGGCAAACCAGAAAAACGAAAACGATTCTCCCAAGGGGCTTGTTAGCACGCATGCGATCCGGCATAGGACTTCTCTGTTGATACTCTTATGAAAGGTCTGCCCGGCAACCAGCGCCCGCCAAGGCGTTCTTACAATGGCTCTACCTGACTGGCAAGGGAATTGTTGAGAGGAGTCTGGCGCCAGGCCAATGTTTCCGCGAGCATCACTTCGTAAGGAAATTCGCCAGCAGCCGATGGCCTTGTTCTGTCAGGAAGCTCTCAGGGTGGTATTGCACGCCTTCCAAAGGCCAGGTTTTGTGGCGTACCCCCATGATTTCGTCGTGGTTGGTCCAACTGCTGACCTCAAACTCGGGCGGCATGGTGCCGTTGCGGATGATCAGGCTGTGATATCGCGTGGCGGTGAACGGGTTGGGCATGCCTTGGTAGAGGGTCTTGCCGTCGTGGTGGATCTGATCGGTCTTGCCGTGCATGAGCCTTGCCGCGCGCTCGACGATGCCGCCGAAGACGTAGCCGATGCACTGGTGGCCGAGGCAGACGCCGAGAACGGGCAGTTTGGGCGCGAAGTGGCGGATGATGTCGTTGCTGATGCCGCCCTCTTTGGGGGTGCATGGGCCCGGGGAGATGACGATGTGTGTGGGGCGGAGTTCTTCCACCTGATCCACCGTCACCTTGTCGTTGCGAAACACCTGCACGGGGCGGCTGGGGTCCACCTCTCCGAGCCTTTGGACCAGGTTGTAGGTGAACGAGTCGTAGTTGTCGATTAGAACGATCATTGCGGATAAAAGTTACGTTCGATCGGGTGCAAAAGCCAGTCTGTGCAGGGTTTCATTATGAGGGGATTATAGGCGAAAAAAAAACAACTGACGCTTTATCCGAGCACCAGCCGCGGGCTATGGTGTCCGATCCGCAGCTCCATCGTGACGACGGACGGGATCGATATGCGAGGGCATCGTTGGTCGCTTCCGGCGGCCATTTGCCTTCTGCCAGCGACCGGATGCGGTGAGTGATTTGAACAGCACTCACAGTGATCGATTAGTAAATAAAAAAGCCCGTGCCTTTTGAGTTGGCGCGACCCGTTGCCGCAGGTCGGCGGTTCGCGTATGCTGTGCACTCGCTTTATCAGATCTCGGCGGAGTTCACATCATGGCTGACGATGTTAGCGGTGACCAACTTGTCTTGATTAAGATTGAGGGGATGCACTGCCACCGCTGCCAGCAGGCAATCACCAAGGCGTTGCAGGCGAATCCGGGGGTGCATGAGGTTGAGGTCGATTTCCCCAGCGGGCAGGCGTCGGTGCTGTACGATCCGGCGAGTGTGACTGTGCGGGCGTTGATGGACACCGTGGTGCAGGCGGGCTACCGTGCCACCGGCTTCAGCCAGGGGCGTGGCGGCCACGCCCATCAGTGAAGGATTGTGCGGCGGCTGGTTATCTGCGATAGATCGGGCTGCACAGCACGCGGCCGCCTCTTCTGACGGCCTCTTCCTCGAACCGCCTTACGGTCAGCCACTCCGCGTGGCCCCCGACGCATCCGACAATCGCACCGGCCGATTTTTTTAAGTTTTTGCTTCCATGTCGGGCGGTGATACCTTGGTCGTAGGTGTTGTTGCCATCGTTCCAGTAGCCCCCCGGATCGCCTTTTTCGTCGGTTTCCCAGAACAGCACATCGGTTGCCTTGAATTGAGTAATCTTGAAGGACAGCCATGGCGGGGTGTTCTCCTGCGCGATGTGGTAGTTCATGCAGTAGCTGGTCAGGGTGTGGACCGAATTCAGCGGCAAATAAGGCTGTTCATCGAACGGGCAGTGGTAGATCTTGTAGTTTCGCAGGTACTTCCAGAGCGTGCCGGTTTCCACGTCCTCTTGCTTGGTCTTGTTGGGCGCCAAGTAGAGCCATCCTCCCTTCTTCCAGCCATTGCCGGCGGTCTCGTGATTATTCGAGTTGGTGAACGGCAGTCTGCCTTTCCAATCTTCCGCGTACAGCCGCGCCGCCATCAGCAATTGCTTGTGGTTGTTCATGCAGAAGATTCGCTTGCCTTGCTCCTGCGCCCGGCGAAGGGCCGGCAAGAGAATCGCTATGAGCACCGCAATGATACCGATCACTACCAGCAGCTCGACCAACGTGAAAGCTTTTCGACCGCGCATGGCTTGGCACCTGATTTGAGAAACGTACATCCATTGCCTGTGGCAGATGTGCCGCCGGTCCGAGGACCAATACGCCTAAAGTCTACCTCCTGGCAGCTTGTTCAGCAATGAAAATCGCTGGATTTGCCGCCGCCGCTGATCCCTGGCATCCGCCGCCACGCTAGAATCCCCCGATTGCTCAGGATTGAGCACCCAAGCCATGCCGATCATTGCCCACATTTCCGATCTGCACTTCGGCAGCGTCAATGCTCCGATTGCCGAGGCGCTTGGTGCGGAGCTGCGGGATGTTGCGCCCGATCTGCTGGTGGTCAGCGGCGATCTGACACAGCGGGGTCGGCGGCGGCAGTACGCCGCGGCCGCTGACTACCTCGCGGGTCTTCCTCGCCCGCAGATCGTCGTGCCTGGCAACCACGACGTTCCCCTTTTTGACGTTGTCCGCCGTTTCTATTTTCCCCTGGATCGTTACCGCCGGCACATCACGGCCGATTTGTCCCCCTTTTACCGTGATGATGCCATTGCGGTCCTCGGCATCAACACCGCCCGTTCGTGGATGTGGAGCTGGAAGGGTTTCTGGCGCGATGGGCGGATCTCGGCCGAGCAATTGCTCGAAGTGGAGCGGTGTTTCAGCGGGATTCCAGCCGGCGTGTTCAAGATCGTCGTGACGCACCACCCGTTCATCCCGCCGCCGCGCCGGCGCGTTCACGGGATTGTCGGCGGAGCGCCTGCGGCGCTTGACGTGCTGCGGCGTTGCGGCGTTGACATGCTTTTGGCTGGCCATCTCCACACCAGTTACAGCGGCGACGTCCGCCCGCACTACGAAACGATCAACTGCTCGATCCTCTCTGTGCAGGCCGGTTCCACCATCTCCACTCGCCTCCGCCGCGAGCCCAATGCATATAATGTCATCGCAATAAATGGCGGCGATGTCACGGTCACCGCCCGCAGTTGGGCGGCCAATCGTTTTGTTGAAACGTCGGTTACCCGCTACCAAAAGGTCGGCGACATCTGGCAAACCCCGGCGCCCAAGCCTCGGGTTTGCTCAGTTCCGTCCCCTGGCGGCTGAAGCTTGGAGATGCGCTACGAGTTGCTTGGCCAGCGCATCCATCCTCTGCAATTCCAGCGGATCAAACGGCCGGGTGGAGAAATCGAGCACCAGGCTTTCTCCGGCGAGCATCATCCCCACATCTGGCGGCAAGAGTGCTCTGGCCGATGACCGGGCCAGCGTCCGCCCCGCGGTTGTTTGGCTGGCGTAGAGGACAAATCGCTCTCCCGGCGCCATCGCTTGCACGCTTCCGGGCGGCAGATAGTCCAGAATGCTATTGATGTGCACCGCCGGCCGCAGGCCGACGATTGGCCAGGACGAGCCTGCGTTTCTGATCAAAAGATTCCATCGCGTCCGCTGCCCCTGGGTCGCCTTGCCCGGTAGCGCCGCCGCTTCCACCTGCACGATCGTCGTGTCGCTGTCGCTGAGCGACAGCAGCGCCTTTGCCGGCTCCCATCCGAGCGATTTCAAAGCGTCCGGCACGGACGCTTCATCGCCCTTGCGCAACGCAAGCCGGTTGACGTCTGCCCAGTCTGACATGGCCAGCCACCGCCGGCGCGTCGTCCACTGCGCCACCAGCGACCAGAATACCGCGCACGATGCGGCCAGGATCCCCAGTAGTGCCAGGGGCACCGCCAGTCCGAAGAGTCTGTACTTGGCCAACATGATGCGCCATTCTACCACCCCACGCTCGGTACCGGGCCTGTGGCTCCGTCCGATTGTTCATGGAGGCGGTCTGCCGACCTCGCTTCGACAACTCCGAACGGCACGGCCGCCGCAACCGTATGTATCTGAGGAGCTGAGGGCGCCGTTGCATGCCCCTCAATCTGCGATGGCGAATCTGCCGATAAAGCAAGAGAAAATGCCGGATTTCACTGCGATCGTTCGTCAAATGAAGATCCGCCATGACTTGCGCATTCACAAATGGCGCAAGAACATGAGCGGCTGCGCCTGGCGCGTGCTGTACCACGATGGCCGGGCCATCAACTGGATCGAATCCCCTCACCCCAAGACCACCATCAGCCTTGCCATCTTCCTGCACGAGGTTGGCCATCACGCCATCGGCTTCAACCGTTATCGCGTACGTTGCGAAGAGGAATATCACGCCTGGCTATGGGCCTTTGAACAGATGCGCAAGCTCGGCATCGAGCCGGACGCGAAAGTCACCTGCCGTTTCCATCGCTCGATGCAGTACGCCGTCAGCAAAGCCCTCCGCCGCGGCGCCAAACGGATCCCGCACTTCCTGCTTCGCTTCGTCCCCGAAGCCGCATGAGCAGCCGAGCATTGCGGTGTCGGAGTTATCGGTCTTTGTTTCTCGTGAAGCGCGAAAAGAAGGGGCACGGCCAAGCCGTGCCCCTGACCGACCTGAAACGACTTAGCCGGCTGTACCGGTGTCGCTGGCGGGCTGAACCTGCGGGTCGTCCGGCGGCTCAGCCGGTTGCGTCCGGAGCACGCCTTCTTCCATCACCTGACGGATCTTCGCCAGCGCCTTGTTCTGAATCTGCCGCACGCGCTCCTTGGTCACGCCGATGATCTTTCCGACCTCTTCGAGCGTCAGTGGCGACTCGGCCTGTTCCTGCCAGTTGAACCGCCGCCGGATCACCGTCTGCTCAACGTTCGTCAGATCGGCCAGATTTCGATCAACGATGTGCTTTAGCTCATCAATGCATTCTTCCTCGATCGTTTCCCGTCGGCGGTCCGACCAGTCGCTCTTCTCCAAGTCCGGCTCGAACTCGACCGGGAATCGCGTGTGGTGGCGCGAAGCCTTCATCGCCGTTCGGCTGAACGCCTTCAGAATCGCCCGGCAGGCGTAGGTCGAAAACTTGAAACCCCTGTCAACATTGAACTTATCAACGGCACGGAGCAAAGCCATGTTGCCTTCGCTGACGATTTCGGCGAAATCTGCCTGCCCCAAACGGGTCCGCTTGGCCATCGCCAGCACGAGCGCCAGGTTGGTCCTCACCAAGTACTCACGGAAATGCTCGAATCGCCGGTGCCATGTCACCACCTGTTCGGCAAGCTCCCGCGTCAGCCCTTCCTTGGCGGTTTTCCGCTGCAAGTTGCACAGCCGCCGCTTGGAGTAGTTGAACCGCAGAAACATCAGCCGTTCCTCGTCGGCCTTCATTAGCTTGGGCGAATTGGGAAGGCCGCTGCCGCCCAAGTCGTCGGCCGTCGGTTGGTACCAAGCGGTCGGCGGAAGCTCAGGCTCCGCATCCTGCCCAAATAGCCCCTGCTCGATGTGTTTGCGGCGGTAAACCGGCGAGTCCATGTACGCGTAGTCCTCGCCCAAGATGGGTTCAACGCGCTCCCGCAAGCTTCGCGGCAGCCTTGCGGCCGAGCGGACGAATTGTCGTGTTAACGCCATAGTGGCCATTACTGCCTCGCTTCCTATTCCGATTGCTCTACGCAGTTTGGTTCAAATCTTGATTCCGTATATTCCTACTCCGATATGGCAACGTCTACCGCAAATTCACCGATATCCATACAAGAGGCTGAATGTAATACATTTACGAATATAGTATAATTCTAATACGAATGCAATAGTCTATTCCATTATTCTGTCAGATACACCCGGCGCTCCTATAGTTTCAAAAATGGTGCCGTTTGTTGTTCCGGCCGGCAGCCTGACACAACAAGTCCATCATAGGGGTTGGTCAGGGACGGCGTAACGGGTATAAACGAGAGAATATGCGGAAATTGGCGTTCGGCGGCAGCTTCAACCCTATCCACCATGGGCACCTGATTTGTGCTCGGGCGTTGGCTGAGTCCGCCGGCTTCGATCGCGTCGTGCTGATCCCCTCGGCACAGCCGCCGCACAAGCCTGCGACGGCTGATCTGGCTGCGGCGGAGCACCGCCTTGCGATGTGCTGCCTGGCCGCTGCCGTCCAGCCTCAGCTATTTGAGGTGGACGATCTGGAACTGTCCCGACCCGGTCACAGCTACACAATCGACACCGTTCGCCTGCTCAAGCAACGTGGCTGGCCGGCTGTCCACTGGCTGCTCGGCGCCGACATGCTCCGCCAACTTCCCACGTGGTATCAGCCGGAGGCGTTGCTACGCGAAGTTGACTTCGTCGTGATTGCCCGTCCGGGCTGGTCACTCGACTGGTCCACGCTTCCGCCGGTTTATCGCGCTCTGGAGAAGAATGTTCACGCCGCCCCTGCGATTGACATCAGCGCCACCGAGATTCGCCGCCGAGTGGCGGCCGGGCTGAGCATCGAATTTCTCACGCCGGCCCCGGTCATCGACTACATCAAGACTCACGGCCTCTATCGACTATCCATCGTGTGACGTGGCATGCGGGCCGCCCGGTCGCGCGGTGTCTGCGAGGAAAACACAGTCAGATCAGAACCTCTCGCGGTTCGCACGGCGTGAAATCACGCGATCTTCGAGACCGCCGCCTTCATCTTCTTCAGGCCTGTCTTGGCTGCCTCGAGAGCATCCAGTTTCCAGTAGTCCCGGTTGAAAAGCTCCAGCGACAGCACGCACTGTGAATTGACTGCCGCCAGATCGGTCAGGATCTCTGTCAGTGGCGCCACCCCGTCACCGGGGTAGACGCGGTGCGAATCCTGGATTCTTCCCCGCGCCGGATCGTCGGGGTAGTCATTCATGTGGATCATCTGCAGCATCGCGCCGCTCAACAGCCTCAGGCCGCTGAACGGCGTACCGCCCTTGTACATGTGATAGACGTCGGCGAGGATACACGCCTGCTTGGTTCCGCTCTCCACGGCTACCAGCGCTGCTTCGCCAAGCTTGCTGAGGCACTTGGATCCCCCCCAGATTTCGATCTGCGGCGAGATGCCGAATTCCTGTCCCAGTTCCACTAAAGCCCGATAGCGATCCGCTGCTTTGTACAGACTGAGGCTTGCTTGGTCGGTCGCGCCGATTGGCGGGGCCGCCACACGCTTGCCGCCGATCTGCGACACCAGGTCCATGTCCCGCTTCATCTGCTCCAGACCCTTTTTCCGCGCCTCATCGTTGTCCACGATCCACGCGGCGAACCCGATGGCGTTTTCCACCGTCAGGCCCAGGTCGCTGATCTGCTTTCTAAGGTCCACAAGTTTCCCGCGGCCTTTGACATACCCGTCAATGTCGCGGATCCACGGCTCAATGGCGTTGTACCCCGCCTTGGCCGTCACTTCCACCTGCTGGACGAGCCCCAGCTTCTGGCCTGAGATGGTGCTGGTGTTCAAGCAGTACCTGAACATGACGCCTCCTTTCACCGTTGTGGTATTGGTTTGCGGCGCGCCCCAGCTCGCGGCCACGCCGGCTCCAACAGCCGCCCCACCCGCCGCCAACAGGTCTCGCCGAGATAGCTTCTTGCCCATGGTGCTTCCTTCGCCATTTCACATCTTTTGCCGCCACAGCCGGGCGATTCACAGGCCGTTAACATAGCGGATACGCCCGCAGAATCGACCCCCCCCCCCGCTATCGCGCGCTCTCCTCCGCCAGCCGCAGCACATATTGCCGCAGGAAATCTCTCGCCAGTTCCGTCAGCCGCTCTTGCAGCTTCGCGTTCGGCTCCTCCAGCTTGTACGCCACCGTCCATGTTCGCCCCTCCAGGACCACCCCAGCGCCGTTCGGCTCCTTCATATCCTTTGGGTATGTCAACACCACCTTCTCGAACACCTTCCCGTCCGAGTGAAACGCCTTCACCGGCGACACGCTCACGTCGATCTGCTTGCCGTCATACACGAACGACGCCGCCTCGAATCGCGGCTTGCGCGGGCAATCCTCCCAATTGCACTCCTCGTACATCGGCCAAGCGGTGAAGTCGAACACCGCTGCGTGCTTCGCCTGCTCAAATCCGTGCTCGGCCAGATAGGCCAGCACCTCCCGCAGCCGCGGCTGCGCCACCTCTTCCGGCAAGGAGCCCTCCGCCCGCCGTTTGCTATTGCTGGCGCATCCGCCCAGTACAACCGCGCACAACAACGCTACTACTCCCAATGGGTATCTCATTTCGCAACCTCTGTTTGCCTTGTCATTCTACCCATTTGCAGCCACCTATACCTCCGTGGGCTTTCAGGGTAAAACCATTGAGCCACGATGATCAACTTTTACGACATTGCCTACTTCCTTGGCTTGGGCCTGTCCTGTCCTTTCTGGCTGCTGAGACCCTCGTTGCGGCGGAAGGTATTTGCCGCCTTCTCCCATCGCATGGGCCAGGTTGCCCCGCGCTCTTCGCGGCAGCCTGCGGTTCTGATCCATGCGGTTTCACTCGGCGAAATGAATGCCACGCGCGGCCTGGTTGATCGGCTCCGCCAGCTCCGGCCCGACCTGCACCTGATCCTCTCCGCGACCACCGACACCGGCTTCGCCCGTGCCCAGGAGCTGTATGGCAAGGAGCCGGGCGCGATCACCATCATCCACTATCCGCTGGATTTCAGTTCGGCGGTGGGGCGGGTGCTGGACAATCTTCGTCCCGCCGCTGTCGTGCTCATGGAACTGGAGATCTGGCCGAATTTCCTCCGCCAATGCGCCAATCGCAATATCGCGGTGATCCTGGTGAACGGGCGCATGACCGCCCCCAGCTTCCGCCGGTATTGGCTGATCAAACCGGTCGTCGCCCGGATGTTCCAGCGAATGGCCTCGCTGTGTGTTCAGGACCAGACCAACGCCGACCGCTTCGCCGACCTGGGTGCTTTCGGCGACCGCATCCGCGTCACCGGCACGATGAAATTCGACACCGCGACGGTAACGGATCGCGTTCCTGGCGATGCTGAACTCGCCGCCGCCGTTGGCCTGAAACCCGGGCAAGAGCCGATTTGGGTCTGCGGCTCCACCGGCCCCGGCGAAGAGCAGATCGTCCTCACCCAATACCGCCAACTCCTCGCCGAACATCCGACCTTGCGTCTGGCGATCATCCCCCGCCATCCC
Source organism: Planctomycetota bacterium (assembly GCA_026693085.1). GTDB lineage: Bacteria > Planctomycetota > Phycisphaerae > Tepidisphaerales > Tepidisphaeraceae > JAPLNB01. The sequence continues at coordinate 26,269 of JAPLNB010000381.1, read as the reverse complement.
CAGCGTTTCGGCGAGGTTGCCGCCCTGATCGCCTCACAGGGCTTCGACCTGCTCCGCCGCTCCGCACAATCGAAAATCGAAGATCGAAAATCGGGAATCCCGCCGGTCATCCTCGGCGACACCATGGGCGAACTCCGCAGATTCTACAGCCTTGCCACCGTCGTCTTCGTTGGCCGAACCCTTGTCGATCTCGGCCCTCGCCAGCACGGCTCGGACATGATCGAGCCCGCCGCCCTGGCCAAACCCGTCATCGTCGGCCCCTGCACCGGCAACTTCGCCGACGCCATGTCCCGCTTCCGTGCCGCCAGCGCAATGATCGAAGTCACCACCTCCGACGAACTTCGCAAAGCCGTTGCACGCCTTCTGAGCGATCCCATCGCAGCGAGCGCGATCTCGCAGCACGCCCAGCAGGTCGTCACCAATGAAAAAGGCGCGACCGAACGTCACGCCCAGATCATTCTCTCTCATCTGACCCCTATCCCCTGACCCCTGCCGCGTCAGCTCGGCGGCAGCGCCTGTGCCGATGGCGCATTAACGCTTCGCGTCCGCGTCTTGCTCGGCGGGGTCGTCGCTGCCGCCTTATCCTTCGCCGTCTGCGTCCCGCGTGCCATCGCGATCACACCCGTCCGTGCAAGCTCCTCAATTCCATACGGCTTGATCAATTCCACAAACGCCTCGATCTTTTCCTCCGTCCCCGACAGCTCCAGCATCAGGCTGTCCTTCGCCACATCCACCACTCGGCAACGGAACAGGTCTGCGATCTCAATAACCTCCGCCCGCTTTTCCGGCCCTACGTTCACCGTCATCAGCAAAAGATCCCGCTCGACGTACGCCAAGCCCTTGTAGTCCCGCACTTTGGCCACCGGCACCAGCTTCCCAAGCTGCTTGCGCACCTGCTCGAGCGTTGCATCGTCGGCGGTGACGACGATCGTCATCCGCGACAGCTCCGGGTCTTCCGTCCGCCCGACCACCAGCGAATCGATGTTGAAGCCCCTGGCCGCGAACATCCCCGCGACGTTCGCCAGCACGCCAGGCTCGTTCATCACCAACGCCGAAATCACATGACGCATATTACTACTCCTGCAATTCGAGCCGGTCATTCTACCTGCCAATCCCGGAATTGCCACGAACGCCTGCGCCGTCCATGCCGCCTTGCACGACGGATCCCGGGACGTCCCATATTCTGTTGGCTGCCCGCCCAGCCCTCGCCGATGAACCCTCCGCTCCGCCCAGACGATAATCTTCTTGAAGGAGATGCCGCCTCATGCCCGACGATTCGTGCGACACACACCCGCCTGAGCCTGCAGCCCAGCCGCGCTGGCGCTTCGTCTGGTGGGTTGTGCTGACTTTCCTGGCCAGTGCCGCTGCCTTTGCCCTGTACCTCCTTTTCTATCACACTGATCCCGATACCGCCCCCTGGGCGCTGATGCTCCTGGTCATCTGCGCGTTGGCCGTCGGCGTGGTGCATCATCTTAGCCGCTGGTGGTTTCCGCTTCGCCGTTTTCGGCAAACGCTCTGGCTCATCCGCCAAGGCGAAGCCCCGATCGACGAGCTCTCGCGTATTACCGGCCCCCTCGCATCGTTCCGTGGCACCATCCAGGACATGCTCTGCGAACTCCGCCAAAAAAAGGTCGAGCTGGCCATCTGCCAGCATGAGATGCGCCAGCGCATCGCGCAACGCACCGATGCCCTCGAACGCCTCGTCGGCACCCTCCGCCAGCAGGCCAACCGCGATTCGCTCACCGGCCTGTACAACCGGCGAATGCTCGACCAGCACCTGCCCACCATCGTCGATCGCTCCCGCGCCGCCGCCGACCTCTGCCTCATCATGCTCGACCTGGACAATTTCAAAACCCTCAACGACACCCTCGGCCACGCCGCCGGCGATGAACTGCTCCGCACCGTTGGCCAGCTCATCCGCTCCAGCATCCGCGACCAGGACCTGGCTTTTCGCTGTGGTGGTGACGAGTTTGTCATCGTTCTGCCTGACCATGGCCATACCGTCGGCCACGCGCTGGCCCGCCAACTGGTCTGTCTTGTTGACGAGATCGGCCGGACCCTCAAGTCGGTCCCCGCCATCGGCATCTCCGCCGGCTTGGTCTGCCTGAGCGAGATCCCCGATGCTTCCCCCGGCTCGCTTCTGGTCGAAGCCGACAAACGTCTCTACGCCACCAAAGTTTCCCGCAAAGGCACCCCCAGAACCACGACCGAACCACCCGCACGCCCACCTTCCCGCAGGCTTGTCAGCGCCCCCTTCCGCTAGACAGCGGCCGACTGCCATTTGGGCAGGTTGTTCGACCGTCGTTTCGTTGATGGCCTGCGGCCTGCACACATAACTCTTGTCAGAAACCATTCTTATAATACTACCGATCACTCTGGTCCTCCTTTTGCACACGCGTCAACTGGGTTAATCACGAGGGAGAATCCATGACCCGATTTGATAAGTTCACCATCAAAGCCCAAGAGGCCGTCACTCGCGCGCAGGAACTGGCTCAACAGCACAACCACAGCGAGATCCTTCCGCTGCATATTCTGGCTGCGCTCTTGGCCGAAGAGGGTGGTGTCGTCGCGCCAATCCTTCAGAAAGTCGGCGCCAACCTCGGCCGCGTGCAGCAGCAGATCACCGCCGAGATCGACCGCCTCCCCAAAGCCGCCGGCACCCAACTCGGCATCGCACAGCCCTCCAACGCTACGGCCGCGACCTCGTGGAACTCGCCCGCCAAGGCAAGCTCGACCCCGTCATCGGCCGCGACGAGGAAATCCGCCGCACCATGCAGGTCCTCGCCCGCCGCACCAAGAACAACCCCGTCCTCATCGGCGAGCCCGGCGTGGGCAAGACGGCCATCGTCGAGGGCCTCGCCATCCGCGTCGTCAACGGCGACGTCCCCGCCGTCCTCCAGAACAAACGCATCATCGCCCTCGACATGGGCGCGTTGATCGCCGGCGCCAAATTCCGCGGCGAATTCGAAGACCGCCTCAAAGCCGTCATCAAAGAAGTCCAGCAAAGCGACGGCGCGGTCATCCTCTTCATCGATGAATTGCACACCGTCGTCGGCGCCGGCCGCGCCGAAGGCGCCATGGACGCCGGCAACCTCCTCAAGCCCGCCCTTGCTCGAGGCGAACTCCGCTGCATCGGCGCCACCACCCTCGACGAATACCGCAAACACATCGAAAAAGACGCCGCCTTCGAACGACGCTTCCAGCCCGTTCTCGTCGGCGAACCCGGCGTCCAAGACACCATCGCCATCCTCCGCGGCCTCAAGCAGCGCTACGAAACCCACCACGGCGTACGCATCACCGACAGCGCCATTGTCACCGCCGCCGTCCTCTCCGACCGTTACATCCAGGACCGCTTCCTGCCCGACAAAGCCATCGACCTGATCGATGAGGCCTCTTCTCGCCTCCGCATCGAAAACGATTCAATGCCCGCCGAGCTTGATGAGATCCGCCGCCGAATGATGCAGCTCCTGATCGAGATCGAAGCTCTGCGTTTAGAAAAGGATCCTGCATCCAAGCAGCAACTCGCCAAGGCCGAAAAAGAACTGGCCGACCTCCAGGAGCGGAATTCTCAGTTCACTGCCCGCTGGGAAAATGAAAAAGGCGCCCTGAGCCGCATCAAGCAGCTCCAGGAACAACTCGACCGCAAACAGGTCGAACTGGATCAAGCCAAGCGATCGGGCAACTGGGAGCTGGCTGCCCGCGTCCAGAACGGCGACATCCGCGAGATCAATCGCCAGATCGACCAGGCCAATCAGCGACTCCACGACCTGACCGAGGACGGCCGGGCGCTGGTCAAGGAAGAAGTCACCCCCGACGAGATCGCCGAGATCGTCTCCCGCTGGACCGGCATCCCCGTCTCCCGCATGCTCGAAGGCGAACGCGAAAAGCTCATGAAAATGGAAGAGCGACTCAGCCAGCGCGTCATCGGCCAGCAGGAAGCCATCACCGCCATCGCCAACGCCGTCCGCCGCAACCGCGCCGGACTCGGCGACCCCAATCGCCCCATCGGCTCGTTCCTTTTCCTCGGCCCCACCGGCGTCGGCAAGACCGAGCTTTGCAAAGCCGTCGCCGAGTTTCTCTTCGACGACGAAAACGCCATGATCCGCATCGACATGAGCGAGTTCATGGAACAACACTCCGTCGCGCGCCTGATCGGCGCGCCGCCTGGATACGTCGGCTACGAAGAAGGTGGCCGACTCACCGAAGCCGTCCGCCGAAAGCCCTACTCCGTCATCCTCTTCGATGAAGTCGAAAAGGCCCACCGCGATGTCTTCAACGTCCTGCTCCAGGTCCTCGACGATGGCCGACTCACCGACGGCCAAGGCCGAACCGTCGATTTCAAAAACACCGTCATCGTCATGACCAGCAACATCGGCTCAATCGAGATCCAGAAGCTGGCCGCCCAGGAAGCCCCCGAGTGGGAAATCGAAGCCAGCATCAAAGAAATGCTCAAGCAGTACTTCCGCCCCGAATTCCTCAACCGCATCGATGAGATCATCCTCTTCCATGCCCTCAGCAAGGATCACATTCAGAGAATCGTGGACGTTCAACTTGCGTATCTCGCCCGGCGCCTCGCCACGCGCAACCTTAAGATCCACGTCTCCGACGCCGCCCGCAAACTCCTGGCCGACGAAGGCTACGACCCCCAATTCGGCGCCCGTCTCCTTAAGCGCGTCATCCAACAGCAGATCGAGAACCCCATCGCCACCAGGATCCTCTCCGGCGACTTCACCGAAGGGGATACGATCCACGTGGATGTTGAACCCACCCGTCACACTTTCACTTTCAACGAAGGACCGGAGGTTGTCGAAGCCGAACGGGTCGCAGAAACCCCGTAACAACGCTCAGCCAGCGATCCCTGCTATACTTCCTCGCCCATGACCCATGCCGTTGGGCCATTGTCCCGTCGGCCGGACCTCAAGGCCGAGGAATCCTCTGCCATAGCAGCGCCGTCGCCCGCACGCCGCCCGCCTCCCGCGCCCCCGCTCTGCTACCGCCCGCTCATCGCCCGCACGCCCCGGCCCAGCCAATAGCACGCCCGGCAGAACGCCTTGCCCACCGGCCCTTGCTGTGCCAAGTCCGACTGATACCGATACTCGAGCGGCTTTTCATAATTCAGTGCGATTGGATTCCCCCTCGCCACCCGCACCACTCGCATCAGATTCCACGCCGCCCCCGCCAGCAGCCGCGGTGCCTCTCGCATCGCTTCCGCCAGGTCCATCGGCCGATCGCAGATCGCCCAATAGGCGCTGACTCCTTCATCAATTGCCCCCTCCGCCCCTTCGCCAACCGCCCCCGCCAGCGCCACGCACGGCACGCCCATCTCCCTGCACACTCGTGCCACCCCGATCGGCGTCTTTCCCGCCAGCGACTGCGCATCCAGTCTTCCTTCTCCCGTGATGCACAGATCCGCCCCCAGGAGCCTCTGGCGCAGTCTTACCGCATCGATGACAATCTCCACCCCCGCCCGCAATTCCGCCCCGAAAAACGCCAGCATCCCAAAGCCCAATCCTCCCGCCGCCCCCGACCCCGGCTTTCTCGCAAGCTCGCCCTTCCCCAACCGCTCCGACAACTGCTCCATCGCCCGATCCAGTTCCCATACCTCTTCCGCACTGGCCCCCTTCTGTGGCCCAAACACCCTCGCCGCCCCCGTCGGCCCATACAGCGGGTTCGTCACATCGCATGCCACCGTGATCGCCGCATTCTGCCCCCAAACGTGCTCCACACCAGTCACACGCGCCACATCCCGCCCGCACACCGCCTCATCGTCCATCCCACTCCGGCTCCCATCATCCATCACAATGATCGCCCCGCACGCCTGCGCACAGCCCAACCCCGCATCCACCGTTGCGCTGCCCCCAATCCCCAAGATAATCCGCTTCACCCCCATCTCGATTGCCGCCATCACCAATTCCCCCGTCCCATACGTCGTCGTCCGCATCGGATTCCGCTGCTCTTCCGTCAGCAGATGCAACCCGCTCGCCGCCGCCATCTCGATCACCGCCGTCTGCCCATTCCCCAGCACCCCAAACGTCGCCTCCACTTTCATTTCCGGCAGCGGCCCCATCACCCGCCGCCTCTCCAGCCTGCCCCCCGTCGCCACCACCAGCGCATCCACAGTCCCCTCTCCCCCGTCCGCCATCGGACACAAATCCAATTCCACCCCAGGCTCCGCCGCGCGCAGCCCTTCTGCGATCGCGCCCGCCACCTCGGCCGCGCTCAAACACCCTTTGAACTTATCCGGGGCAACCACAATCCGCATCCCATGTCCTTCCCACACCCGATAGCAACCCTACTGCAAATCCGCCGCGGTATGTCTGTTTGCTACCCAACTCGCAATCAAATACAGCACCACCGCAAACGCACAGCTCACCGCCATGCTCACCCCCATCCCCGGGCCGGCCAACCCCGCCCCGCGCCCATCCGCCATCACCATCGCATGCCGCAACCCCGTCAGCCCATAGCTCAAAGGATTGACCCGCATCACCCACTTCAATCCCCACCACGCCCCCTCCACCGGGAATAACGCCCCCGACAAGAACCACATCGGCATCAGAAACAGGTTCATGATCGCATGAAACCCCTGCGTCGAACTCATCCGCCACGCCAGGCAAAAACCCAAACTCGTCAGCGCAAACGCCATCACCACCATGAACGCCACCGCCACCAGGAACGACCACACACTGAAATGAAATCCCACCAGCGGCGCCAAAATCAGAAAAATCAACCCCTGCACGCTCGCCAGCACCGTCCCCCCCAGCACTTTCCCCAGCACCACCGCCGCTCGCCGCACCGGCGCCACCAAGACCGACTGCAAGAACCCCTCTTTTCGGTCCTCGATGATCGAGATCGTCGAGAAAATCGCCGTGAACAGCAGGATCATCACCAGCGTCCCCGGAAAGAAAAAGCGGATGTAGCTTTCCCCCCGCATCCCCGGCATATCCAGATGCAAACTTGCCCCCATCCCTCCGCCGATCAGCAGCCAGAAGACCAGCGGCGTTGCCAATGCCCCCACGATCCGGTTCGGCTGCCGCGTAAACCGAACCAACTCCCGCCGGCATAACGAGATCGACGCCAGCATCAGTCCCGGCCACCCGCCCAATGCCGTCTGCGCTCCATCTAACACCGGTTGCACCGTTTGTCCGTTCATAGGGACTCGATTCTAGGTGGCCCGTTCATTCTGGACCAAAGCAGCGCCGATTACCAGCCAAGAAGCCGCCCCCAAACCCTCCCCGCTGATTTGCTAACCGACCCCGCCTTGTGTATTTTAACAACGCACTGGGCATTGTTATCGGGCAATGGCATGGTCCCGCCCGGCCCGATGTTTGAGCATGGGGCTTTGAATTCGGACCCGATGGAGCGGGTTGTGCATTAGGTTGTTCCCGTCTTAGGCGGTCGCCTGGAGGATGTCCGGGCCTGACCTGCTCCTTGAGTCTGCATTCTTCGTGACAGTGTGGTTGGCGATTGCCCGCCAGTTGATCCAGGGATGAAGGGAGTTTGCGCCGTGATCTTTGATTCGATTCTGGGCCTTTTCAGTCTGGATATGGGCATTGACCTGGGCACCTGTAACACCCTGGTCTGCGTCAAGGGCCAAGGCATCGTCCTTAACGAGCCCAGCGTCGTCGCCGTTAAAAAAGGCACCAACCGCGTCCTCCAGAACGGCAACGCCGTCGGCCTGGTTGCCAAGGAAATGCTCGGCAAAACCCCTGGATCCATCAGTGCCATCCGACCCATGAAGGACGGCGTCATCTCCGACTTCGAGATCACCGAGGCCATGCTCTCCTACTTCATCCGCCGTGTGCATGGCCGTAAACACTTCATCGGCCCTCGCGTCGTCATCGCCATCCCCTCCGGTATCACCGCCGTCGAAAAACGCGCCGTCCTTGATTCCGCCGAACGCGCCGGCGCCCGCCGTGTTTACCTCGTCGAAGAACCCAGGGCCGCCGCCATCGGCGCCGGCCTCCCCGTCACCGAGCCCACCGCCAGCATGATCGTCGATGTCGGCGGCGGCACCACCGAGGTCGCCATCATCTCCCTGGCCGATATCTCCGTCTGCGAATCCGTCCGCGTTGCCGGCGACGACTTCGACGAAGCCATCGTCGGCCACATGAAGAAAACCTACAACATGGCCATCGGCGAGCAGATGGCCGAACGCATCAAGATCGAAATCGGCTCCGCCGCACCCGTCTGGGGCGACAACGAGCCCACCATGGACGTCCGCGGCCGCGACATGATCAGCGGCCTGCCCCGAAAAACCACCATCACCGCCGGCGAAATCCGCGAAGCCCTCCAGGAACCCATCACCCAGATCATCGAAGCCGTCACAAGAACCCTCGAACGGGCCGAACCCGAACTCGCCGCCGACCTCGTCGAAAACGGCATCACCATGGCCGGCGGATCCTCCCTCCTCCGCGGCCTTGCCAACGTCATCTCCAACGCCACCGGCCTGGAGGTGAAAATTGCCGAAGACCCCCTCACCTGCGTCGCCCGCGGCACCAGCGTGTATCTGGAAAACCTCGAGCTCTGGAAGGATACAATGGAGAGCGACGCGGACAAGACCTAGCCGAGGGCTGTATGACGATCCGGGAGGTAATCAAGTTGATTGAGGCCGATGGCTGGTATCTGGTTGCCACTCGTGGCAGCCACCGGCAGTATAAGCACCCGACCAAGCCCGGCAGAGTCACTGTGCCGGGGCACTCGTTGTCAGACGATATCCGACGCGGTACGCTCAACAGCATTCTGAAACAAGCGGGCCTGAAATGAGGCGAGCCATGAAATACGCCATCGTGATCGAGAAGGCGTCGCACAACTACAGCGCTTACCTCCCCGATCTGCCCGGGTGCATCAGCACCGGCCGCACCCTGGATGAAGTCCGCCGTAACATCCAGGAGGCGATCGAACTGCACCTTGAGGGTATGCGAAAGGACGGTGAGCCGATTCCAAAGCCCACCACCCGTTGTGAGTATGTCGATGCGCCCGTTGAAGCCGCGTGATCAATTCTCATAACAGCCGTGATGGATCACCTGTTTACGTTGCCAGACAAGGATGTCGCACATTCGCTTCAATCACGTTTTCCTCTCCCTCCTGCTGCTCAGCGCGGTCTGCGCCTTCGTTGTCCCCAGAGAATACTCCAGCCAGGTCCGCTGCCTGTTCGATGGCCTTTTCACTCCCGTCACTTATCCGGTCAGACGACTTGCTGAGTTCCTGACCCACCGTCTCCGCCGAACCCCCGACGCAACCGTCTCCCCCACTGGCTCCTACAACTCCAAAAACGTTCCCGACGATGCCCAGGTCGAGATCGCCCGCCTCCGCGCCGCCATCGCTGCTCTCACCGTCCAGAACGCCGAGCTTCTTCGCCAGCAGAAGGCCCATCAGCTCAAAGGCGATGTCCAGCAGTACAGCTTCGCCTGCAAAGTCATCGGCGCCGACGCCTCGCGCGATTCGCTTGCTCTGGCCGGTACCACCGCCGATGGCCTGGCCGTCGGCATGCCCGTCGTCTATCGCGACTTCATTGTCGGCCGCCTCACCGCTGCCGGTATCGGCGGCTCACAGGTTCGCCTCATTACCGACCGCGGCTTCCGCATCAACGGCACGTTCGGCCGCTTCAAAGGTGCCGACTTCATCCCCATTGCCACCGATCCCCCTCTGCTCGAAGGCCGCGGCGCCGGCCTCATGACCATCACCAACCTCACTATGAAACAGGTCGATAAGACCGTCCAAATCGGCGACTGGGTCGTCCTCCAGGACTCCGAAGACTGGCCTCTCATCCTCAACGGCTACCAGCTCGGCCGCGTCGAAAAAATCGAAGAGCAGCCCAAAGCGCGCCTCTTCGCCCAGATCACCGTCCGCCCCTCAGCCAACCTGCTTCAGCTCCGACAAGCCATGGTCGTGACACAAACCGCCACCTCCGCCGCCGCTGCCCCTCCTGCCGCCAAGCGACCCGCCGCACGCCCAGCCAAAGCTCCCGCACCCGCCGCCAAAAAAACCGAACGAAAAGGACCCCCTAGGTAATCCCGGACCCTCTGATCATCCACCAACCATGCGCTGGCTAGCCTTCGCCATCCTCGCCTACCTGGTCATCGCCATCCAGATGGCCTTGGCTGGCTTCATCAATTACGGCATCGCTTCGCCCAATCTGGTCCTCCCCATCGCCGTCTTCATTGCCATCAACGCCCGCCGCGAAGATGCCCTGATCGCGGTTTTCATCCTCGGCGTGCTCCAGGATCTGTTCACCGTGCAACCGCTGGGCCTCTACGCCTTTTCCTATGGCCTGGTCGGCCTGTTCGTTGTTGGCGCAAGGCCCGCTGTCTATCGCGATCATCCCCTCACGCATCTGTTTGTTACCCTCGTGGGTGGCTTGGTGACCGGTGCTGTCGTGCTCTTGAACGAATGGGCCTATCCAATCCTTCACCACGCCATCGATACGCCCAAACCATCCGTTTCCCTCGCTCTGGCCGCCGCTGCCTACAGCGCGATTCTGGCCCCCTTGCTCCTGGCGCCCCTGGCTCGCATCAAATGGATCTTCGGATTCCGCACCCTCCGCGCCACCGCCCCCGGCGCACGCCATCTCAGAGCTGCAGGAAGAAGCTGACTCCCATGTACGAACGCCGCCTCAAAATCTTCTTCGCGATCCTGATCGCCGCCACCGCCGCCCTCCTGCTCCGCTGCGCCCACCTCCAGATCATCAAAGCCTCCGACTTCCGAGCAAAAGCCGCCGACAGCATGCGCCGCCCCGAGCTGCTCGAAACCACCCGCGGCCGCATCCTCGATTTCCGCGACCGCGAGCTCGCTCTTGACGAGCCTTGCCTCGTCGCCTCCGTCGATTACCGCGCCATCGAACGCAACCCCAACTGGATAAGGGACCTTGCCCTCCGCCGCCTCGGCTCTCAGTACCGCCGTGCCGACAAACAGCTCAAAGCCGACCTGCTCCAACAGGAAACCAAACGCGTCAACGACGACCTCGACCAGATGTGGCTCGCGCTGGCCACCGTCTCCGGCAAAAGCCCCGAGGACATCGCGCAAACTCAGGCCGCCATCCGCCGCCGCGTCGAAGTCCGACGCCGATACCTCTGGTACACCCGCTACAACGATGCCACCGAGCACCACGAGCAGGCCGAGCCGCCGCCTTGGTTTAAACGCTTCCTCCTCAGCGGCGAAGGGGCTCCCCAGATCGACAGCTTCGCCATCGACGTCTCCGAGCAGAGCGAGCCACACATCATCCTCTCCAACATCTCCACCGAAACCCACAACTGGCTCGCCAAACAGCTCGACCGCTTCCCTGGCCTCGTTCTCGACCACAGCAAGCACCGCGTCTACCCCCTCGGTGAAACCGCCTGCCACCTTCTCGGCCATCTCGCCGTCGCCGACACCGACGACCTCGAAAACGACCCCCACCCCACCGACGGCCTCCGTCGATACTTCCCCAACGACCGCGTCGGACGCGGCGGCATCGAGGGCCTCTGCGAACAAATCCTCCGCGGCAGTCGCGGCCGCCGCGAATGGATCGCCGGCGATAACCGCCCCGTCTCCTGCATCAACCCCGTCCCAGGAAAAGACGTCCGCATCACCATCGACGCCGAACTCCAAATCCAGATCGAACACGCCTTCCGCGAGGTCAAATGGTTCGACGAGAAAGGACTTGTCGAGCAGCACGAGATGCATGGCGCCGCCGTCGTCATCGATGTCCCCACCGGCCAGGTCCGAGCACTCGTCTCCTATCCCACGTTTGACGCCAACAAATTCGCTGATCTGTATCCGCTCCTCAAGGACGACCAACTCAACAAGCCCTTCCTCAACCGCGCCACCCAACTGCCCGTCGAGCCCGGCTCCGCTATCAAACCCGTCGTCGGCATCGGCGCCATCTCCCAAGGCCTCATCCGCACCGACCAGGGCATCGAATGCACCGGCTACCTCATCATCAACGGGAAACGCCAATCCGTCGGTCGCTGCTGGACCGCCTCCAAATTCGCCACCCTCTACCCCGACAAGGTCGCCCACCACCAGATTCCCACCCAGGATCCCCACCACGACGGCCACCTCATCTTCTCCGATGCCCTCCAGCGAAGCTGCAACGTCTACTTCGAAACCCTCGGCGACCGCCTCAAGGCCCAGGGCCTCTCCTACTGGTTCCACCAGTTCGGACTCGGCCGAAAGACCGGCATCGGTATCCCCGAATGGCCCGGCTATGTCCCCGACGACTACACCGGCGACGCCGTCTTCCCCTCCATGCAATGGTTTGCCGCCATCGGCCAGGGACAGATCGCCGCCACGCCCCTCCAGATGGCCAATGTTGCCGCCACCATCGCCCGCGACGGCATCTGGGTCCGTCCCAGGCTTCTGACCAACGACGCCGACGCCCCACCTCCACGCAACGCTCGGCACGAAGAGATCATCCCCGACCGCAGGGATCTGAAAGCATCCCCCGCCGCCATCGCGGCCGCCAAGCAGGGCATGATCCGAGTCGTCAATTCTCGCGCTGGCACTGGCTTGGCCCTTCGCGATCCGCAGATCCTCATCGCCGGCAAGACCGGCACCGCACAGGTTCCTCCACTTCGCCGCAAGCGTATCGATCAGAATGGCCAAGTCGTTAGAGAAGAATACCCCGTCAGCACCCGCGAGAAGCGAATCCCGGAAACGCTCTGGTATCGTGGCACCGGGCACAAAAACGCTGAACTCTCTCATGCCTGGTTTATTGGGTTTGCCCCTGCCAATGCTCCCAAGATCGCTTTTGCCGTCTTGCTCGAGTACGGCGGGTCCGGTGGCGCGGATGCGGCCGTGGTGGCCAAGGGGGTCCTTGAAGCGTGCAAGGAACACGGATACCTTGCTGTACAGAACTGAACCCGCGGTGGCTGCAGATCGAGGATCATCGGTGCGGCGCGTCGGGAAAGCTTGCCAATGCAGGACTTATTGTGTCCAGGAGATAGCGTGACTGAAACGACCCACCCTGATCCGACTGCCGCCGGCCCGGTTGCACGCATGGCTTCACCACCGGACCCGCCGCGGACGCTGACCCCTCGCGGCAACCGCTGGGCCTGGCTCGAGCCACGCGTCCGCGTCTGGTGGACCTCGGCTTTGCTGCTGGCTGTCATCGGTGCCTATTTCGTCATAAGTGAAGTCCGAAGCTCCTCTTCGGATCGTCGATTGGTCGCCACCGGCCTCAAGGTCAATGCAACCATAACCGCAATTGTCGTCAGCGGCGGTTCTCCCGGCAGAGACCGGTCCATCCTTCCCGCGGAAAGAGGCGAGTTCACGATGTCCTTCCCGATTCCCGGCGGCGACTCGCTCATTATCGAGCGCAGTCGCCTGAGGGACCAGCGTGACCCGTACAAGGTCGGCAATTCCATGACGTTATACGTTGATTCCGCTAGACTTAAAGATTGGGACGCCAAGGATACCAGCCTCTGGACCGATCGGTTGCAGACCACCCTCCGTGAGGATCTGCTGCTGGGATTGATCATCCTTCCCTTTGTGAACCTCTTGCTGATCCTCGCGGTGATGCAGCGTATCCGAGTGGTTCGGATCTGGCGTTTCGGCCAAGCCATGGCAGCTATTGTAGTTGAGATTCGCCAGACACCCTCATCTCCATTCTCGCGCCTGGTGCGATTTGCATTGCGCGATTCCCGTGACAGGCGGGTTTTCAAGGTGATCGTCCCGATGCGCGTGGCTCAGTTTCAGACGGGTGACCTCTTCTGGGTTGTGGCCAAACCGAACCGGCCGGATCAGGCGGTCGTCGCCGCGTTGTATCAGTGAATAGCAAGCCATGTTTGGCTATGGGCTTATGATCGTCTATTTCTATGTCCCGCCTTTGGCGACAACTCGCGATCGCAACCAACTGGCCAATGCTGGTGGCGGTGGCGGTGCTTTCGTCGCTGGGGTGGCTGTCGATTCTGGCGCGTTCGCAGGCGGATTCGCAGAGGCAGTTGGCGTACATTGCCGTCGGGGCGGGGTGCATGTTTGTGATGCAGGCGGTGAACTACCAGCACATCGGCCGGTATGCCTGGGGATTCTATCTCCTTAGCCTATTGCTGCTTATCTACACGATTGCCCCAGGGATGCCGACGGGCAGGTTCCTGGGGGTGGTGGAGGTTCACGACGCAAGATTGTGGATCAACTTCGGCTTCATCAATCTGCAGCCGGCGGAACTGACCAAGGTGGCGTTCTGCATGGTGCTGGCGCGTTACCTGCGGTTTCGCTCTAACTATCGTACCTTATGGGGTTTACTACCGCCATTTGGTTTGGCGTTGGTGCCATTGCTCTTGATCCTCAAACAGCCGGACCTTGGGACGGCGTTGGTATTTGTGCCGACGTTGTTTGCGATGCTGTTTGTGGCGGGGGCGAAGATCCGGCATTTGCTGGCGGTGGTGGCGATGGCGCTGATCCTGGCACCGATTGCGTGGTTTGCCGGGCCTGAAGATAGGACTGGCCTGGGTTTCGAGTTGCCGGTGCTGAAGCATCTGCCGGTTTTGGTCAAGTCATACCAGCGTAATCGGGTGTATGCGTTGTTCTCCAGCGACCCGGCGGTGTTGTGGAATACGGGGTTTCAGCAAGATCGTGCTATGACCGCCTTCGGCTCCGGCGGGGTGTCGGGGCGAGGGGCGTTGCGCATTCCGGTGGGGCAGACTGTGCCGGAAGCTCATAACGACATGATATTTGCGCTCGTTGGGGAGCAGTTCGGATTTGTGGGATCGGCGGTGCTGCTGGCGTCGTACCTGGTTCTGTTTGCCAGTGGGATTGAGATCGCGTCGGGGACGCGGGAGCCGTTTGGGAGGCTGGTGGCGGTGGGGACGGTGTCGCTGCTGGCGGGACAGACTTTTCTTAACCTCATGGTTTCACTGAAACTTATGCCGGTCACGGGGATCACTTTGCCGTTTGTCAGCTATGGGGGATCGAGCCTACTTGCGAGTTTCATCGTTGTCGGCTTATTGCTAAACATTGGGCGGCATCGGCCGTTGGTGATGGCGAAGGACTCTTTTGAGTTTGATTGAGGTTTCGCGGGGTATGGAGTGCACCTGTATCGGGTGGAGAAACAGTAAAAAAGACCACCCGGCGCTCCCCCGCCACTCCCCCGTAGCTCCCCCGGCGCTCCCCCGCCGGACCCCCTGTTGTGAAAAAAAGCCCACGGGCGTCGGGTCCGTGGGCGTTTTGGGTTCTTGAAGGACGGGGCCGGTTATTGGCGGCGGGGGAGTTTCCAGGCGGCGAGGGAGAGGAGGCCGACGAGTCCGGCGATGGCGGCGGTTGGGGTGGGGATTGGGGAGGGGAGGAAGGCTTCGCCGGTCATGCCGCTGGCGCTGAAGATGTAGGAGCTTCTAAAGGTGGGGGCGTAAGGCGAGGACATGATCAGGACAACGCTATGCTCGCCGGGGGCGAGTTCATGGCCTTGGCCACCGAAGAACATGAAGTACTTGGCACCGTCCGAGCCGAGGAAGGCGAGGGCTGCGTCAATACCTCCGGGATCAGCGCCGAGGTCGCGTGCCAGGGAGTTGATGAGCTGATCGGAATCGATGCCGACACTCAGGAATAAGAAGTTGTCGTTGGAGTTGGTGTTGTTGTAGATCTCGTAGGCGTAGAGGTAATCGGTTGGCTTGGGGGGTCCAAAGGTCTGCACAAAGGAGGAGTACGGCACGAGGTTAGCCAAGTCGCGCGGATACTGGTGGGGGTCGGCTGAGGCAAAGGGGGTGAAGACGGCGTAATCGACGTTGGCGTCGAGGTGTCTGATGCCTCCGGAGAGGGCCCAGTGGGTGGAGCCATGGAAGCCTGGGAGGGCGGAACTGGTTGGAAGTGGGTGGGGGTGGTCGACGAAATCAGCCTGGACCTGTGCGGCGAGCAGAAGCATCGCGCAGGGTGCCAACAAGGAAGCGCAGCAATAGAGTCGCATAGGTGTTTCTCCGAGCTCGGGCACCCACTAAACGGCCAACGAGGCGGTATCGCAGGGTGCAGACAATGATGCCAAAAGGCACGACATCACACCCAAGAAGGCATCCTGCGGATATTAGAACCCGTGAGGCGGCAGGCTGTGAAACTGCCGGATCGGGGGGTTGTCATTCACATACGCGGCGCGGACTGACAAAGGGCAACTAGCGGGATCGGCGGAGGAGAGCGCCAGCGGCGAGGAGGCCGAAGGCGAGGCCAGCGGGTTCGGGGATGGGGGTGGGGAGTGTTTGCTGGCTGCTGAGGCCGCCGTCACCGACGGAGGCAGGGCCAAAGCCGGGGCCCTTGGCGCTGGTGAAGATCAGGACTGGGGAGTAGGCTGGGGAGAGGAGATTGGGGGTGAAGAAAGCGCCGACGGCGCTGCTGGATTGGATGGCCCAGGCGGTGGGGGGGGTGCCGCCTAGGGTTGCATGGAGCAGATCGATGGCGGCGTTGTTGGTGCCGCTGACGGCCAAGCCGACGGAGAAGAAGGTGACGGGCTTGGAGTCATGGGGGAAGATCTGGTAGGCGTAGACGAATTCCGAGCCGAGAGAGGGGTCTTCGGCGATGGGATAGGCTCCGGGAGCGAAGACGGCGTAGTCGACGTTGACATTCAGTGCACCAGAGACGAAGGGTTGAGATCCCTTGAATCCGGGCAGGGCGGCGGGGTCAGTGGCGAGGAAGCCGGCGCTGGCGACCGAGGCGAAGCCAAGGGCGAGACAGAACGCGAGTGAATACTTAAACATTGCATCTCCTGAAGTTACGATCTGACGAGGGGTGCGCTTAGCCTGAGCGCACGGCCCACGGATATACCAATGATTATCGCTCACGAGTGAGGGTTAGTCAAATGAAATCGTGGGAGTTGGTGGCAAAGGAAGGCAGGAAAATGGAAAGGTGATTACGCAGAGGGTGGTGAGTGGGGTTGGGGAGAAGAACGAGTCTGCTCGGGGGGACGGGTACTTCCCCCGCTCGCAGACTCGTGTCGGACAAGAGTTTGCGGCGTGCCGAAGAGGGTGTCGGACAGGGTGTTTGACCTGCTGAAGAGGGGAAATGGGGCTGGGCAAAAAGAACCCCGCCAGCGAGGGGCTGGCGGGGGACAATTGAGCTGAATCGGAGTCGGTTAGCGGGAACGACGGATCAAAGCGCCGAGGCCGAGGACGAGGAAAGCGAGGGAGGCGGGTTCTGGGACGGGGGTCGTCAGGATCTGCTGATCGCTATTACCGCCATCACCGACGGAAGCGGGACCGAAGGTGGGGCCATTGGGGCTGGTGAAGAGCATAACCTGGGAGAACGAGGGGGCATTAAGCTCAGGAATGAGGAAGGCGGCGGCCGCGCTGCTGGATTGGATGGACCAGGCGGTGGGGGCAATTCCGCCGGCGGCACCATAGAGAGGGGCGGTTCCTTCGTTTTGTGCACCGCTCCCCGTGGCCAAGCCAACGGTCAGGAAGGTCACCGGTAAAGTGCCGGTGGGCATGACCTGGTAGGCGTAGACATAGTCAGTACCGCCGGAGGGGTCTGGGGTGAGTATGTTGCCGAAGTTGCCGGGGGCGTAGACGGCGTAGTCAACATCAGCGGACATGGTGCCGCTGGCGAATGCCTGGGTGCCTTGGAAGGCGGGCATAGCGGACCCATCGGTGGCGAGAAACCCAGCGCTGGCGATCGAGGCGAGACCAAGCACTAAGGCGACGACAATTACATTCTTAACCATTAGCTCCTCCATCTCTTGCGTTCCAGATGACGTGTGGGAACGACACCGTGATGAACCCACGATAACTACAATAACAACGAAGTATGCCCGATAAATGCCAGTCGGTCAAATGAAATCGCAAGAAAATTGTGATGCGAAATACCGCACTTTTCTGGAGCGAGAATTGTGGGGTTTTCGTAACACGTTGGTGAGGTGGCCAGAGGGGTCAATGGGGGGGTGTCGAGGCCAGGTGGCGGAGGCGGGCGGTGGTTTGGAGGAAGGCGCGGCCGTCGTGGTAGGCGGCTTTCCAGTTTTGTGATTTTTGGCCGGGGAGGGGTTTGCCGTCGGGTTCGGTGTCGGCGAAGAAACCGGGGAATTGGGGGTCGATCTGGTGGTTTTTGATGTAATTCCATTGTTTGAGGAAGGCTTGCCAGTAGCGGTCGGATTGGTGGCCGAAGTGTTCGTGCATGAGGAGTAGGGAGTTGAGGGCTTCGACCTGGGTCCACCAGGTCTTTTTCTTGTCGAAGGCGGGGGCGAGGGCAAAGCCGCGGTCGTAGACGCCGCCGATTTGGTTGTCGAAGCCCCAGTCGAGGGTGTGGTCGACGAGCATGCGGGCGATGGCGAGGGTCTTTGCATCCGAGTTCAAGGGTTCAAGGGTTGAAGAGTTCAAGGGACGTGGGGGGGAGAGGGATTCAGAGGCTTCGAGGAGGAGGAATGCGGTTTCGATGTCGTGGCCGTAGGAGTCGTGGTCGGGGACGGGGCGCCAGTCGGGGGTGAAGAAGAGGTTGAGGCAGCCGGGGGGGACGACGATGCGGTCGCGGACGATGAGGAAGATCTCTTCGAGGCGGACGCGGACTTTGGGGTCTTTGGAGGCGGTGTAGAGGGTGGTGAGGGCTTCGAGGATGTGGATGTGGGAGTTTTGGGATTTGTAGTTGTAGTGGAAGCCGGAGTTGTGGAATCTTGAGGAGGGGGTGGGAGGGGTTTGGGTGCGGATGGGGGAGCCGTCGCGGGCGAGGACTTCGAAGTAGCCGCCGTTCTTGGGGTCGTGGGCGTGTTGGTCGAGCCACTGGAAGGCGAGGAGGGCGAGTTCGAGGGCGTCGGGGTCGCGGGTGGCGAGGTAGGCGGAGGCGGAGGCGTAGATGCCGAAGGATTCGCCGTAGAGGAGTTTCTCGGAGGCTTGCGGGCGTTGGGGGAGGGAGCCGTCGTCGTTGAGTTGCCAGTAGAAGCCGCCATAGGATTTGTCCCACATGGTGTTTTTGAGGAACTTGAGGCCGTGGCGGGTGATGGCGAGGAATTCGTCGCGGAGTTGTGGGCGTTGGAGGGCGAGTTGGGAGGCGATCCAGGTTTGTCGGGACTGGTAGACGATGCCTTTGCCTTGGGAGGGTGCTCTGGACCAGTCGCGGTTGAAGGCGGAGTGGAAGCCGCCGAAGGTGTGGTCGATGCAAGCGGGGAAGAAGGCGCGGACGACGTCGCGATTGAGGGCGGACTCGATTTCGTCGGCGATGCGGGTGTAGTCGGCGGGGGCGGGTTGGGTGGCGGGGGTTGGGGGTGGGGTGAGGGGGGATTCTTCGGATTGTTGGGTGGTTGGGGAGGGTTTGGTGTGGGTGCAGCCGATGGCGAGGAGGAGGGCGATGAGAAGGGGAATGTTTGTGTTCATGAGAGCTCCGGTTATTTTCGATTTTCGAATGGGAGGTGCAAGGGGTCAGAAGGGGAAGGATTTGTCGATGGGAGTGGTGGCGAGGTCGTGAAGGAAATCGCCGATGCGGGTGGTGAGGAGGGCCATGAGGGCTTGGCCTTTTTCGGGGGTGGCGGGGGTGGGGTCGCCGATGCCGGTGTCGGTGGTGATCAGGTGCCAGGGGCGGGTGAGGGAGATCCATTTCTTGCGGACGGCTTCGAAGCGGCAGGGTTTTACTTCGCCCTTGCCGGCTTGAGTCATCTTGACGAATTGGGGGAAGAAGGCGAGGGCGAGGGAGGTTTCGACTTCGTCGGCGTGTTCGGAGGGTTTTTCGAACATTTTGGGGTATTGGTCGGCGCAGATCTTGTACCAGTCGCAGAGGAAGAGGAAGACGTTGGAGCGGTGGTGGAGTTCTCGCATGAGGGGTTTGAGTTCGTTGCCGCCGTGGCCGTTGAGGAGGAGGAGTTTGCGGACGCCTTGGCGTTCGAGGGAATCGACGAGGTCGGCGAGGATTTTGAGGAGGGTGGTGGGGGTGACGGAGAGGGTGACGGCGGCGGGGATTTGGAGCTGGTTGGTGTTGACGCCGAAGGGGAGGGTGGGGAGGAGGAGGACTTTGGCGCCGCGGGTGTAGGCGTGGGCGCAGGCGCGGCGGGCGATTTCATCGACCTGGAAAGTGTCGGTGCCGTAGGGCATGTGGAGGTTGTGGGGTTCGGTGGCGCCGAAGGGGAGGACGGCGGCGTCCCATTTGTGCTGGCGGATGAAGTGGTGGGTTTGTTCGGCGAGGATGAAGTCGTTCATGGTAGGCGTAGCGTAGTTCAAGGGGTCAAGAGTTCAAGGGTTCAAGAGTGGGGGGATTGCCAATTGCCATTTGACAATTGACAATTGGCAATTGGGTGGGAGGAAGAGGTCGTGGTATGGAAGGGCCGCCGATTTTGGATTACCGGCCGGTGATGCCGCGGGGGAAGTGGTGGGCGGGGTTTGCGCGGGGGGGGATGTTGGCGGGGGCGGTGTTGGCGATGTTGTTGGCGGGGGTGTTGACGTTCAATCCGATCTGGCCGATGCTGGAGGTGCTCGGCGGGGGGGCGATTGGGACGCCGGCGTCGCCGGTGAATTCGGTGATGATCAGTCGCGACAGTGAGGCGCAGTGGGCGTACTTGCCGCGGGCGGCGGGGTATTTTGCGGTATTTTTGTTGAGCCAGTGGGTGTTTTTGATGCCGCGGGGGAGCTGGCGGATCGAGGTGAGGAGTGAGGCGCCGCTGTCGAGGAGGAGCGCGGTGGCGGCGGGGTTGATCGGGATGATGTTGAGCATTGGGGTGATAGCGACGTTGATGGAATTGCCGAATTGGTGGATGAAACTGACGACGGGGGGGGGGGGGGGGGGGGGGGGGGGGGGGGGGGGGTGGGGGGGGGGTGGGGGGGGGGGGGGGGGGGCGTGTTTTGGGGGTATATGAAGAGCGTGGATCGGTATACGGGGCTGCGGAAGGTGTTTCGGTGGTTGCTGGCGGGGACGGTGATGGAATTGGTGATTGCGGCGCCGGCGCATGCTTGGATTATCGGTGAGCGGGGGGACAAGTGTTACTGCGAGCGGGGGACGTGGACGGGAGTGGCGTTTGGGGTGACGGCGGCGTTGTGGCTGTTTGGGCCTGGGGCGTTTCTGATGTTCATGAGGGAGAGGAGGAGGAGGGAGGGGTTGGTTTAGGGTTCAGGGGTGAGGGAATGATGGATGATGTGGGGGGTATGGACCATGGGGGGGTGGGGGAATACATTGGGGGGATGGATCGGGCGTTTTTGATGGTGACGAGTGCGGCGGGGCGGAAGAAGGTGGTTCTGGGAGATGAGCCACTGACGATTGGGAGGCATCCTGAGAATCGGCTGGTGGTGGTGGAAGCGCAGGCGAGCCGATTTCATTGTGTGATTGAGACAACGGCGAAGGGGCTGGTGGTGAAGGATCTGGATTCGCGGAATGGGACGAAGGTGAATGGTCAGGCGGTGAAGACGGTGTTTCTGAAGAGGGGTGATGTGATCCGGATTGGTGCGACGGAGCTGAGGCTGGTGGTGCCGGGACAGAGGGTGGCGGGGAAGGTGGAAGAGCCGGTGGAGGTGAAGGAGGCGGAGGGGCTGGAGGTGCTGGAGGAAGTGGTGCTGGAGGAAGTGGAGCTGGAGGAAGTGGAGCGAGTGCGGGCAGAGGAAGACGAGGCGGCGGAGCGGGTGAATGAGATTATGTCGAGGCCGCTGAACGATGCGGAGTGGGGACAGGTGGATTTGGGGATCAGTTCGAGCAGCGAGGATGACGAGAAGTTTTTGCCGGTGTTGGCGGAGTTGTTGCCGGACAAGCCGTTTGAGTATGGCGAGATTGCGTTGGTGAACTGCCGGGGGCAGGTGGTGCACGAGGCGGAGAGCGAGGAGCATCGGAAACAGCGGCGTGTGGCGGGGTCTGGGGAAGCGGTGAGCGTGCTGCGGTACATCATTCTGATTTGTACGAGGGCGAGGGCGACGGACGTGCATGTGGAGCCGAAGAATGATGATTATCAGCTACGGCTGCGGATCGACGGGAACATGGTTGATATTGTGCGGATGAGCAAGGAGATTGGGGTGAGGGTGTGCGCGTTGGTGAAGATTTTGTGTGATATTGACGTACAATTCAAGCATATCGTGCAGGAGGGGCATTTTACGGCGCATGTTCCGGGGCGGCGGATTGATTTTCGGGTGAGTTTTGCGCCGGCGATGTTCGGGCAGAAGCTGGTGATCCGGGTATTGGACGCGACGACGGCTCCGATTCACACGAAAGACCTGCGGCTGCCGGGGTGGATGCTGGCGGAGGTGAGGCGGGGGATGGAGCTGGACCAGGGGATGATATTGGTGTGCGGGCCGACGGGATCGGGGAAGACGACGACGCTGTATGCGTTGTTGCGGGACTGCGGGGTGGAACGGCGGAACGTGGTGAGCATTGAGGACCCGGTGGAGATTGAGATTGAGGGGGTGACGCAGGTGCCGGTGAAGGAAGGGAAGGGGAATACGTTTCCGGCGTTGTTGAAGTCGATGCTGCGGCAGGACCCGGACGTGATGATGATCGGGGAGATACGGGACGGGGAGACGGCGCGGATCGCGATGCAGGCGGCGATGACGGGGCATTTGGTGTTTTCGACATTACACACCAAGGATTCGATTGGGACGGTGTTTCGGCTGTTGGACCTGGGGGTGGAGCCGTTCTTGGTGGGGTCGAGCCTGCATGTCGTGGTGTCGCAGCGGCTGGCGAGGGAGTTGTGTCCGTACTGCAAGCGCGGGATGAAGCCGACGGCGGAGCAGGTGAGGAAGATGGGGAAGGCGGGGGTGGGTGTGAAGGAGATCTATATGCCGGGGGGGTGCCCGCGGTGTTTGAAGACGGGGTATATGGGGCGGCGGGCGTTTTTTGAGATGCTGGTGACGACGGATGCGATGCGGGAGGTGGTGATGAAGCACGCGACGCCGAAGCTGATCGAAGAGGCGATGAAGGGGACGCGGTTTGTGAAGCTGGTGGAGAGCGGGTATCAGTTGGTGGCGGGGGGATTGACGGCATTTGATGAGATCGAGAAGGCGGTGGGACGATAGGGGGATTTTCGATTTTTGAATTTTGAGTTTCGAATGGCGATTGATGTCCAGGACGGGTTCAACAGCGGGGGGGAATGTGGTTATACTGGGGGACAGTCAATTCATTTTGGAGAGAGATATGATGAACCAGATTGTTGGATTGGTGTTGGTGGCAGTGGTGGTGGGGATGTTTGCGGGTGGGGCGTTGGCACAGGAGGCGAAGAAGAAGGTGTTGTTTTTGACGAAGTCGGAGGGGTTTGAGCATTCGGTGATTGCGCGGAAGAAGGAGACGCCGGAGAAGCTGTCGTTCGCGGAACAGGTATTGGTGGAGTTCGCGGCGAAGAAGGGGTATGAGGTAACGTGCACGAAGGACGCGAAGAAGTTTGTGGACGAGATGGGGAACTATGATGTGCTGGGGTTCTATACGACCGGCAACCTGACGAAGGACAGCAAGGACGGCGGGGCGGGGATGACGCCGGAACAGAAGGAGAAGTTGCTGTCGGCGATCAAGGATGGGAAGGGCGTGATCGGGTTCCACTCGGCGACGGACACGTTCCATGGCGGGAACAAGGTGGATGCGTTTGCGACGATGATGGGCGGGGAGTTTTTGACGCACCAGTCGCAGCAGAAGGCGTGGATGCATGTGGCGTTCAAGTTCCCGGGTCTGGAGGATTTGAAGGACTATGAGATGCTGGATGAGTGGTATGCGAACAAGAACGTCAATCCTGAGATGACGGCGATTCTGGTGCAGGACACGCTGGCGATGCGGACGGACAAGGGCGTGTGGGAGAGGGCTTATCAGAGGCCGATGTATCCGGCGACGTGGGCGTTGATGAGCGGGAACGGCCGGGTGTTCTACACGTCGATGGGACATCGTGAAGATGTGTGGACGAGCGCGACGTTTCAGAAGGTGGTGATCGCGGGGTTGGATTGGGTGTCGGGGAAGACGAATGTGGAACTGACGCCGAACCTGACGAAGGTGGCGCCGGGGTATGATAAGACGACGATCGAGATCAAGTAGAGTTGTGTACCCAGATGCAGTCTGTGGTTTGTTGTTTGTGGTTTGCAGCGGGTTGTCTGCGACTGGCAGAAGCCACGACAAACAACAGGCCACAAACCACAGACTTGTTTCGTGTTCTCCGTGGTGAGTTAGATCGGGAGTGATCATGGGCAAGGTTCGGATTGGCGTGATCGGGCTGGGGAATATGGGGGCGTTTCATGTTTCTTACATGAACAAGATCGATGGGGCGGTGTTGGGGGCGGTGTGCGATGTGGATCGTGGGCGAGTGGAGCGGGCGATCGCGGGCGGTGGGGTGGCGGGCTTTGGGACGTATCCGGAATTGATAGGGTCTGGGGCGGTGGATGCGGTGGTGGTGGCGACGCCCCATTATCAGCATTGCGAGATTGCGCGGCTGGCGTTTGAGCGGGGTATGCATGCGCTGGTGGAGAAGCCGTTGGCGGTGACGATTGGGGAAGCGCGGCGGACGGTGGAGGCGGCGGGGAAAACGAATCTGAAGTTCGGGATGATGTTTCAGATGCGGACGTTTCCGATGTTTCGGAAGGTGCGCGAGCTGATTGTGGAGGGGGAATTGGGGGAGATTTCGCGGGTGACGTGGCTGATTACGGATTGGTTCCGGACGTGGACCTATTATGGGAGCGGGGGATGGCGGGCGACGTGGGCTGGGGAGGGTGGTGGAGTTTTGTTGAACCAATGCCCGCATAACCTGGATTTATTGCATTGGATTACGGGGATGATGCCGAATCGGATCACGGCGATCGCGAGCATCGGGAAGACGCATCCGATCGAGGTTGAGGATGAGGTCAGCGCGATATTGGAGTATCCGAATGGTGCGGTGGGGCAATTTGTGACGACGACGGGTGAGGCGCCGGGGACGAATCGGCTGGAAATCGCGGGGGATCGGGGGAAAATCGTTCTGGAGAAGGGGAAGATCGTGTTTACCCGGACGCGGAAGGGCGTGCGGGAGATACGGGAGAAAAGCCCGGAGGCGTTTGCGAATGTCGAGGCGTGGGATATTGAGGTTCCGTACAAGGCGGACGGGGCGGAATCGCACACGATCATTACGCAGAATTTTGTGAACGCGATTTTGAAGGGTGAGGAGTTGATTGCGCCGGCGGCGGACGGGGCGAAGGGGTTGGAGATCGGGAATGCGATGCTGATGGCGGGGGTGACGCGGGAGGCGGTGAATCTGCCGTTGGATGGGGAGGCGTATGATCGGTTATTGAAGGATTTGACGGCGAAGTATGGGGGGAAGAAGACGGTGGCGGCGCGGGCGGACGCGGTGACGGATATTTCGGCGTCATTTAAGCATTAGCCGCTAGTTGATAGTTGGTAGTGGATAGTTGGTAGTGATTATTTGGCGGTGGCGGCGGCTTGTGCCAGGGAGTCTGCCGTGCGGGGTTCTTTCATGGGGACTTCCTGGTGGAAGGAGATTTTGCCTTCTTTGTTGATGACGACGGTGCCCCGTTTGGTGCAGTTGAAGGGTTCTTCGCCGGCGAACATGGCGTAGGCTTTGGCCATTTTTCGGGTGGGGTCGGAGAGGAGGGAGTAGGGGATGTTGTACTGTTTTTTGAAGGCGGCGTGGGAGAAGGGGCTGTCGCAGGAGACTCCGAAGACGACGGTGTCGGGGTTGGCGGTGATCTTGCCGAGCTGCGGGCCGAAGGCGCAGTGCTCGTCGGTGCAGACGGGGCTGAAATCCATGGGATAGAAGAGGAGGAGGACGTTTTTCTTGCCGCGGAAGTCGGAGAGTCTGATCTTGTTGCGGTTTTCGTCCATGAGCTCGAAATCCGGGGCGGGGTCACCGTTCTTCAGCATGTTCTCAGCCATTATGGGTTCTCCTTGTTTGTCGTTGGAACAATCATAGGCGGGGAGGAGGGGGATTTTCGATTTTCGAATGCCGATTTTCGATTGGAGCGATAAACCTATAATGTGGTGATGAAATTTGGGAATGTAAAGCGGCAGCATGGGCGGGTGGGGGGGTTGGATGAGGTGTTGGATTTTATTGTGGAGAACTGTGCGGCTGTGACGCGGATCGTGCCGGGGCGGATCAGCGTGAGGCGGGGGAAGGGGCCGATGGGGTTGAAGGTGCAGTATCCTACGGCGGCGGGGCTGAAGTGTTTGTATGGGGGGCTGGGGACGGTGCAGGAGGTGTTTTTGATCTGCTCGGATGCGAAGGCGGCGACGGGGTGGTTGGTGGAGAAGGGGATCGTTAGAGGAAACGATGAACGATGAACGATGAATGATGAACGGAAGAGCAAGGCGGGGTATTGGTGGCGGATGACCGAATGGAGATTGTCGGATATGATCGCGGATGCATGAGTGACGTTACTAACGCGGTAGAGAGCTTGCGGGGGGGGGGGGTGGTGGCGTTTCCCACGGAGCCGGTGGAGGGGGTGGGTGCGGATGCGACCAATAG
>JAPLNB010000380.1 GCA_026693085.1 Planctomycetota bacterium | reverse complement strand
GGAGAAGGGGTTGGGGGTTAGGACGGATCGGTTTGTGGCGGTGGGTGGGGGGGCGAACAACTCGTTTTGGATGCAGAACAAGGCGGACATGGTTGGAAGGGCGGTCGAGACGCCGGAGATTGAGGAGGCGACGCCGTTGGGGGCGGCGATATTGGCGGGGATTGGGGTGGGGTTGTATCGGGATGAGCAGGAGGCGTTTAAGCGGGTGTACAAGGCGGGGAGGGTGTATGAGCCGGACCTGAAGCTGACGGCGAGGTCTGCGGAGAGGTTTGAGGTGTTTTTGAAGCTGTATCCAGCGTTGAAGGAGATTAATGGGAGGGTGGGGTAGTGGTGGTGGTTGTTACTTGTTATTGGTTATTTGTGGGGGATTTGCGGCGTGGATTTCGTCTTGTTTTCGTTGGGGGTTCCAGTGGAGGATGGGGGCGATGATGTCGGCCAGTTCGCAGAGGGATTGGGGTGTGGCTTGGCCGAGGAGGGCGATGGTGCTGCGGCGATGGGTGATGTCGGATAAGTGGACGACGGATTCGTTGGTGGCCAAGTGGAGGATTTCGCAGAGGTCGTAGTCGGGGAGTGAGCGGAGGGGTTTGCGGGTGCCGTGGGGGGCGGAGGCGAGGAGGGATTCGGCGGAGGTGCCGTATCGGTCGAGGAGGGTTTCGGCGCGGGATTCAATGATGCCGTATTGCCGGGAGACGCGGCGGACCCAGGCGGCGCGGGATTGGGGGGTGGTGGGGAAGTCTTTGCCGCCGCCGATAGGGGTGTGCTCGGTTTGGCATTTTCTGGGGGTGTTGAGGTGTTGGAGGATCTGGTCGGCGGTTTGTTGAGCGAGGGCGCGGAAGGTGGTCCATTTGCCGCCGATGAGGCAGTAGATGGGGAAGGGTCGGGTGGGGGTGGGGGGGAGGATTTCGATGTGGTGGCCGCGGGAGATGTTGGCGGTGACGGTGGTGTCGGCGGAGGGGAGGGGGCGGCAGCCGCAGAAGGTGAAGACGATGTTTTGGCGGGAGATGTTGATGCCTGGGAAGACGCCGCGGAGAGTTTCGAGCATGTAATCGATTTCGGTGTCGTCGCAGGTGGCCGAGTCGGGGTCGGCGACGGGGATGTCGGTGGAGCCCATGATGACTTGGTGCATGAAGGGGAAGACGATGCAGACGCGGCCATCGGCGTGTTGGTAATAGAGCATCTGGTCGGCGAGGGCGCGGTGCAGTTCGGGGCAATCGACGACGAGGTGGGAGCCTTTGGTGGGGCCCATGAAGCGGGTGGGGGAGCCGAGGATGGCGTTGGCGGAGTCGACCCAGGCGCCGGTGGCGTTGACGAGGATTCGGGGTTCGACGGGGACGGATTGGCCGGTGGCGAGGTCTTTGAGGAAGACGCGGCCGGCTTCGAGGCGTTGGGGTGCGGCGTAGTTGAGGGCGAGGGAAAGCGGGTTGGCTTGGCGGGCGTCGTGGAGGAGTTCGATGCAGAGGCGTTCGGCCTGGGTGATTTTGGCGTCGTAGTAGGTGGCCGTGGCGACGATGTGGGGGTTGAGGCCGGGGATTTCGTGGAGCGATTGCGAGCGGGAGCGGAGGTAATGGGTGGGGGTTCGGCGGTCGTGGCGAGTGACGAGGTCGTAGAAGGTGAGTCCGAGGCGGGTCACGAGGGAGCCGCGTTCGCCGGGTCGGACGGAGAAGCCGAAGAAGATGAGGGCGGAGCGGAGGATGCCGCCGAGGCGGGAATAGAAGGGGATGGTGGTTTTCAGGGGGCAGACGTAGTGTGGAGCGTTGGCGAGGAGGCGGTTGCGCTCGAGCAGGGATTCGGTGACCAGGGCGAATTCGCGGTTTTCGAGGTAGCGGAGGCCGCCGTGGATCATGCGAGAGGATTTGGAGGTGGCGCCGGCGGCGAAGTCGTCTTTGTCGACGAGGAGGGCAGGGACGCCTTGGAGGGCGAGTTCGCGGAGGAGGCCGATGCCGTTGATTCCGCCGCCGAGGATGAGGACGGGGATTTGGGGATGTTGAATGAGGTGTTGGATCGTCTGTTGTCGGTCATTCATCTCTGTCGCCTGGTAGTGTGTGTTGTCTGAACCGCGAGGGGTAGTTTAGGGAGGGGTGCATGGGGTTGTCGATGGGTGCGGCTTGGTGGTGAATCCTCTTGGCAGTTCAGTACAATGCCGCTTGATGCAGAACATCATCATCGACAAACCCTATCGCTTCATTCCTCCTTTGGATAGCCGGGTGTGGCCTGCGTTGCTTCGGCGGTATGCCCCGTACTATCTGAACCGCAGCTTTGGCATTACGCAGGTTCGATGCCTTGGCGCAGAGCATCTGAAGCGGTCGATCGGCGCGGGGCATGGGGTTTTGCTGACGCCTAATCATTGCCGGCTCTGCGACCCGTTTACGCTGTACCCGCTGATTTCGGCGGCGGGCCGGCCGGTGTTCATGATGGCCAGTTGGCACATTTTCATGCAGAGCCCGCTGCAGAGGTTTTTGTTGCGTCGAGCGGGCGCGTTTTCGATTTACCGGGAGGGGATGGACCGGTTGGCGATCAATGCGGCGACGGAGATTCTCGAACAGGCGCAGCGGCCGTTGGTTATTTTTCCGGAGGGTGTGGTTTCGCGGACCAACGACCATCTTAACGCGCTGATGGAGGGGACGGCGTTGATTGCGCGTACGGCGGCCAAACGGCGGGCCAAAGCGAATCCGGCGGGGCAAGTCGTGGTGCATCCCGTCGCGATTCGGTATCACTTTGGCGGGGATCTGGAATCGACGCTTGCGGCGGTGCTGGACGAGATTGAATCGCGACTGACTTGGCGGCCACAACACCATCTGGCGCTGCTTGAGCGGATCTACAAGCTGGGGCATGCGCTGCTGAGCCTGAAGGAGATTGAGTTCATCGGGCAAGCGCAGGAGGGTCCGATTTATGAGCGTCTGCAGCGGCTGATCGACCACCTGTTGGTTCCGCTCGAAACGGAATGGCTCAATAATCACCGGGAGGATACGACTGTAGCGCGCGTGAAGCGGCTGCGCACTGCAATTCTTCCTGACCTGGTGAAAGGCGACTTGGCGGAGGAAGAGCGACAGCGGCGTTGGCGGCAGTTGGCGGACGTCTACCTGGCGCAACAGCTTTCACACTATCCGCCGGACTACATTCGGTCCAATCCGACTCCCGAGCGGCTCTTGGAGACTGTCGAACGTTTTGAAGAGGACATGACCGATGTATCGCCGATTCATGGTCCGCTGACGGCGACGGTGACTATTGGGCCGGCTATTCCTGTCTCTGCAAGCTCTGACGACTTGATGTCGCAAATTGAGCAACAGCTCAAAGAACGGCTGGGTATCAGCCAAGGAGAACCTGCCGATGTCTCCACGTGAGATGATCAAAGGGGCGATCGATTTTCGGACTCCGGCGCGGTTGCCGATCAACGGATTTGGGGAGGTATCGGACACAGAATGGCTGTGGGCGGACGAGGTGAAACCTCCGCAGGCGGTGGCGGACCCGACGTTGGACCAATGGCTGTGCCGTTGGGAGAAGACGGGGCTGGCGAACATGGGGCAGATCAAAGGGCACCCGCTTGAGGACCTTGGCCGGATCGACGAGTACGCTTGGCCGGACGGGGCGGACGAACGGCGGTTTGCGACGATTCGGTCGCGACTCGATGCGCTGGACGCGGACGCGAATCGGCGGGACAAATACCGCATTACGCCGATTTTCATGTTGCTCTGGGAGCGCATGCAGGCGCTGTTTGGTTTTGAGAACTGCATGATCGCGATGATGGAGAACGATGCTGCGATTCACGACCTGGCGGATCGCCTTACGCAATACGACATCACGTTCATCCGCGCGATGCACCGGATTGCGGGGGATCGCATCGACTGCTTCAATTTCTCCGAAGATTGGGGCACTGAATTGGACCTGATGATTTCGCCGGAGCTGTTTCGATCGTTCTTTTTCCCCCGGTACAAGAAGATTTTCGCGGCGGCCCACGAGAGCGGGTGGCATGTGTGGATGCACTCGTGCGGCAAGATCAACAAAGCCATTCCGATCTTGATAGAGGCGGGTGTCAATGTATTGAACATGCAGCAGCCGCTGACGAACGGCATCAACGAGATCGGCAGGCAGTTTGCGGGCAAAGTCTGCTTCGAAACGCTCTGCGACATTCAGAAGACCCTTCCCACGGGCGACCGAGCGGAAATCGATCGCCAGGCGGGGGAATTGATGCGCAAATGGGGCACTCGCGCTGGCGGATTCATCGTCGGCGACTACGGCGACCCTGCGGCGATCGGTGTCGATACAGAGAACAAAAGCTATATGCTTGAATCCTTCCGCCAGCAAGACCCCTGGAGGCATGGGTGGACAGCGCCAATGGTTAAGGCCTAGTGGTCCGTCATGGATGATCTGGTGGGTGCCACTGGCGGCTTGTCCGCCAGTTCCACCCAAACAGTCAATTCAGAAGTGACGGACCACTGCATCCAAGGTGTTTACTCGAACTTGCCCTTGATCACCGCCGGCCGCAGGGGCAATGTGTTTCCGGCGACTTTGATGGTGCCGCCTGTGTTTCCCGAAAACACAACCTGAACGTCGTCGAATTCCACGACAGTTCTCCCGCCTTGCTGTAGCACCTTTCCCACGGCCGGGCCGTCCGTCCGCATGAGATGTACGAACACGTCGTTTGTTCGTGGCGCGGCGGGCTTGACTTCCAGCCGCCAGAGATTGGCCACGTCGGACAAAGCCGACTTTTTTTCATCGAAGGTTTGTCCCGCGTAGGTATAGCCTTTCACGGCTCCGATTTTTGCATCCGCCGGCAGCAGCGTCTGGACGCTGAGGGTTCCCTTTGCATGGGTGATCGTTGTCAGGTTCCCGGCGATTTTGGGTTCCTGGCGGCAATGGACGAGCCAGGTTTTCTCATACTCTGGCCGGGTGCTTTCGACGCGGTCCATGATCACGAAAGCGTGAGGGCGAACAAAGACAATCTGCCGGATGCACGCTGCGATTTTCGATGGCGCGTACGCGTTGGTGCAATCTCCGGCGACGAACATGAATTCGGGGCGATTCTCATAGGCCAGGATGTTTCCGCGTTCAAACTGCTGCCGCCGCTGGTTCCAGATGGCCAAATTGTCGACCGGCCACTCCCATTTCTTCGCTTGGCCACCGTCATTCGCGTACTGATTTTTCCCGCCATCGCGCTGGCGATCCCACTTCTCATCGGGCTGATACACGAGGATGCAATTGTGCGCGATGGTGCGGATGAGCCAGTTGACTGAATGGTTGGAGCCATAGTCTTTATACTCGCCGCTCTCGGTCGCCAGGGGCGAGTAGCGGTAGATCTCGAAATCTCCGACTTCATAATGCTGATGTGCATTCCAGAAATCGCCGCACTCGAAGCGGAACCAGGTTGCGTCATCGGTCCAGTCGCTGCGCGCGTACACCTTTCCAATGCCCTCCGCGAGATGGGCCAGTGGGAACGTATTGATGGGCAGGGGCTGATCCAGTTCCTGGTCATACAGGAAATCCACAAGGGCCGCCTCGGGATTGGACGGCTTTCTGTGCTTGTTGACCACGTATCGGGCCAATTCCGATCCCCTGAAGTACTGGCCGAGGACCATGCGTGTATGTCGCGGATACTCGGTGTGGCCGCCATACAGATCCGACCCATCGCCCTCGACGGCAAAGCGTTCGGTGCCATAGGTCCAGAGGCCCGGATAGGGCTGGAGCATCTCGTACGCCAGTCTCTGGTAGAAGAACTGCGGCGCCATTGCGAAGCCGTCGTATTTTTCGATTCGCCTCGCCAGTTCCAGCGCCTGCACCAGATGCCAGAGCGATCCGCGCGTGTACCAGCCGCACTCGGTATATCCGCCGCCCGTTCCGAACTGGCGGAGCACCGGGAGCAGCTTTCCCTCATAGAGTTTGAGCAGCGCGTAATCGCGGAAGTCCTTTGCCCGCGGATTTTCGCCCCATGTAGCGTATGCGATCCGCAGATAGCAGAGCACCTTTGATAGCGTCGAGTTGTGAAACGCACCCTCGTCCGTGGTGAACTTATCGAGGTGAGCATTGAACCACGCGATCATCTTCTGGCGATCGGCCGGGGGTATCTGGTCATGGAACAAATCGAAAACCAACGCGACGTTATCGAGCCAGATCCAGGTATCCTGGTGTTCATTGGTGACGCCGCGGTCGAGGTTCTTCATAGCTGCGGCGATATGTTCTGATACTTTGGCTGCCGGCAGGCCGTCGACGGCATGCTTGACTCCGTCCGCCAGGGCGCCTTGCGCTCCTTTGGCGCGTTGCCATGCCTGTGGGTTTGCCTTTGCCAGTTGCTTCAGATACTCGGTGGGGCCTGCCAGTCGCGGATGGCCCCGCAGCGCGGCGGCCCAGGCGCCGGTTGCGATCTTCGGGTTTGCGTTCGGCGTTGCTCCGCCCGTTGGCGCCGCCAATGATGATGCACCCAACAAGAGCACGCTCGCCAACAGCGTCATTGCAGTCCGCATGTAACCTCCGATACTGATAGGTGGCCAAGCCCTGCCATGCGGATCATACTCGGGTCGCCGGGGTTGCCCAAATCATTCTTGACACCCCGCCGCCCCCATTCGATACTGCCGCTCTTTTCCGGAGCATCTTCATGAATCGATGCTGTTCCATCCTCTGCACGCTCTTGGCCGGCGTCGTCGGCTGCGCGCCGTCGGTCACGTCGCCGAAGCCTGATGCGACCCTCGCCAGCCAGGATTCGCTCACTTCGATCACCTCCGCGAACGCCGCCAGGGACACGGCGCCCCTCGCCGGCCACACGTCCACGTCCGACGCCGTCGCGACCGTCAATGGAAAGCCGATCACCGTCGAGCAATTGCTCCGCCCGATGACCGAGTCGCATGGGCTGGCCTTTCTCCTACACCTGGCACAGATCGAGCTTTGCAAACAGAAGGCCGCCGCTGCGAACGTCACGGTCACCGCCGCCGACTTTGCCGCCGAGCGTCAACGCACGCTTGACCAGATGTTCAAGGACGTGATCCCCGCCGATTCCAAACTGACGGCCGAGGAGCAAGCCGCCTTCCGCCAGAAGGAATCCGAGCACCTTTTGGCCCAATACCTGACCTCCACCCGGTTCAGCGCTGCGGAGTTTGAACTTACGATGCAGACCAACGCCTACCTCCGCAAGCTCGCGGAAGCCGAGCCGGGCCTGAAGGAGAAAATCACCGAACAGCATGTCCGCGACGGCTTCGGCATCCTATTTGGAGAGAAGGTCAAGGTTCGCCATATCCAGGTTTCCAACCCGCGCGAAATGGCGGAAGTGCTGCGGCGGCTACGTGAAGGCGAAGCGTTCGAGAAGGTGGCGGCCGAGCTATCGATCGACAAACCCAGCCGCGCCACGGGGGGTGAGATACGGCCGTTCTCACGCGCTGAGACCACGGTCCCGCAGGGGTTCAAGGAAGCGGCGTTCGCGCTCAAAGAGCCTGGGGATGTCTCGGATCAGGTGCAATCGGGCAACTCGTACCATATCATCAAACTCATTGCGAGAATCCCCCCAAATCTTGCGGTCAAATACGAAACGCACAAGGATTACGTGCGCGACGAGCTTCTCAAGGGGCTGCTGCTCATCCGCATCCGCGACCTCCGGGAGTCGCTCGTCATCGAGGCCCGCTCGGCGCTGAAAATCAACGATCCGGTGCTCCGAAAACAGTACATCGAGCGCCTTGAAGCTGCCGCCGGGGAGTCGGGCGCGGACCCGAGTCTGATGCGCAGGCAAATGCTGCTCGACCGCCCCAAGACCCAGCCCGTGACAGGCACGCCGGAGGAACTCCGGCCGCCGGCTACGATGCCCGGCCGATAATGCCGGGCCCGACCGCGTGCCGCGTTTGGAAGTCTGGTTGCGGACTTCCGAATTCTGTTTTCTGCGTTTGCTGGGGAGTGAAGAACCCGCCTGCCGCGGGTAGAATCAGCGGGAACAATTATGAGCCAACAAACATTTAAAATCGAAGTCTCCCAACGCATCCAGCGTCTTCCGCCATATCTGTTTGGGCGGATCAACAAGATGAAGCACGAGAAGCGTGTTGCGGGCGTCGACATCATCGACCTGGGGATGGGCAACCCGACCGACCCCACGCCGGCGTCGGTTGTCGCGAAGCTGGCCGAAGCTGCCCGCGATCCGCGGAATCACCGCTACTCGGTCTCGACCGGCGTCGCGTCGCTCCGCCGCGAAGTCGCGAAAAAATACAAGACGAAATACGGCGTCGAACTCGACCCCGAGACCGAGGTCATCGCCACGATCGGGTCCAAGGAAGGCTTCTCGCACCTGTGCCTGGCCATGTTGGGCCCTGGGGACACGGCGGTGGTGCCAGATCCGGCGTTTCCCATCCACATCTACGCCGTCGCGATGGCGGGCGCGAATGTCATCCGCGTGCCGCTGGGCAATGACCAGGCCTTCCTCGACCGCATCGAACAGACGATTGATGGGCTGTATCCTTCGCCGAAACTGCTGATCCTCAACTACCCCCACAACCCCACCGCCATGACGATCGATGCGGCCTTCTGGGACCGTGCCGTCGAGATGTGCCGCCGGCGTCACATCATGATCATCTCCGACTTTGCGTACGGCGAGATCAACTTTGATGGCTACGTTGCGCCATCGTTCCTCGCCGCCAAGGGCGCCAAGGACATTGGTGTCGAATTTACCACGATGTCCAAAAGCTACAACATGGCCGGCTGGCGCTGCGGGTTCTGCGCCGGCAATGCCGACATGGTCAAGGCGCTGGCGACGATCAAAGGCTATTACGACTACGGCATCTTCGCCCCGATCCAGATCGCCAGCATCATCGCCATGCGCGAACATCTCGATATGCCGATGGAGCAATCCCGCATCTATCAGCGTCGCCGCGACGTGCTTTGCCGCGGCCTGGACAAGCTTGGCTGGACGTATGAAAAGCCGAAAGCGAGCATGTTTGTCTGGGCGAAGATCAATCCCGAGCACCTCAAGGGCCAGGACACCATCGATTTCTGCCTGCGAATGATGGATGAGGCGGAAGTCGCATTGGCCCCCGGGCGGGCCTTCGGGGAACACGGCGAAGGCTACGTGCGGATCGCACTGGTGGAAAACGAACATCGCCTCCGGCAGGCCATGAACAACCTGGATCGCGCCCTCAACCCCCGGAAACCGAAACCCAAGCGAGAACGCGCCGCGGCGAAGGAATGACTTTCTTTTTCAGATTTTTCCAGGTCCATAGTACCGACGCCCAACGCCCAGGGAGCTTGCTCCCTGGGTTTCTTCTTATCCCGTGAGCCGGACGACGATGTACGGTGTTTCCTTGTTCAGATTGGGATAAATTCTGCCATTGCCTGCGGTGTCCATGGTTTCGATGAAGTACATGAAGTCGAAGGTGGGGGCGATGTGTTCGGCGGGGACGGTCGCCTCGTAACGCCCGGCCTGGCCGGACGGGAGCATCGGCAACGTGCGGTAGTCATCGTGCTGGTTGACGCTGCGGTAGCGAAGGCGGACCCACTTCACGCCGGAGGCATCCTGCACGCTGGCGGATAGGGTCAAAGGCTTGCCGGCGGGGGCGGTGTCGACGCGAGCGTGAGCAACCGAGGGCGCATCCACATCGCCGTCGGACGGCACCGGACGATAGCGCGGGGCGGGTTTGATGGAGGGACTGCCGGAGATGGCGGCACGCTGTTGCTCCAGAGCGGCCAGGCCCTTCTCCAGTGCGATCAGTTCATCCTGCCAGTGGCCGCAGAGGCTTGCTCCGCGAACGCCCATCATCAGGTCGTGAGTGTAGAGATCGCCAGCGGCGGCGACCAATTGGCGCCAGGCATCGATTGCGTTCCGCTCGTGGGCGATGGCCTGATCGAGGGCCAGGGGGTCTTTGGTGCGATCGAACAGGCGGTAGGTGACGGCAGCGGGAATGCGGCGTGAATGGAAGAGGGCGAGGTTGGCGAGGATTCTGAGATCCACGACCGTGGAGTCGAATTCCTTGTTGCGATTCTTGCCGACGCGTTTTTCGGCTTCGGCCACCTGGGCGAAGACGTCCGCAGCGGTTTGTGCGAACCAACGACTGGTCTGCGGTGGGCGGGTCTTGGCGGTTTCACCGCTGTCGATCAGGATTTGAGCTTCTTCATCGAAGCTGGCGAACTGCTGAATGTCGCTGCCTTCGGCCTTGGCGTAGGCGGGGAGATCACCCAGCCGCTGCCTTTCAGCCCAGCCACGGGTCATTGGGAAAGAACCGTACGGATAGCAGGCGGCGACGATGCGAGGCAGGACCTGGCTGGCGCGGTGCAGGCCCATCTCCAGGCAAGGCGCTGCGTCGGGGCCGAATCGCCTCTGGAATTCGTGTTGCCAGACCTCGGCGGGCGTATTGGGGTTGTAGCCGAGGCGTCCGAAGACCTGGAAGAAATGCCAGTATCGCTCGAACTCGTAGTCGTAGTAGCGATACTGCTGCTTGAGCAAATCAAAGGGTTTGATGTCGTGCGGCTGGGCTTCCATCTTGGTTGCCAGCGGCTCGTTGACTTCAAAGCCATCGCCGTCGTAGAGGTGGGTGCTGTCGACGAATCGGCGGGCGTAATCCGGATCGGCCCAGAGCAGGACGCGCGCCGTGCCGCCGTTCCACAGCCGCCAGTGCATCCTGTATTGCTGGGGATATCGGAGCATGTCGGCGTAGCTGTGGCGGCGGTCTCGCTGGTTCTGCACATTGATGTGGGTGGGATGAAAGGGCATGCCCATCTGCTCCATCCAGTATTTCGTCGTGATACGGAACGGAATGCCGACATCCAGCGCGGTGGCGATGACCGAGTCGGGCAGGCCCTTGGCTCGCAGGTCCAGGCGGAGTTTGGGGGCGGCCTGTTTCATCATGACAAATACGTCGCGCCAGAACGCCTGCTGCTCAGAGTTTCTCAAGCCTGACTCATCGTGCATGCGGAACTGGATCGCGTCGAGGTCGGGGACCCGGCGGACGAGCTCGGCGAGGGCGGCTTTCGTGTAGGGGACGAGGTTCTTCTCGGTGACACCCCACACGAGGCCGGCAGTAGGCTCATTGGTAGCGCGGTTGGCGCCGGGAATGCCGCCGCCTTGGACACCGCCGCGGTAGATGTGATCCCAGAGGCCCAGGGTCACGCGTACGCCGCGGTCGTGGGCCATGCCGATCAGGTGGTTGAGGGCGGCGAGGTTGCGCTGCTGCTGCTGGGGCGTGATGCCGACCATGCGGACGTCGGGGAACTGCCCGACATCGAAGAAGTAGGGATAGGCGGGGGCAAGAAAGCCGCCATTCTCGTAGCCGAAAATGATGACGAGGGAGTTGAAGCGGTTTCGGGCGAGGGTATCCAAGTAGCGTGTCCAATAGGATTCGTCGTAGAAACGGCTTTCCCAGTAGGCACGGTTCATGGTGTAGATGGACATGGCCCGCTCGGGGACGGCCGGTTTCTCAGACGTGTCGCGGACCTCGCCGAGGGGCAAGTTGGGATTGGTGCTCCAGGAGATCCGGTCGGCGACGTCCAGCAGAGCATACATCAGGCCGCGGTCGTCCGAGCCAACGATGAGCCAGGTCGGCTTGCCCTCGACCTGAGTCTTCCGAATGATCAGTGCCTCCGGGCCTTGGGGCAGCGGGTGGTTGCCGGAATTGAGCAGTCGGGATGCAGGACCGTCGCCGCCGCTCATCCCCGCAACGATCAGCAAGCGACCGCATGCCTGCTCGGCGGAGCTGGCTTTCTCAAAAGGGACATTGTTGGCCTTCAATGCCGCCATCAAACACCGCGAGCCGTGCGCTGCGGCAGGACCCAGATCGCGGTCGGCGATCACGGACACCAGCGGCTGCTTCGTAGCGCAACCCGATCCCGCGCCTGCCAACGCCAACATCACCGCCGACAAAAGCCATCGAGAGAATCTCATGATCTGATCCCGGTTTGTCTGCCCAATACTTCACAGGTTCTTCTGATCGCGATCGTTCGGCTGGAAGTTCACGCCGTCGGCCTGGAGCGCATCGCGCAGCTCGCGAAGGTTCACTTCGCGCGGAACGATTCCTTTTTTGGCGGAGATGGCCGCCGCCAGTCCCGCGGCGTGGCCGGTGGCCATGCAGTTGCCCATGCTCTTGCCGGCCGCAGCCGCCACGTGGGTCGCCGAAATGCACCGCCCGGCCATCAGCAGTCCTTCGAGCTTCTCCGGCACGATAGCCCGGTAGGGCACGTCGTGGACTTGCATCTTCACGAACTTGGCGCCCTTCTGGCCGCCGGGGTCCAGGAAACCGCTGCGCCAGGCGATCGCGTCATCAAACGTCCGCCCGGACATGGCATCGTCTTCGGTCAGGACGTAGATCCCTTTGACCCGCCGCGTCTCGCGCACGCTGACCTGCGGGCCTGTGCCGATCCACTTGATGCGCTGCAGGTCGGGATTGTTCGATTCGCGCACGGCCTGGACCATCTGAATCGCCTGCCGGCGGCTGGAGGCCTCGGCTTTGGTACGCTGATGGATGTCGGTGGCATCCACCCGGCCCATGTCGGCAGTGCCCGCGTGATTGATGTACCAACTGCCGCTGTGGGCGATCTGGTTGATCTCCAGAAACCCGGACGGGATCAGTGGGTACTTCGCTCGGGCCTTGTGGATAGCATCACGCACATCCGAGTACTTGACCTTGGCCCTGTCGATGTTGGTCAGCGCCAGCGACAGGGTCATGGGCATCAGCGACTCCGGATCGATCATCGTTTCAGCCCCGGCGTAATAGGCGACATCTGCGTCGCCGGTGCAGTCCACGACCGCTTTGGCCTGGATGGTTTTCAGACCCTGTTTGGTGGCGACGACCACGGCGACAATCCGGTTGTTCTCGACGATCGCATCGGCCGCGCGCACATGGACCAGATAGCGACAGCCGACTTCCTCGAGCGCATCAAGTACCGCGACCTTGAGGTATTCCACGTTGCACCAGAGCTCGTGCTTGCCGAAGCGGACCGCCGGCTCGCCGTAAGCTTCAAGCTTCTTCACCAGCAGTTCATGGACGATGGATCGCGGCTTGCCGTCGGGGCGAACCTGATTAATGGGCATCCCCAAGGCCCATGCCGCCACGCCGCCGAAAAAAGAGTGGTTCTCGACCAGGAGAGTCTTGGCGCCGTTGCGGGCCGCACCGATGGCCGCGCCAATTCCTGCCGGTCCCCCGCCGACAACGAGGACATCCACGTCATCGAGGACTGGCCGCCTGGCAGCGACGATAGACTGCCCCAGCGCCGAGGGCGCGGTGGCGGATGCCGCAATGCCGCCGGCGGCCGCTGTGCCCGCCAAGGTAAGAAACTCGCGACGAGTTGCTGAACGCCGATTGGCCATGGCCTGCTCCTGCCGTTTAGAGGGTCGATATGCCGCAGCAGAACTGTGGGTATTTTGCTCGACAGCCGCAGTACAAGCAACTATTCTGGCGGCCATCTCAACAACGAGCAGTCATGATGTTGACCAGAAGACAGATGATTGCCACGGGGGCGGCGGCACCCTGTGCCGCGCTTTTGACGAGCGCCCCAGCCCAAGCCGCGGTACCCGATCTCGGCGGCAAGAGGCCACGGATCGCGCGGGTCAAGACCGTTGAGGTCCGGGATGTGCCCACGGGCAAGGGGCTTGTGCTGCCGTCGGATCCGAAGAAGATTCCGCAGGATACCCGCGATTACGTCATCATGCAGTTCATCACCGACGATGGCGCGGTTGGCACGACGATGGACGGAAACTACAAGCGACCGGCCGGCAGTCGATTTGCCGTCCGGCCTCTTTATGCGCGGAACACGAACAAGGGAACAAGTTCAATTCTGCCCGCATCGATAAGGCCTTCTGACCCTTTTCAAGGCCCCTTTTAATGAGGAGTGACCCCTTTTCGTTTTCCTGCGGACTGTTCGATCAAGGGATGCTGGGGCCACCTGGGCGGCAGAAAGGGAGTTGGTGTATCAGCCCGCTAATCCCGCTCAGCAGCGGTGGGCTGCGGGTGCTCTGTACTTGGCGAGCCTGAACGACGGACGGCTGTTGATCTCGATGACCTGCTGTCTGACACGGAGTCGCTGCATTGCCGTGCCCAGTTCGCACACTGCTGACAACGACTTCTCAGGGGCCGATCTGGTGTTGCCGTCGCTGGACCCGGTGACAGTGGAGTTGATTGAGAGGCTGTAAAGCAATCGGGGATGCCTCATCGGCATCTGCGCCGCCCCGTGGCTGCGTCCTTGAGCGATTTGCAGGCCAGTGTAGCAAAGACCCGCAAAGCTCGAACCCTGCTCGGGTGTCGCCGGCAGCATACCCTCAGGCAGGGCGGTATAGGCAGGTGCAAAACGCTCTAGCCGACCAATTCGATCAGATTGCCATCCGGGTCCGCCACCTCGATGAAATGGCCGGAATCGTCGTTCCACTCCTTACGAATAGCGATGCCGGCATCGTTCAGTCGCTGCTTGAGCTGCTCGAATCTCGTGACCGCCAGATCGAGATAGATGCCATGTCCGGTTGGCGCAAAATCACTGCCCTCCCTCGCCACATGGACCGCAATGTTGGCGTTGCCGGCGCTGAAGTAACAGCAGCCCATCCCCTGGCGCGATATCGGCAGCCCCACGATGTCCCGGTAGAATGCAACCGATGCATCAAACTGACGCGACGGTATAGCGACGTTCAATAGCTTCATGGATAACCGACCTTTCATCAACCATCGACCATGCCACGCAGAGCACAGATTGTACCTGATCGCAGGGCCATGGTAGTGTCCTCGACACTGGTACGATGCCAGATTCCAAGGAAGTAATAATGTCACATGCGATCGGAATGGATATTGGCGGAACGAAGACATTGCTGGGGATAATCCGCGACGACGGCCGGATCGAGGCGCAGGTGAAGATGCCCACGGCGCCGCAGGATGGTTTCGATGCGGCGGTGCGAAGATTCAGCGGCGCCATTCGCGGTCTTCTCGGCCAGAGCAATCTGCGGGTTGCTGACTTGGCCGGCATCGGCATCGGCTGCCCCGGGCCGCTCAACCCCTTTACCGGCGTGATCAACAATGACTACACGCTCCCAAGCTGGGGCGGCTCCAACATCGTCAAGGCACTGAGCGGCGAGTTTGGCATCCCGGTCAGCCTTGAGAACGATGCGGACGCGGCCCTGCTGGGCGAAGGGTACGCTGGGGCTGGCCGCGGCGCGGGCAACCTGGTGATGCTCACATTCGGCACGGGCGTGGGCGGGGCGGTTTTGAACAATGGCGTGATCTACCGCGGAGCCGCCGGCGAACATCCGGAGATCGGCCATGTTCCGATCGATCCGGGCGGACCGACCTGCTACTGTGGGCTGAATGGCTGCCTGGAAAGCCTGGC
This sequence comes from Planctomycetota bacterium, assembly GCA_026693085.1. GTDB lineage: Bacteria > Planctomycetota > Phycisphaerae > Tepidisphaerales > Tepidisphaeraceae > JAPLNB01. The sequence goes on along the minus strand of JAPLNB010000380.1, from coordinate 64,355 downwards.
TTCGGGCTCGGCCATCGCAGAAGCCGGGAAACGCGCTGGGTTTGCGGACTCGCAGGAGGTTTTTGCCAGGGTTCTGGCCGGGGATGGCCGGGCTATGCGAATCCTTGCCCGTGCGGTTCGCGCCTGTGCCACAGGGCTGTGGACGATCATCCACACGTTCCTGCCGGATCGACTCATCCTGGGCGGCGGGATCATGCAGGAGCATTACGAGCTGTTCGAACCGGCCATGCTCGACGTCATCAAACGGGCCAAGCTCGGCCCGAGCACGGGCATGCAGTTATGCAAAGCGACGCTCCAGAACGACGCCGGCCTGGTCGGCGCCGGGTTCTTGATGATGCAAAGCAAACCCGCCAGCAAGTGAGTAACACCCATGCCCATGCCCAGTTTTCAATTGACGGTCGCCACCGACTACGAGGCCATGAGCCGGGCCGCTGCCTGTCACCTTGCCGAGCAGATTGCGCGTGAGCCGGATCTTCTTTTGTGCCTGGCCACCGGATCATCGCCAAAGAGGATCTACCAACTGCTGGCCGAGCGATGCCGGAACGGCTTGGTCTCGTGCGATCGTCTTCGCACGCTGAAACTCGACGAGTGGGTCGGGGTTGCCATGGACGACCCGTGCACGTGCGAGTCGTACCTGCGAGAACACTTCCTGGGGCCTCTGGGAATCGGCCGCGAGCGGTACGAGGGATTTGTAAGCAACGCAACAGACCCGGCGGCTGAATGCGGCCGCATTGACCAGTGGCTTGCCGAGGCTGGGCCGATCGGCCTGTGCGTCCTGGGGCTGGGGGCCAACGGCCATCTGGGTCTGAACGAGCCAGCCGCTACGCTGCGGTCGCGTGCCCACGTTGCGCAACTCAGTCGATCAACCCTCGGGCATCCCATGCTCACGGGAACCGGCCGCGCTCCGGCGTATGGTCTGACATTGGGCATGGCCGACATCATGCACGCCCGGCAGATCCTTTTATTGGTCAATGGATCGCACAAAGCCCAGCCCATGCGCCGGCTGATGGGCCGCGAGATCAGCACCGACTTCCCGGCTTCCATGCTTTGGATGCATCCGTCGGTCGTCTGCCTGTCCGACAGGGAGGCCGTTTCTTTGGCGACATTGTGATCGTCAGGGGGTGGACGATTAACCTTCGGCCCCGCCGAGCTCGCGGTTGTGGAAGAGCCACAGGCCGGCCGTGAGGGCGAAGAAGATGTAGACGGCGGCGTAGCCGACGGCCCATGCGACGTATTTCCAGATGGCGGCAAGCTGCACGGCCGAGCGGTCCTCGGCGAACTGATATATCGCGATCCGCTTGTAGAGCGTAGCGCCGCTGAGGTCGAAGTTCTCCAGGTAGGGCAGGACTGTGGTGACGGCGTAGGCAAGGGCTTTGACGGCGAAGCCTTGGCCTTCGAGCGGGTAGAGGAAGCGAGTCAGGTTGCCGGCGATGTAGATGAAGATCACCACGGGCAGGTTCACGACCAGCGATACGCGCGTGCTGAGGGCGACGCCGACGGCAGCCAGGACGGCGATCTGGAGCCATTTCAGCACCAGCTCCGCGATCAAGCCCGAGAGATGCATCATGCGGAAGCCGAGGACTTTCCGCAGTTCCTGGTCATCGATTGTCCGGGTGCTGAGCATGTAATCGCCGGGGACTCGCCACCAGGTGGCCAGGCAGATGACGACGCCAAGGATGATGACGGCCAGGAGCGAAGCGGCCACGATGCCGAGGTATTTGCCGAGCAGGACCTCCCATCGCTTGAGGGGTTTGCTCATGAGCGTGAGCATCGTGCGGTCTTCGATTTCCTCGAAGACGGACTTGCTGGTGGCAAAGAGGGTGGTGATCAGAACGAGCAGGAGGATGACGTCGAGGCCGACGGATTTGTACATCACGGTGTCTTCGCCGAGGGTGAAAAACGGGAGCAGGCCGAAGATGACGAGGATGGCGCTGCCCAGGCCGAGCAGCAGGGAGTAGATGGGCTGGACGACCGCTTCGATGAAAGTGTGCCGAAGAATGACCCAGGTTCGATACATTGAGTAATTGCCAGTTTGTGGTTGCCCGACAGGCGTCCCGGTTCGCCGCGACGTGTCCGTTTTCCCGTAGACGGCGGGCTTTGTCAATGGGCGCGCGCGGCAGCAACTGTTGCGTGGGCGATTGGTGGCTTGCCTGAGCGGGCAGATTGTGGGCACTGCGGCGGTGCGTCAGGGTCCGTTTGCGGGGCGATTGGTGGCGGTCGAGTTGCCGTAAGCGATCGAACTGGCAATAGTTGCGAGATAAGAGTAGTTCCTTGGCGTCCATCGCTACGCCGGAGACATGCCTCACCGGAGAGGGATATCGCGTGTGCAGCACGCTGGCGGGGTGCATCGGGGTGCGTTGTAGCTGCATGATTTACGACAGGCGCCCTGAGGCATGTCACAGATTCAAGATTGGGGGCACGCTCTGTCGGCAGCCGAGGCAGTGGTTTGGGTTGCCGGTGTAATTGGGGTGGCAACACGGCGACGTGGGTGCGGAGTGCGGACGGTGCGCCTAAGCATCATCCGACGCGTCCGGGCCGGTTTCCTCATCAGGCAGGTCGGTAGCGTCTGAGCCATGGGCAGCGCCGGGCTTCCGTTGCTCGGATCGGCGGAAGATCGCCAGGACGCGGTCGATATGGACGACGAACAGCTTGTTGTCATGTTCCAACTCGACCGGAATGGCTTCGCGGGGGTCGAACAGGACCTTGTCGTATTGGTTGATGGTGTAGTTGTCGTCGTTCTCGATTTCCTTGCCGATGGAGATGATGCGGCCGGTGATGACGAGGATCTCGTGGCTGTCGGGCAGGGCAATGCCGCTCTTGGTTTCCCGTTTGTTCTCATCCTTGCGGATAACGACGCGTTTGCCGATGGGCTCGATGATGTCGTATTCATTGCGTCGTTTGGAACCTCTGGTCGCCATATGCCGATATCATAGCAACTTGGCAACGTGATAGCGAACGCCAGGCCAACGGGCCCCGACGCGGCCAAGCCCTTCGACATCAATCACCGCGGCCAGCACCAGCCGGTGAATCGTTGAGGGATACTGCCGGATACGATGCGTAAGTCCGGTGGTGTGGGCGGATGGAGGCGGCAAGGCCTGCTCCTGCGCGATTCTGCTTACGCACGGAATCTATCAACACGCTGCTTGGGCTGCCGGTATTTCTTGTTAGGAGGTCATGATGTTCACACGAGCAAGAGCATCGGGTTCCGCTCAGATGGCGGTGTTGATGGTCTGCCTTGCGTGGCTGGCTGTTGGTTGCGAGGAGCCGAAGCCTGTGAAAACAATCGCTCCCGCGACGCAGCCGACGACTCGGGGTGCGTTACCCGGGCTGACGGCCGTTGCGATTTCGTTGCCGAAGCCAGCGTTTATTGGCACCCGCAAGGATGTGCCTCTCGGATATGTGTTGGAGCCTGCCCGGAAGGGCCCCAGGGCGCCGCTGCAGGCGCCGGCGGGCGTGGTCAATCTTGCCGCAAAGCGCCCGGTCACCGGCAGCGACACGGAGCCGCTTGTGGGCAAGCTTGAGATGGTGACGGATGGGGATAAAGAAGCACTCGACGGAAGATCCGTTGAGCTGGGGCCTGGCAAGCAGTGGGTGCAGATTGATCTGGGAAAAGCCGGGGACGTGTGGGGCATCGTCATCTGGCACCGGCACAGCGATCCGCGCATTTACAAGGACGTGTTGGTCCAAGTTTGCGACGACCTCGATTTCATTACGAATGTGCAGGCGGTCTACAACAATGACATCGACAACAGCCTGGGGATGGGCATCGGCAAAGACCTGATGTACGCGGAGAGCTACGAGGGCAAGCTGATCGAGACCCAAGGCCAGGTCAAGGGCCGTTACGTCCGGCTCTACAGCAACGGCGGAACGGAAGGGGATACCAATCATTACACCGAGGTCGAGGTATACGGCGTGCCCGGCAAATGATACAAATGGGCATCGCTGCACGGCGTAAAAACACTCATGATGACAAGCAACCGTTGGACCCTCGCGCTGGCCCTGCTGCTGATCACGGCGGGCGCGCTGGTATTCCGCGCTCCGCGTCTCACTGCCCGGCCGTTTCACGGGGATGAGGCCATTCACGCCGTGAAGTTCGGGGAGCTGCAGGACACCGGCAGTTTTCAGTATGATCCGAAGGAATACCATGGCCCGACGCTCCACTACTTCACGCTCCCGGTGATGTGGATCACGGGTCGTGGCTACATGGATGCCAGCGAAGCGTATTACCGTATTGTGCCCGCCATTTTCGGTGCGGGCCTGGTGTTGGCGTTGTGGCTGGTGCGGCGAGAAATGGGCGGGTGGGAGACGGTGTGGGCGGGTGTTCTGACGGCGGTTTCGTCGGCCATGGTCTTCTACAGCCGGTACTACATCCAGGAAATGCTGCTGGTGTTCTTCACGTTCGTGGCGATTGCATCGGGTTGCCGGTATGCGCGGAGCGGCAAGGCGGGTTGGGCGATCCTGTGTGGGCTGTGCCTGGGGATGATGCATGCGACGAAGGAAACGTGGGTTATCCAGTTGGCGGCGATGGGTGGGGCGGCGGTCCTGACGATGCTGTGGGTGCGATGGATTGATGGCCAGCGCGATGCGGCACGGGGGCTGTTCAGGTGGGGGGTGTTTGTCATTGCTGCTCTGGGCGCCATTCTCATTGCCTCACTGTTTCTGTCCGGCTTCTTCATGGAAGCAGCCCAGGCGCCGACGGGCAAGGAGAAACTGCTGGCTGCCGTTCGCGGGCCATGGAATTCCGTGCTTGCGTACAAGACCTATTTCAGTCGCGGGACCGGCAACACCGATCACAATCATCCGTGGGATTACTATCTGAAGCTGCTGGCGTGGACCCAATATGGGCGGTTGTGGTTCAGTGAGGGCCTGATCCTGACGCTGGCGGCGGTGGGGGGGCTGGTTGCTGTGTTTACTCGGCCAAGGGTTGCGTTGCAGGCGGCGTCTGGCGGCAGAGCGGTCCTTGCGTTGTCGCAGCAGGAGAGTACGCAGATGATCGTCGGTGCGCTGACGGGGGTGTTCTCGACTGAGCGTATCTCCGCCGCCGCCCCGGCGGTCGAGCCAACGGCATCGGTGGCGGCCAACGAGCCGCCCGGCGTCGATCATCTACGCCGGCGATTCCGGTTGTTCCTCCTGTTCTACACGCTGATCCTCACTGCGGCGTACGCGGCCATTCCGTACAAGACCCCGTGGTGCCTGCTGGGCTTTCTTCATGGCATGATCCTGCTGGGTGGCATCGGGGCCGTCGCGCTCGTGCGGGGGATGCGGCATCTGGTCCCGCAGATTATCACGATGCTCTTGCCGCTGGCGGCAGCGGGGTATTTCGGCTGGCAGATGTACCGGGGTGACTCGATCTACGACGGTGTGTTGATTTCGCTGGCCGGGGCGATTGTGGCGACATTTCTGTGGTTGACGCGGCGGGTGGTGCCGATGACGCTGATGGCGTTGGTGCTATTGGCCGGGTCGGCCCAATTGGGGTGGCAGGCGTATCGGCTGAATTCCCCCTCCTACTATGGCCAGCGCAAGTTGTCGTTGTACTGCGACCAGCGCAACCCCTATGTCTACTCACATCCCGGTCTGACGATGTACGAACTGATCGAGCGGATCGAGCGACTGGCCAAGGTCCATCCCAAGGGCCGCGAGATGCGCATCAATGTGTTTACGAAGGACATCTGGCCGATCCCGTGGTATTTGCGGTCATTTTCGAATATCGGATACTGGCCCGACGTCGATTCGGCGGTCCGCCAAGGCGCAGCCGAGGGCGTAAATGCTCAGACGATGATTAATGCCCCGGTGATCATCACTTCAACGGAGCTGGAGCCGGCTGTGGCGGAGCAGTTGAAGCCCGGCTATGCAAACCCGGATTTTTTCGGCCTGCGTCCGCACGTGCTGCTGATCGTCCATGTTCAATCCGACCTGTGGGAGGCATTCCTGAAAATCCCCGCGATGAAATAGCGACCCTCGTGCCTGCCCCGGAACCCTGTCTCACCAACACAACGCCGGCGCCGGTGTCTGACTATACAGGAGCAGTCAATAACACTTTTTTGGAGACCGCATATGAGCCTGAAAGGAACGATTATCGCGATTGCCATCGGCGCGTTGTCGCTGACGGGATTCGCGGCCGAGAGGAAGAATGTCCTGACCGACGAGGTGATCAAGAAGGTTACCGCGGCCGCGCCGGAAAAAGCCACTGTTCAGCCGGCCAAAGCGCGCAAGCTGCTGGTGTTCACGCTGACCAAGGGGTTCTATCACGATGTGATTCCCATTGGCGCCAAGGCCATGGAAATCATCGGCAAGAAGACCGGCGCCTGGGAAACGACAATCAGCGAAGACATCTCGATATTCGAGCCGGAGAAGCTCGCCCAATTCGACGCCGTCATGATGATGAGCAACACCGGCGAACTGTTTGACGGCAAAGACGCCCAAACCAAGGCCCGCCTCAAGGACAGCCTCATCAACTTCGTCAAGAACGGCAAAGGGATCGCCGGCTCGCATGCCGCCACGGACTGCTTCTACCAGTGGGCCGAGTACGGCCAGATGATGGGTGGCTACTTCCAGGGCCATCCGTTCTATGACATCGCGGTGAAGATTGACGATCCCAAAAGCCCGATCAACGCCGCCTTCAAGGGCCAAAGCTTCACGATCACCGACGAGATGTATACTTTCAAGAATCCCTACTCTCGCGAGAAGCTGCACATCCTTCTGAGCATCGACCTGCCGAATTCCAAAAAGATCCAGGACGATCCAGCCAAGCCCGGCTTCAAAAAGGGCGAAAATCGCAATGACCACGACTACGCGATCAGTTGGATTCGCGAGGTCGGCCAGGGCCGCGTGTTCTATTGCTCCTTCGGCCATCAGCACCCGCTCTTCTGGAATCCCGCGATCCTCCAGCACTACCTTGACGGGGTTCAGTATGCCATGGGCGATCTGAAGGCCGACGCCACCCCCACTGCCAAGCTCGCCGCTTCCGCAGACACCGGCAGAGTGATCCTTGCCGCCGACGTCGCGGACGGATTCAAGCCGCTGTTCAATGGCAAAGACCTGGCTGGGTGGAAGGGCACGTGGCCGATCGAAGACGGCGCCCTGGCCTGGAAAAAAGGCGCCGGCGACATGTGGACCGAGGACAAGTTCGGCGATTTCGTGCTGGATGTGGAGTTCAAAGTTGCCAAGGGCACCAACAGCGGCATCTTCATCCGCACCGGCAACCCGAAGGACAATGTCCAGACCGGCATTGAGATTCAGATCTTCGACTCGGCTGGCCAGAAAACCAGCAAGTATAGCTGCGGCGCGGTCTACGACTGCCTGGCGCCGAGCAAGCAGCCCGACAAAGCTGCCGGTGAGTGGAACCACATGGTCATCACGGCCAACCAGAACAAAATCCAGATCGTCATGAACGAGCAGCAGATCATTGACATGGATCTGGACCAGTGGACCGAGGCCCAGAAGAACCCGGATGGAGCGAAGAACAAGTTCAAGAATCCGGTGAAGGATTTCCCCAGGGAAGGGTACATCGGCCTGCAGGACCACGGCGGCGCCGTCTGGTACCGCAATGTGAAGATCAAGAAGCTCGCTGACTAAGGTCGAGCAGCCATCCCGAGAAGCATCGAAGGCACGAATGCCCCATCCCTCCGTGCCTTCGTGTCTTTGTGTCCGCGTGGCCGTCTTCAATCGCAAGTTTCCGACTGCGTGTGTTCGTTCAACATTTTCACCGGCGTCTGCTATAGTAGGGCAACAGGGCTTTTGGCTGTCGCATCCAAACGCATGGTTGCGGATGACAGGCTTGTTGCTGGGAGACCGGGCATGCTCCAGAACAGTGTTTTTTCGCGTCGACGATTCATGAAGCGCATCGCGGCTCTTGGTCTGGCATCGCCGATGCTCCTTCAGGGGAGTGCCTCGGGCGCTAACCGCCGCACTTCCGCCAATGATCGCATTCGCATGGGCTGCATTGGCATCAAGAACCAGGGCGGCGGCCACCTCAAGAGCCTTTCCGGCAACGGCGATGTCCAGGTTGTGGCGGTCTGTGACGTTGATACCAGAATCCGCGTGGCCGGCAAAGAGGTCGTCGACCGGTCCTACGCCGACGCCATGCAGTCCGGCTCTTACAAGGGTTGTGCGGCGTATAACGATTATCGCGAGCTCCTGGCCCGCCCCGACATCGACGCCGTCATGATCGCCACGCCGGACCATTGGCATGCGGTGATTGCTGTCGCTGCCATGAAGGCCGGCAAGGACGTTTATTGTGAAAAGCCTCTTACGCTGACGATTGCCGAAGGGCGTGTTATTGCCGAAACCGCTGCCCGGTACGGGCGGGTGTTCCAGACCGGAAGCCAGCAGCGCTCCGACTCTCGTTTCCGCACTGCCTGTGAACTGGTTCGCAATGGGCGCATCGGCAAGCTGCAGACGATCCGCGTCGGTCTTCCCGCGAACAATGCCAGGAACACCGGCATTCATCCGCCGATGCCGGTTCCGCCAGAACTGGATTACAACATGTGGCTTGGCCCGGCGCCATATGCGCCCTATACCGAAGGCCGGGTTCATTACTTCTTCCGGTTCATCCTCGATTACTCCGGCGGCCAGGTGACGAACTTCGGCGCGCACGACTTGGACATCGCGCAGTGGGGGATGGGGATGGACAACAGCGGCCCGGTCGAGATCGATGGCAGCCGTGCCGAGTTCCCCACCGAGGGTCTGTATGACGTTGCGACCAAGGTGGACTTCGAATGCACATACGCCAACGGGGTGAAGCTGTACTGCAAGACCAGCGGCAGCGGCGTGCGGTTCGAAGGCTCCGAAGGCTGGGTCTACGTCACCCGCAGCACGCTCCAGGCCAGCCCCGTATCGATATTGAGTTCGGTGATCGGTCCCCATGAGACTCGGCTGTACAACAGCCGCAGCCATTGGGGCAATTTCTTCGAGTGCATGCGCACTCGGCAGCCGACGATCTGCACCGCGGAGGTCGGCCATCGCTCGGCCACCGTCTGTCACCTGGGCAACATCGCAATGCGCCTGGGTCGTACGGTGAAATGGAACCCGGCCCGCGAGCGATTCGTCAATGACGAGGAAGCCGATCGCTTGATCGCACGGGCCATGCGCAGCCCATGGAGTGTGTAGCGCCGCAGGAACGCAGCGATGGGTTGCGGTTGAGACTGTAGTCGTTTAACCCCACGCAGTGGGACCACTAAAGGACGTTGGTGTGACAATGAATGCTCGTACCGTCGTAATGCTCTCAGTTCTGGGCCTCTGCCTGTTGGCGGCCTTGGCCGCCAATGCTTCAGAGGCAGGTAAGAAGCACGGCAAGGCCGACAGCCGCGCGCCGTATCCGCATCGGATCATGCTGCTCAATGAGCAGGGCAATGGGATCAATCCCGGCGCGAAGGATCCGCTGCCGTATGCGCCTGCGACGACCTGCGGCAAGTGCCACGACTATGCCGCGATCAACCAGGGCTGGCATTTCAACGCGAACCAGTCGAATGTTTCGCCGGGCCGTCCTGGCGAGCCGTGGATGCTCCTTGATGCTGTGACGCGGACCCAGCTTCCGTTGTCTTATCGCGCCTGGCCGGGGACGTTCCGGCCGGCGGAGGTCGGTGTGAGCGATTGGCAGTTCGTGCAGGCTTTCGCCCGACACATGCCCGGCGGCGGCGTCGGCGAGAATCCCACCACCCAGCCCGCCGATCCCAAGGCCTATTGGACTCTGGCTGGCAAGTTGCAGAACGACTGCATGATCTGCCACGACGGCGGCAACGCCTACAGCACCGGCGACCGTGAGTTGCAGCTCAGGACGATGAACTACAAGTTCTCCCCCACGCGCTCGCTGGGCTTGGGTAAGATCAACAGCTCGGTCCGGACCATTGTCGAAGAGGCGGACGCTTCCGGCGATGATCCTAACAAATCAAAGGAGACCCCGAAGGTCGCCTGGGACATGCGAAACTTCGATGGCGAGATGCGAGCGGTTCTGAACGTCAGCCGTGCCAGCTCGCCGAGCAAGTGCTACTACTGTCACATGACCAGGCAGGTCGCCGCCGGCGAGCATGAGGACTGGCAGGCCGACCAGGACGTTCACCTGGCCGCTGGTTTGACCTGCACCGATTGCCACCGGCACGGGGTCGATCACCAGGTCGTCCGCGGGTACGAATCCGAAGCCGCCACCCGCAAGGAAGCCGCCGCCCTTTCCTGCCGCGGCTGCCACATGGGCGACGGAGAAGGCGAAGACGCCCTGGCGCTCGGCGGACGCTTGGGTGCTCCCCGCCCGGTCCACAAAGGCATCCCGCCTGTTCACTTCGATAGGCTCTCCTGCACCGCTTGCCACAGTGGTCCATGGCCGAACGAAACGCCGGCTAGTGTTCAGACGTCCTTTGCTCATGAGCTGGGGCTTGAGTCGTTCGAGCGCACGGCCGAATCCGCGCCGCGGATCGTCGCCCCGATCTTCCTTCGCGCGGACGACAACAAGATCACCCCGCACAAGATGGTCTGGCCGAACTTCTGGGGAACGCTGCAGAGCGATAAAGTGACTCCGATGGCTCCGGCCAAGGTGAAAGCCGTCGCCAAGGATGCCCTGAAAGAGCTGCAGGCGACGCCCTGGGCCGCCCTCACCAACGAGCAGGTCGGCAAAGTCCTGGCCGGCATGAGCGGCGCTAAGGACCTCGGTGGCGAGCCGGTCTACGTCAGCGGCGGCAAGCTGTATCGCCGCGCCGCCGACGGCAAGGTCTCCGCCGTCGAACACGCCGCTGCCAAGCCCTACGCCTGGCCGCTGGCGCATGAGGTTCGTCCGGCGTCTCAGGCGCTGGGGACCCGCGGCTGCGCTGATTGCCATTCCTCTAAGAGCCCGATCTACTTCACGCAGGTCGTCGCCCAAGGCCCCGTCGCCCCGACGCAGGCGCTCTCAAAGGCCATGTACGAGCTGCGCGACGACAACGGGCTGCTCGCCTGGCTGTTCGCCTTTACGTTCAACTTCCGAATGATGCTCAAGGTGATTTCTTTCGGTTCGGCCGCTGTCCTTGGCGGCGTGCTGGTCCTGTACGGCCTGCGCGGCCTGGGCTGGCTGACGAACCGAATGGGCTAAAACCGCTTTCGAGAACCTTGGATTTCAGTGATCTGACGCATTAGCAGGATTAAACATATGTTCCTCACGCTTTGCATAATCGCTCTGATGGCCACACTCATGCTCGCTTCAAACCAGACCTCGTTCGGCGAGGCGGGGCGTAGGGTTGCGGCCTCCGAGCCGATTGCCCGCCAGCTCTCCTGGGTCGAACTCGTTGTCTACGCGGTCGTGCTGCTCTGCGCCGCCATGCTCGCTTTGACCGGCATTGGCACTTTCGTGCTCACAGGTGGCAAGGCGATGACCGGCTGGATCCTCATGATCCACGCTTCGGTTGCCCCGCCGTTCGCGATCTTTGTCACGCTGCTGGCCGTCATCTGGGCCGATCGCTGCCAGTTCGTTCAGGACAATGGCTCCACCTTCGGCGCCGTCGGAAAGCTGCTCTACTGGCTGATGGTCCTCCTTGCCCTGGTGGTCATCCTTTCCGCCGTCTTCCCGATGACCCCGATCTTCGGCACGCACGGACAGGAACTGCTGGACAAGACCCATCGTTACTCGTCGATCCTGATCACGATTGTCCTGACGCTCCAGGCGGTCGGCATTTTTGCACGCAGGTAATCCCGGCTGCCAATATTCAATGGATTTGTCCATCGTTATCCCGGCCTACAGGGAAGCCCACAAAATCGCACGCGACGTGCAGGCTGCCGGCGTGTTCCTTGCAGGCAATGGGCTCAGCGGCGAAGTGATCGTCGCTGACGATGGCAGCCCCGACGGCTCGGCCGACGCCGCCGCCAGAGCCCCGGTTCCACCCGGCCTGGAATGCCGCGTCCTGCGCCTGGATCATCGCGGCAAAGGCCACGCGGTTCGGCAAGGCATGGTCGCGGCCCGCGGCGACTATGCCATGTTCGCCGACAGCGGCCTGTGCGTGCCGTTCGGTGATGTGCTGCCCGCCCTGCAACTGCTGCGAAACGGCGAGTGTGATATCGCCAACGGCTCGCGCAAGATGGACGCCAGCATCATCGGCCGCCGCCAGACCCTGTACCGCCGCACACTCTCGCAGTTCTTCCGCTGGGTCGTGCTTCATGCCCTGCATCTGCCGCGTCATCTGACCGACACCCAGTGCGGATTCAAGATCTACCGCGGTGACATTGCGCGTAAGCTCTATGCGGACTGCATCATTGACGGCTTCATGTTCGATCTCGAAGTGCTGATTCGCGCCCGGCAGCGAGGCTACCGGTTCGTCGAGTTTCCCGTCCATTGGAGCTGCGATCCCGATTCCCGTCTACGCCCCAGCCGAATTCTCTGCCGCAGCTTCTCCGAGCTGCTGGCGCTGCGGCGGATCCTCGGCGAGGAGAAACGTAACGCCCGATAAAAACAATCGTTACGCCGCGACTTGCCGCGGTCTGCCACCCTTGCCGCCCGGATCAAACAGGTGAGAAAGACCGCGCAGCGGCAGTCCCCGCTGACATTTTGGCCCACCCTGGCGCTATCGGGTTGCCGTGCCGCTTGGTGTGCAATGCGACAGGCGTCGGCGGCGTCTCTAGGGTGCCGCGACGATTGTAACGGGCACCCGCGGTTTTCCGATTCACCCGTTGTGTGTTATAGTTTTATTCCCTGACGACTGACTGCCGGCGGTTGCCCCGCCTGCCTTTGATCCGGGAGGTTCAGAGCATGTTCTTTTCCCTCAAAAATCGGTCATCCATCAATAGCCATGTCCGCAAACTCGTCTCCAAGGCGCCCAGGCTGCACCGCGCCTGCGTCGAAACGCTCGAATCCCGACAGTTGCTCAATGCGTTGCCTGTCATCGATCCCATCGCCGATGTCTCGCTCCCAGGCGGCAAGCCGTACATCATGCCCATCGTCGCCAACGACGCCGATGGCAATCCGCTGTCCTACAGCTTCTACAGCAGCAACCCCGCCATCAAAGTCCGGCTCCACAAGGGCAATCCGTATCTGCGGCTGACGGTCCAGAATTACGGATCCATGGCGTTCCAGCTCCTTCGCGACCTGGCCCCGAAGACTGTCGACAACATCAGTGGGCTGGTCAAGGGTGAGTACTACAATGGTCTGACGTTCCACCGCATCACCAACCTCGCCGGATCGGGCTCGGCCACTGCGTACATTGTTCAGGGTGGCGACATCTACGGCACCGGCTCCGGCCCCTCTCCCATTACCTATGATGACGAGTTCAACCTCGGCGCCATCTTCAGCAGCAAGGGCCAGCTTGCCATGGCCAACTCGGGCGCGGACACCAACGGCACCCAGTTCTTCATCACCGCGGCCCCGACCCGCCACCTGGACTTCAACCACACGATCTTCGGCCAACTCGTCCGCGGGTCCGATGTGCTCGACCTGCTGACCATCGCTGCCGTCGATTCGGACGGCAAGCCGCAATCCTCCATCGTCATCACCAAAGCCGAGATCATCCAGGATCCCTACGACGCCGTTATCACCCTGTCTGCTCCTGCCGGTGCTTCCGGCGCTGTCACGGTCTACGTCAACGACCCGAACGGAGGCGGCGCTTCAAAGACTTTCAACGTCACCACCGCCACCGATGCCACCAACGAGCCGCCATACCTCGCCCCAATACCGACCAGCCTCTTTACCCCGGTGAATACACCCATCGACATCCCGTTATCGTCAATTGACATGGAGAATAACCCGGGCGTGTTCGGCGGCCAGTGGGTTGGCGACAGCGACTCGCACGCCACCGGCACCATCCTTGCTGACGGAAAGACTGTCCGCATCACGCCCAACACGGGCTATAGGGGCATCATCCAGTTCAAGGCCAGGCTTTTCCGCGACACGACTTATGCCAATCAAGGTTCCGATGACGATGGTCAGGTCTTCACCATCGCCGTCGGTGATAAACCCATCAAGCCGGCCAAGGCCAGGACGTTCAAGGCCACCACTGGCGTGTCGGGTACTTTCACCGTTGCGACGTTCAGGGACACCGACCTCAAAGGCAAGCCCACCGATTTCACCGCGAGCATCAACTGGGGCGACAGCCAGGTCTCCGCAGGGACCATCACCAGCAAAAACGGCTACTTCTACGTCAGCGGCACCACCGCCTACCGTGCCGAAGGGGGTTTCCCCGTCACCGTCACCATTGCTGGCAAACTGGGCGGGGCAACCCAGACAATCGCCGGAAACGCTTCCGTCGCCGATGCCCCCATCACCACCACGCCCGCCATCATCATCGGCTATCCCAACACCGACCTGACCGACATCCCCGTGCTCACCTTCACCGACGCCGATCCCCGCGGCCAACTCAGCGACTTCAGCGCCAGCATCGACTGGGGCGATGGCGAAACCTCTGTTGCCACCATCACCAAGTCCGGAAAAGTCTATACCCTGGCCGGCACTCACCGTTACACGACCCCCGGCAGCAAACCCATCTCCGTCGAGGTCTTCAGCGTCGGCGGCACCCTCACCACCGCCAACGTCACCGCGAGAATTGCCCGCCCGTCGCTCGTCGTCGAGGGTGGCCCCGATATCACCTCCGACGATTCCTACGGCCTGTATGAGGGCACTTATTTCAACCGCCAGATCACTTTCAGCGACAGCGAGAGCGGACACACCTACACCGCCACCGTTGTTTGGGGTGATGGCTCGCCCCTCGAGACCCTGGCCATCTCGGACAACACCATCAATCTCAACCATGAGTTCGTGAACAGCGGGACCTACAAAGCCAATGTCATCGTGACCGACAACACCGGCGCCACCGGCAGCGACACCATCAACCTCGTCGTCAAGAATACTCCACCCAGCGTGTCCATTATCGGCGGCGATACCAATGGCGTCTGTGGCCAGAAACGCACGATCACCTTCACCGGCAGCGATCCCTCCCCTGTCGACTCGGCCGGCCTGTATTATTTGGTCGATTGGGGTGATGGCTCCAGCGTGGACACCATTACCACCACCACCGCCTCGCACACCTACGCCGCGGTTTCTGACACTTCGTATACCGTGAAAGTGACGGCCACGGACCCGGAAGGCATGTCCGGTTTGCAGACTTCGCAGATGACCATCGTCGCCGCCCAACTCCAGACCGACCCCATCGACTCCACCAAGAAGGTCCTGGTTGTCGGTGGCACTTCGGCTGCCGATAGCATTCACCTGCGCCCCGCCGTCAACAATCAGGTCGAGGTCTTGTTCGCTGGCGTTTCCGCCGGGGTGTTTGCCCCCACCAGCCGCATCCAGGTCTTTGGCGGCGATAGCAGCGATCTAATCAGCTTCGCGCCTGGCATTCGCATCCCTGCAGAACTCTACGGCGGCGTCGGCAACGACACCCTCTATGGCGGCCAAGGAAACGATATTATCGTCGGCGGCGCCGGCGATGACTCAATCTATGGCGACGCCGGCCGGGATCTGCTCATCGGCGGCTCCGGCAAGGACACCCTCCTCGGCGGCAACGGCGACGATCTGCTCGTTGCCGGAACCACCTCTTTCGATGCCGACCCCGTCGCACTCAACCGGCTCATGAGCGAGTGGACTCGCACCGATCAGACCTACGTCCAGCGGCTGACCCATCTGACCACACGCTCGGCCGGTCTGAACACCCGCAAGGCCCTGCTGACCAGCCGGACCATCATTGATGACACTGACCTGGATAGTCTCACCGGCCAGAAGAACTACGACGTCTTCTATTCGAACACCGACGCGGCGACCACCAAAGATGCCATCGTTGACCGGGCTGGCGCCGAATCCGTCGTTGCCATTTGACAGGGTGATTCACCTCGTCGCGCGGAGGTGACGCTACGTGATGAGTGATACGTGAGGCAGATTCTGCTTCAGGTATCACTCATTACGCCCCGTGCCGTGTGTTGCCGGCCCATGATGCAGGTTAGTGCTCTTCCCGTGGCAGGCTCTTCATAATCCGATCGAAGCTCTCCAATCGCCACTGCGGCGCTGTGCTGTTCTCCACGTCCGGGAAATATCCCGGCAGGTTCTCCCTGGTCACTCCCCACAGCCCGAAGAGCTTCACCCCAGGAGTATCAATCACGAGCCCGCCCAGGGCGAGCCGATACCGCCGCGCCGAAGAGGTGGTGTGCCGGCCCTTGCCGGTGTAGCCGCTGATCGCGCCGATCCGTAGGTCCAACGACGGTTCGATCGCCATGATCAGGCTGCTCTTGCCGACTCCGCTGTGCCCTGCCAGGACCGTCGTCTTGTTCCGCAGGAGGTCTCGAAGATCATTGAGACCCACGCCGCTGGTTATACTGCTCTCCAGGCAGCGGATCCCCAGGCGCACGTAGTGTGCCAGCACCTCCGTGGCCGATTCGATGTCGTCTCCCGCGCGACCAGCCAGGTCTGACTTGTTCAGGCACACGATCGGGCGTAGCCCCCCGCTCTGTGCCGCAACGATCATCCGGTCCACCAGCCCCCAGCGCACCTCCGGCTCATGCAGGCTGAGGACGATCAGCATCTGCTCGGCGTTGGCCACGATCGGCTGCTGCTCGATGCCCTTGAAGCTGTCGGCGCGGGTCAGGACCGTAGTTCGCGGCAGGATCCGCTCGATGACCGCCTCCGGCCGGCCCTGTTCGTCCGTGCTCCCGATGTCCCGGAATCGCACGTGGTCCCCCACCACCAGCGACGTCTCCGCGACCTTCGCCATCGTCTTGCGGACCACGCACAGCCGCATCACCCCCCCAGCCTCCACATCGCTGAATAACGAGTAAACCTGCACCACCTCGCCGGTTGGCAGCAACTCGGTCTGGCCGATCTCCGCCTCTTCCGCCGCGCGCAGCAACGCCGTCTGCTCCATTTTCCGGTGCTGCGCCTGCGCCGACCGCTGCGAAAACCGTTGCTGCGCCTCCGGGCCTTGAGCCTCCATATTGCCACTGAGGTAGAGGTCGGTCAGGTTCTTGACTCGTGATTTGTCGCGTCGCTTTCCTGCCATGGCCCACAAGCATAGGCTGTCTCGGCCCAAACGTGAAGCCGGGTGCGCATGAAAAGAAACCCCGAATCGTCTTCCATTTCGCCTGTTCCTGCGGTAATCTGCATACGCTGAAAATGGTGCAATCGCAATGAAAAAGACGTGGGACAAAGCACGAGTTCTCGAGGCGTTGCGCAGGCTCCACAGATCCGGGGCCGATCTCTCCTACAACCGCCTGGCGAGCAAGGCGCAGTCGCTGGTCTCGGCGGCGGCGTATCATTTTGGCTCGTACCGCAAGGCGGTCGAAAAGGCCGGAATCGACTATGCCGAGGTCGTCCGCCGACCGCGCTGGAGCAAAGCCCGTATCATCCAATTGATCAAGCAGGCCAAACGCTCAGGCGAAGATCTGAACTGGTCTGCCGTGACCCGCCGCCGCGACGAGATGGGCAAGGCAGCCTTCGCATCGTTGCAGCCGCGGCTCTTTCGCAATTGGGATCGTGCACTCGTCGCCGCCGGCCTCGACCCCCACCAGATCAGCCGCTACCGCCGCTGGGACCGCAAGAGCATCGTCGCGGAACTGAAACGCCGCTTGCACCATCGCAAGCCGCTGAACAGCGGCGCCATCCAGCACCAGGATCCCGGCGCCCACGCCGCTGCCATCAGGCACTTCGGCACCTACGACCAAGCCGTCAAAGCGGCCGGCATTGACCCCGCCAAGGTACGCCATCGCCGGCGATGGAAACGCGATGATGTCGTCAGGGAACTGCGAACCTTCAAACGTCAACGCGGCGAATTGGCCGATGCGCTGCTCCGTCGGCATGCCCCCGCTCTTTACGGCGCGGCGTTGCGCCATTTTCGAACCCTTGCCGCCGCTCGAAAAGCCGCTGAAAAATAGCATGCCGCTTTCTGCCCATCCAGTTGCATGCCTCAGCCGCTGACCGCCCCCTGCCCCGCTGAAGGCTTTCCGCACGCCTCCCGCACGCGCTCCAGCAACTCATCCGTGGTGAATTGGCTCTTAACCAGCCAGCCCCGGATGCCCAAGTCATGTGCCTGACTCAGCATCGGACCATCGGAGATGGCCGTCACCATGATCACAGGCACATTACGCAGAACGCCATCGCCTTGCAGTGCCTGCAGAAAAGCGATGCCGTCCATGTCCGGCATCATCAGATCCAGCAAAATTACATCCGCACGATGACCGTGCAGATAGGCCAATGCCTCTCGGCCGTTGGACGCAGTCGCTGTGCGGTAGCCTGACAAACTCAGGAACCGTGCCAGCGGCTCTCGGCAACCGAATGTGTCGTCAACAATCAAGACCTCAGTCACCAGCTAGCCTCCCGGAGATGGGCCCAACCTTCGTGGGGCGCGCATCTGGGATCAAAATCCGAACACCACAGGCCCTTATACGGCAGAGCCAGGAAAAGCGGCAACGGACGATCTTTCCAAAAAAACCGGCGATTTGCACAGAAATGTCCGGGAGTGACTCTCTACTTGCCCTCGTACCCGTGCGGATGTTTGGAAAACCAATTCCAGGCGGTGCGAATGATCGTCTCGGGGTCCTTGTACTGCGCTTCCCAGCCGAGCAACTGTTTCGCACGTGTCGGGTCGGCATACAGCGCAATCGCATCTCCCGCCCGCCGCGCGCCATACACCACCGGCGCTTTCTTGCACGCCACCTTCTCCGCTGCCGCGATGATCTCCTTCACCGAAAAACCCCGCCCCATCCCAAGGTTCAGGAACATCGGCTTGCCCGGCTCCAGCTTCTCCATGGCTCGGATATGGGCATCGGCCAGATCGTCCACGTGGATGTAATCCCGGACGTTCGTCCCGTCGGGCGTGGGGTAGTCCGTACCAAAAACCGTGAGATTCGGTCGAATCCCCATGATCGCCCCCAGCACATTGGGGATCAGGTGCGTTTCCGGATCGTGGTCCTCTCCCAGCGTCCCGTCGGCGGCGCAGCCGCTGGCGTTGAAATACCGAAGCGCCGCAAACGTGAACCGCAAATCCCCGCCTATGACGTCGCGAAGCATCTGTTCCACCATTAGCTTCGTCCGCCCGTAAGGCGAAACGGGGATCTGCTTTTCATCTTCCGTCATCGGCACCCGATCCGGGTCGCCATAGGTCGCGCACGAACTGCTGAACACGAATCGGTTGACGCCCGCCTCCTGCATGCACTGCAAAACGCCCACCGTGTTCGCCACGTTGTTCTCGTAATACATCAGCGGCTTCTCAACGCTCTCGCCCACGTACGCATACGCCGCAAAATGCATGACGCAGTCGATGCGGTGATCCCGCAGCGCCCTGGAGAGCGCCGCCCGGTCGCTTAAGTCGCCGATGACCGCCGGCACCTTCAGAATATCCACCACCGCACGATGCCCGCGGGAACAGTTGTCATAGATGACCGGGGCATGCCCTGCTTCCTTCAGCCGCTTGACCGTGTGTGACCCGATGTATCCTGCACCGCCTGCGACGAGCACGTTCATGTGGATTCTCCTGTGGCCGAATGTGATAACGCAAATCAGCGGGATGCGGAAGGGGCAGAAACCACAGCCCGAGGCTCAACGATCGGTCGACGCCTCTTCCTGGCTCTTGGCGGCTGTCTCCGGCCCCCTCTTGTTCTTGAAAAAGCTCCGCAGAAGCCCGGCGCACGGTTCGCCCAAGACGCCCCCCGCGACCTCGACGCGATGGTTCAGCCGCGAATCTTCGCAGATTCGGTACAGCGTGCGGACGGCCCCGGCCTTGGGATCGTCGCACCCATACACCAGCCTTGGAATCCGTGCATTGACGATCGCCCCGGCACACATCGGGCAAGGCTCCAGCGTCACCACCAGCACACAATCCAGCAGCCGCCAGTGTCCCACCTGCCGACAGCCTTCGCGGATCGCCACGATCTCCGCATGCGCCGTCGCATCGCCGTCCACTTCCCGCCGGTTGAAGCCCGTTCCAATGATCCGTCCGCTTGGCTCATGCACGATCACGCAGCCGATCGGCACCTCATCCATGGCGCCGGCCTGCTCGGCCAGGCGGATCGCCTCCTGCATCCATTGCTCATCGTTGTTCATGCCCGGAATGCCCATGCTACAAGACGGGAATGACTTCGGTCACTTCGGGCACTTTCTCACGCAGGTTGCGTTCGATCCCGAACTGAAGAGTCATGCCGGCGCTGGGGCAACCCTGGCAAGCGCCGTGAAAGCGGATTTGCACGACGCCGTCGCCGGAGACATCCACCAGCTCGATGTCCCCGCCGTCGGCCTGCACCGCCGGGCGAATCAGGTTGATTACCTTCTCCACCTTGTCGCGCAGGCCGACTGGGCTCGCATTGCCCTGGGTTGTTGCCTCAGACATCCTCGACCTCAAGGGTGAAACGCAGGTACAGTCACCATCCCTGTTTAGTATAGGTCCGCAAAAGAACCCGGGCAACCATGTCGCAGGATCGTGTAGCCTCGCCATCCGTTGCTACTTCTTGGTCCCGCGTAAGAACTGCAGTTTCCCGTCGCTCGCCAGGTAGTAGATTCCGCCCCGCACTGCCTGCCACCCTCTTATCTTTGACGACTCGTTGAAGTCGTACCGATGGACCTGCAAGCCGCTCTCGGTCAGCTTGCCGCTGTCGTTGTTGCGAATCAGCGCACGGCTATACCCCTGGAGCGAGTACGAATCTGCATTCCGCGCCGGCGCAAACGGACCCGCCTTCGCCACGCCAGGCAAAACCAGGTAATGCTTCGTCAACAGCGAGTCCAAAACCGATGATGTCACATCGGGATTCAACTGGATCGGCACCGAGGTTCTCTGCTCGAGGTGATACGCGATTACCGAGCGGCTGCCGATGATGTAGAGCCTGGGGCCCGCCAGGCGCAGGCGTGTCGATGAGTCGCTGCCTTGGGTGTTGATCGGGTCGCGCGCCGGTTCGCCTCGCCGAAGCGAGGTGGCGATGATCAACTGCCCCCCGTTGCAGACCGCAAAGACCTCCTGCCCGAAGATCGCGATCTGGTCCGGCTGCTGCATTCCCGCATAGGAATGGCCTCGCCTTTCCCACGTGGGTTCCTCCCCGGAATCGTACAGATCCTTGCCCGCCATCGACTGCTGCATTGTCCAGACGAGCATGCCATCGGCGGACAAGGCACAGTTGACCAGCCATGTTCCCTGCTCCTGCCCAAGTTTCTTGCGCCAGACCTGTTGACCGCTGTAGCTGTCGAGCACGACCAACTGTGCCTGCGGCGGCTCGATCACTCGGACAACGGTGAAATCGTCGCTGGCCAGCGTCTGCTGGATTCCCGCCGCCCTGGCCACCCGGGCCTGCCAGATCGGCTCGCCTTTGCCCAGATCCACCGCCAGCACCCGGCCGGTGCTCGTGCTGATCATAACGCGGTCAGAAAGCGGCCGAACATGAACGATCCGCTCCGGCCCCTGCTGGGCCGGCGCCTCAACCGGCGCGACATTTCCCGCCACCACTACGCGTACGCGGCCGACAATTCCACGCTGCAATTGTCTCGCCACATTGGCCTGCATCCTCTCCACCTCGACCTGCAGCGCGCGTACCTCGAGTCGCTGCTCAATCTCCGCCGCCGCCACCGGAGCATTGCCTTCATTGGCAGCGGCAGCCAGGTCCGGAACCGCGGGCAGCGCTTTCATATTCAGCTTCCACACGACCTTGCCGCTATCGCTCTCGAGCAGCACTGCCTCGTCGCCGCTCCATACCAGTACGTTCTTATCCATCCACGCCAACGCCGTCGCTGCTTGCGTTAGCGCCGGGCTTGTCCACAGCGGCGAAGCCTCCCCGGCGGCCAAACACGCCAGCTTCCCATCAGCCCAGACAATCACCCGGTCATCTCGAACCGAATCCGCCAGATCGAGCGGCTGTTTTACGATCGCCTGCACATCCGGCACGACCCCCTGTCCCGTCGCCGCCTCAAAGCTCGTCAGCTTCTTCTTCGCCAGGCGCTCCTCCACCGTCAGCGGCAACGGCAGATTCACATCCGGAAGCGACTCGACCGACATCCGTTGGTTCGCCAGCAGTTGCAGCGCATCGACGGCTTGCTGCAGCGTCTGAACGGCCCGGCCGTCCTTCGTCTGAAGCGGTTTGCCATCAACGGCGAGTACCCCGCTGAGCTTCGCCCCGGGCAGCGTGCTGGTCAGCCGCTGCATCCGTCCCAACGCCGCGCCGATGTTGCCCGTCGCCAGGTAACTGCGTGCGATCGCCTCCGCCAGACGCGCCCGGTCCTCGCCGGTGTAACGCTGCTGATATCGCCAATACAGCCGCCGCAGCACAATCGTCGCCAGCCGCGGCTGGCCAGCATTCTGATAAATCGTCGCCGCCTGCATCAGCGCCTGCGGCGCAGCGGTCGAATGGGGATACTCATCGGCCAGCGCCAGCAGCGCTCCGGTTTCTTTCGTGTTCGCCATCGCTGCCAAAACGCTCGCTGCCTTCTGTTCAAATGGCGCATAGGCCCCAGGCCCCACCTTCGCGATCAGATCCGCAATGGCTGTTTCGGCCTTCCTCCCCGCCGTCAGAGGAATCCCATCCGGCCCGGGCATCGAAATCGCGCGCATCGCCGCGCTGCTCAGAATCTCCTGGTACAACCGCACCGCCCACGACCAGTCCGGATTCTCCTGCGCCCCTCGCAGCGATTCAATGAACGCCGCCCGACCCAGCCGATAGTCCACCTGCTGCTCGGGACTCTGCGCTGCCGCCGCCGCTCGGTCAAACAGCTCCTCTGCCAGCGCGATGGACTTCCCGGACTTCTGTGCGCCGGCTCTCTGCGCGAACAGCATCGCGTCATTGAAGATCCGGTCGCGCAGCGCCCCCGCCCGCATTGAATTCAGCCCCCCCAGTATCTGGATCGCCTCGTCCATCGCCTGCCGCGATTCGCCGACCTCGTTGGCGTTGAACATCACCTCGGCAAAGACCAGCCTCGCCTCCACATGCCCCGGATCGGTCTTGATCGCCGCCAGGTATTTCTGCCGCACCGCACCCAGGTCCGTGTAGACGTTCACGCTCTTGCCCGCCGCCACCACCACGTGGTCCCGCGTCACCAGCACACTCCCCGGCCCCTCTTCCGGCGACCAGGTCGCCGGGTCCTTCGGGAACCGCATCACCACCTTCGTCCGCGGAATGCTGATGATAAACAGCGCCGACTCGCCCGGCACATAAACCTGATCGCTGGTCACGAACGGCCGGCCCTTGATCCCCCCGGCAAACGTCTGAGGATACAGGATCGCCGCCTCGTTCAGTTTCCGCGAGCCCGCCTCCACCGGATCCGCCTGGGTCCAATCCAGGAACAAAACACCGTCCCGAGCCGCCGCGATCAGCTTCTCACCCGTCACCGCCAGCAACATCGTCAGCTTCATGCTGCTGCGGCCGCTGTATTCGATCTCCCGCGGGATGCGCTTGATCTCCTCGCCTGAGCCGGCGTTGTAGACCAGGATGTGTTTGCCGTCGCTGGGCAGCACGAACACGTTGCCGCCGCTAACGATTACCGGGTTAAGCTCCCACGGCTTCAAGTCCTCGATCGACCCCTGCGCCATTCCCTGGTTGCCCCCCCCCCAGCCCATCATCATCTGCCGCTGCTGCACCGCCGCGATCGCCCGCTCGTCGCGGGGATAAATCGTCAGCCATGCCGTGGCGCCGCTGTACGCGTCGATCGCCGCCACGGCGCCGAGGTTGGTCAAAACGTAGATCCGACCGCTGCCAAACGCCAGATGCGAAAGCGAGTCAACATCAGGTCCGACCGGCATCCCGTTCATGTTCGCGCTGCCCGATTGCGACGAAGCCACATAGCTCGCCCAGCGATACTCGCCATTCGACAAGCTGTAGCAGCACACATGGCAATCCTCGACCCCCGTGGCACTGCTTCCGCGGGCAATCACATACACGCTGTCCCCAACGACCAGCGGCGAGCCGCTGAAAGCCAGGTTCTTTGCGTTCGCCTGATCCGCCGCCCCCGCGCGCGGCGTTGCGATCCAACGCTGCCGGC
Source organism: Planctomycetota bacterium (assembly GCA_026693085.1). Lineage (GTDB taxonomy): Bacteria > Planctomycetota > Phycisphaerae > Tepidisphaerales > Tepidisphaeraceae > JAPLNB01. The sequence continues at coordinate 40,477 of JAPLNB010000380.1, read as the reverse complement.
CTGTCGTCCGGTCCAGGCATACCAGCCGCGCCCCCGCATCCTGCATCGGCACCGGTCCAAGCTGAAACCGTATCGGCGCCTGCCCCATCACCGCCAGAACCGCATCGTCAGTCACCGTCAGCGAACGCTGCTGCGGAACGAGCAGTTGCGCAAACTGCCACTGCTCCAGCCCCATCATGTTGTAAGACGCATTCGGCCCTGCCGGCAGCCAAAACTGCCCCGCATGACTCCCGCTATACGTCTGCGCCCACCCCGGCAGCGGCACACCGCTCTCCAGTTGCACCGCGTACACTCGATACCCGTCCTGGAAAAACAACTGCCCACGGTCCGCCACCGGCATCACGTTGACCGCCGTCCCTTGTGCTTTGGCTTGGTTGTGCGCATCCAGCAAAGCACGCTTGGCCTGATCCTTCAGCCCCTCGACGTTCGGCCCCGGCAGATCCACCGAATATACCTTCGCCCCGGGAACCCCTGTCGCCGTCGGAATCAGGCTGCGCGATACATCGCCGCCAAACATCGGCCACGAATCGTCCGCCCGTCCCCCGGCCACGGGCGCTCGCTGCTCCAACTGCCTCGCCAATGCGTCCACAAGACACGTGTCCTTGCCGGCGATCGTCGCCACTTCGTTCGGGTATTTGCCCCTCAACTCGTCAAACAGCTTGGCCGCCTCGGCTCTCTGACCCGCCAGGTGCAACGCGATCGCCGTCCGGAACAGCACGCGAGGTTTCTCCGCCGCGAGGTTCGGATGCCACTCCAACAGCCGCTGACCGATCCATGTTGCAGCCATGAACTCGCCCGATTCCAGATACAGATCCATCAGGCGAAACCCCGCCTGTTTGGCCGCTTCCGTGACAAAATATCGTGATAGGATGTCGTGCAGCGCGCGGTAATCGCCGGATCTCGCCTGCTCCAGCATCATCGCCGCCGACGGCTCGTATCGCGCCCGGTAGACTGTCAGCCCCTCCTCCGGCCAGCGCGCAAGCCGCTCCTGCACCGCCACCGTCACGCTCGAATACTTGATGAACTGCCCCTTGTCGTTCGTCGCCACGGGGATCACCCGGTCCTGGTATTTCTCGAGGATCTCCTGGTAGACGTCCGCCGATTTGGGCCACTCCTTCAGCCGCTCCATACGCTTGCCCAACTCAAACTTATCCGTGGCCGTCGCCGAGTCGCGAACGTATACCCCCTGCTGCGGCTCGGCGGCGGGCTCGGCCGGACGAACCGCCCGCATTATCCGGACCTGCCCCAAGCTCATCGCCGACAGGACGGCCACACCCGCCGCCGCCAGCAACAACATCAGACGCTTCTTCATCGCACGGGGTAATAGCGAGGTCATGTTGCTCCCGATCAGTGCAACCTCCGCAATGCAGTCACGGCATCAATCACTATCTGACGATCCGCCGCATGAATAAGTTCCGCAAACGCCATGCACACTGGGCCGGCATCATCCGCCTGGATCATCGGTGCTTGCCCCGATCCGTTGCCGACGATGAGCCCGGCCTGCATCATCCTCATGGCCTGACTTTACGCCTGCAAACCTGCCATTGCCAGTCGGTGTCAACGCGGTTGGGGGGTGTCACAGAAAAGAGTCGGACCGAAGGGGAGCCACCGCCTTCGGTCCTACTGAGTATCACTTACTATAATGTAAAAGATAACGCGCCGCCGTGGATCGTCAATACTCGAAAGTGGAAATCAACAACAATGAGCGTCAGTCGCCGCGCCTCTGTCATCGCGCCTCGCGACCAAGCAGGTCGCCCAAGAAAGGACTCAACTGCTCCCAGAGTCGCGGATCGCGCGATGCGAAAACGAGATTCGTCTTCAGCCAGTCCACCGGATTCCCAATGTCGTGCCGCTTGGCACGAAGCACCACGCCGTGAATCGGCTCCCGCTCCAACAGCAGTCGGAGTGCGTCGGTCAATTGAATCTCGCCACCCGCTCCGGTTTGCGTGCAATCAAGGCAATCGAAAATCGCCGGCGTGAGAATATACCTCGCGGCCACTGCGAGCCGGCCGGGCGCCGATTGCGGCGACGGTTTCTCCACCAGTGTGCTCAATCGCATCAGCCCCTCCCCGATCATCTGCCCCCCGACGATGCCGTAGCGGCTGACCTTCTCCGCCGGTACTTCCTCCAGGCCGATGATCGCGGTCCCTAGCTTCTGGTACGCCTCGACGAGTTGCCGCGAAGGCAACAGATCGCCGCTGAAAATCGTATCGCCCAGCAGGCACAAAAATGGCTCGTTGCCCACATGATGCCGCGCGCAGTTCACCGCGTCGCCTAGGCCACGCTGCTCCGCCTGGCGCACCGAATGAACGCTGACTCTGCTTGCCAGTTCCGAAACGGATGCCAACAACGCCTGCTTGTTCTTCGCCGCCAACCGCTCTTCCAGTTCGCCGTTCCGATCGAAATGGTCTTCGATGGCCCGCTTGTCCTTCGCGGTGACGAGCAGAACGTCTGCAATCCCCGCCTCCGCCGCCTCCTCGACCACATACTGGATCGTCGGCCGATCCAGCACCGGCAGCATCTCCTTGGGCACGGCCTTGGCCGCCGGAAGCATCCGCGTTCCAAACCCCGCCACCGGTATCACCGCTTTGTGTATCATCTGCCTCACACTCAGCATTCCTCACGGCTCAACGATCAACGGCCGCAGCACCGTGCAGCGGATCTCCGCCAGCGCATCCGAGAGCTGCTGATACTGCCGGCCGTCCTTGTACAGCCCGACGATCGCGCCGCCGGAGCCGGCGAACTTGGCGCTGGCCCCTGTCGATCGCGCCACCTGGACCATCCGCAGATTCTCCGGCGCGATGTTCATGATCGTCCGCCGGATGTCGAAGTTCTCGTCCATCACCCGCGCCAGCGTTTCCCAGTCGCCATTCAGCAGCGATTCTCTGCCGATGTCGGTGATCTCGCGGAACCGCTTCATCGCCGCCAGCACCGTCGGGTCGCCGCGGTTGAACAGGTCGCGCAGGTTGCGATGCGGGATGTCGCTCACCTCTGCGCGAGCGGGATCGTACGCCACGTAGAGCGGCGGCAGCTTCGGCGGGTTCAACGGTTCGTACATCCCATACCCGTGCTGCTCCAACTGCGACCGCTCGAAATCCATGTAGACGATTCCCTCGTAAACCTGGATCACGCGGTCCTGAAGCCCCGCGCTGATGCCCAGCTCGTCCTTTTCGACCGACAGGATGATCGAAGGCAGCAGGTGCTTGGGGATCTGGACCTTGTAGAACTGCATCATCGCCCGAATGGTCGCGGTCACGATCGCGCTGCTGCCCGCAAGGCCCACCAGCCGGGGGATGTCGGTCGTGTAGGAGAGGGTGAAGTTCCGGGTGTGCAGGCTGATGCCGTTCTGCTGGCAGTAGTCGTGGAACTTCTTGATGGCCGCCTTGATCAGGCGCATGCCGCCGTAGTAGCCGTGGAGCCGCAGATCGCGGAGGAAGTCTCCGATCGCCGGGAATTGTCCGAGGTCGCCGGATGACGGCTGAATCTCGAAGCCGGGGCTTTCCCAGAGCTGCACCGTGGCTCGGAAATTCCGGATCAGGATCGATATCGTTTTCCCGAAGTACCCGTCGGATGGGTTCCCGATCAGCCCGGCCCGAGCATACGCCTCTGCGGTGATGATCATGATCGCATGAGGATACTGCAATCCACAATCAGAAGACAGCCATCCTAGCTCGCCTGTGGAATCAGTAACACACGCAGCGCATCCGGCGAAAGCGTCGTGTGAACCGGAACGCCCGTTCGCGCGTCGGCGGCGATCACGGTTATTGGTGCGATGGTCCCGCCATTCGCCGACTGCTGGGCCTGCCTGACGAGATGCTCGGCCATTTCACGCCCCACACGCAAGCCCAATTGCTGGCGCACCAGCGACTGCACGGTGCTCTCCCGCATATGAAGATCCTCCTTCCCAAGGCCTCCGGTTGCCGGCTACGTCTTGAGTTTGCTCTCTATTGAAGTAGCCAGTTTCGCCTCAAGGGCGGTGTCCCGGCGCAGTGCATACCAATATAGAGATGGCTTCTGGATCTCCGTCGCGTACTTTGGCTCTACGCGCGATTCGCGCTCCACGACGACCTTTGGGGTGACTGTGTAGCTGCCGTCCAGGTTGCGTGTGAACTGGAAGTGGATCGTCCGCCGGATTGCCCCCAGGGAGTCCTCTGCCACATCTTTGGCGATGCCTGCGTCTTTCCGCCAGAGTTCGAACCATTGTTTGCTGATCACCGGCTCGGTCTTCAGGATGCCCTGGCGGTAGTCGCGCAGATCGATGGGGAACAGGTACTGGCGCGCCACCGCTTCGGATGCGTCCCAGAGTTTCTCGAACTCCGAATTGGTGACTTCCGCCGCCGCGGGCTGGCTCAGCCAGTATGCCGGCTCTGCGATCGCGGGATCGATTGCCGTCGCCGGCTGTGTTGCCGCGGGGTTGCGTGGCTTGCCGATGCAGCCAGCCAGCGGAATGCTCAGAAATGCAACGGCCCAACAAGCTCGCATCAGCACGCTCATGGTGTCTCCATTCCGACGGTGTGGATGATAACCTGATTGGCCGTTCCAGGTACGCCCATGGACGGGCCGGCGACAATCACGATGCGATCGGACTCCGACGCGAAGCCTTGGTCGCGGACGGCGGCATCGACCTTGGCGATCAGCTCTTTCATACTGTCCGGAGGGGACATCGGCCGGGGGATCACGCCATAGTGGAGAATCATCTGGCGGCGGGTACGCTCTTCGTTGGTGAAAGCGACGACGGGGACGGAGAAGCGGAACTTGGAGAAGACCCTGGCGGTTGCGCCGCTGTGGCTCCAGAGGACGACGAGTTTGGCCTTGATCTCCTGGACCATTTCCCAGACGCCGGCGGCGACGGCGGAGGAGAGGGCGGAGGTCTTGTCGAGCACGGATGGATGGATCGGGTGGTCGATCGTGTCCAGGTAGGTTTCGGTGACTGCGGCGATGTGGTTCATGACGTGGACGGCGGCGGAGGGGTATTTGCCGACAGAGGTTTCGCCGCTGAGCATGATGGCGTCGGTGCCGTCGAAGATCGCGTTGGCGACGTCGCTGACTTCGGCGCGGGTGGGCGATGATTCAATAATCATGCTCTGTAACATTTGAGTGGCAACGATAACGGGCTTGCTGGCCTTCTGGCAGCGGCGGATGAGGCCTTTTTGAATGATGGGGACTCGGGCCAGGTCCATTTCGACGCCGAGATCGCCGCGGGCGACCATCAGGCCGTCGGCGGCATCGATGATGGCGTCGATTTCCTGGATCGCTTCGGCTTTCTCGATCTTGGCGATGAGGCCGATGTGGCTCTTGCGCTTCTGCAGATGGGCGCGGAGGGTGAGCAGATCCCGGGCGTGGCGGACGAAGGAGAGGGCGAGGTAATCAAAGTCGTTGTCGATGGCGAAGTCGGCACATTCCCAGTCTTTGTCGGTGATCGAGGGGATGGAGACGGGGGTGTTGGGGAGGTTGATGCCTTTGGAGGATCTGAGGATACCGCCTGAGGTGCAGGAGCAGGTGATCTGGTCGGCGGTCTTGTCTGTGGCAAGGAATCGCAGTAGGCCGTCTTCGATGAGAATGCGGTCGCCGACCCGGACGTCATCGACGAAGCGGGGGTAGGTGGTGGAGACGCGTAAGTCTTGGCCGGCGATGGGGTCGCGTTGGATGCAGAGGATGTCGCCGGAGTTGATGGGCATGCCGTCGGGATTGGCGATTTCGCCGAGGCGGATTTTTGGGCCGCAGAGGTCGCCAAGGACGGCGATGGGTTCTTTGACGTGGCGGGCGGCTTGGCGGATGTTCTTGAGCATCTGCCGGTGGTCGGCGAGCGAGCCGTGCGAGAAGTTGAGGCGGCAGATGTCGGCGCCTTCCTCGAAGAGCCGGATCAGAGTTTGGACGGAGGAGGAGGCGGGACCCAACGTGACGATGATTTTGGTGCGGATCATAGGGTTGGGACCATCATAGGTGGAAAAGGGCGGATGCGAAATGGGGGGCGGTGTGTCTTGGGAAGAAGCGAACTAGAGGGGTAGAATGGGGGGCATGAAATTGAGCACAATACGCTGGGCGGCGTGGGTGGTGGGGATTCTTGGTTTGGCCGGCGCGCCAGTGGCGGCGGAGGGGCGGAAGACGGTCGTGGATATCAAGGGAGAGGGCTTTTTCATCAATGGAAAGCCGACCTATGAGGGGCGGGTGTGGCGGGGGATGAAGATCGAGGGGCTGCTGCTGAACTCGCGGATGGTGCAGGGAATATTTGATGATCGCAATCCCGAGACGCGGAAACTGTGGGATTATCCGGATGGGAAGTGGGATCCGGAAAGGAATACGAGCGAGTTCATAGAGGCGATGCCCTCCTGGCGGAAGGCGGGGTTGTTGTGTTTTACGATTAATCTGCAGGGAGGCAGTCCGCAGGGGTATAGCAGTTCGCAGCCGTGGTGGAATTCGGCCATTGACTTGGACGGGTCGCTGCGGGCGGACTATATGGGGCGGCTGGAGAGGATATTGGATCGGGCGGATGAGTTGGGGATGGTGGTGATCCTGGGGTACTTTTATTTTGGACAGGAGCCACGGTTTGAGGGCGAGGGTCCGATCGTGAAGGCGACGGAGAATGCGACGGATTGGCTGCTCTCGAAGGCGTATCGGAATGTGTTGGTGGAGATCGCCAATGAGTGCGATGTCAGCAGATACAAGAATGCGATTGTGAAGCCGGGGCGGGTGCATGAGTTGATTGAGATGGTGCAGAAGAGGTCGGCGGGGAAGGTGAAGAATGAGGCGGGGCGGTTGCTGGTGTCGGTGAGTTATGGCGGGGGGACGATTCCGAGAGAGAATGTGGTTCGGGGTGCGGATTTTCTGTTGGTGCATGGGAATGGGGTTGGGGAGCCGAGGCGGATTCGGGAGATGGTGGATAAGACGCGGGCGGTGGGGGGGTATCGGGGTCAGCCGATCTTGTTCAATGAGGATGATCATTTTGATTTTGAGAAGGCGGATAACAATTTTGTGGGGGCGGTGAGCAAGGGGGCGTCGTGGGGGTATTTTGATTTTCGGATGAAGGGGGAGGGCTTTGATGACGGGTATCAGAGTGTGCCGACGAATTGGAAGGCGGATGGATCGGAGCGGAAGCGGGGCTTTTTCAAGCTGTTGTCGGAAATGAGCGGAGCAGGCGGGAAATGACCGAACATACGATCAGCATTCGCGTCGGGCGTCCGGAGTGCGATCCGATGGGCGATGATTATGCGGCCCTGTAAAAGGCGTGGGTGTTGGCGGGGATGCTGGGCAGGCGCAGACGGGGCGCGCGGTGAGAGAGCATCCGGGGCCTACCTTGCGGGGGAAGTTGCGGGGCTGGGACGCGCGGGGAGCGTGAATATTACCTGGCGGCCTTTGGCCATACGCTTGACGGAGAGGCGCAGGTTGGTTTGGCCTTCGGTGAGCTTCTGGAAATCCTTGACCGTGGCGATCGGCTGGTCGTTGACGTGCGTGATGATCTCGTAGGGTTTCAGGCCGGAGGTCGAGGCTTTGGAGCCTTGTTCGACCTTGGAGATGATCACGCCGGGGTCGTCGTCCTTGCGTTGGAAGTAGCGGCGGACCTCGTAGGTCAGGTCGCGGACGGTCAGGCCGATGGCGTCGGCCTTGAAGCGTGGGGCGGAGTCAAAGTGGGTCGGGCCGGCGATGACGGTGAACGGGTGTTTGACAGTGTTCCCCTCGTGGACGAATTCGACGACGAAGCTCTTGCCAAAGCCCAGCTCGGTGAGGATGCGGTTGAAGGAGTTGTCGACGGACGGCCAGGGCTTGGGGATCTGGTCGAAATACTGCTCAGACACCTCGTCCATGCGGTCCCACGGGAAGCTTTCGGTGTCGTGCCGGTCTTCAATGCGGACATCGACGGGCTTGGGCTGGCCTGCCGCGTGGAGGCGGAGCAGCACGTCGCCGGCGCCGATGCCGCCCTTGGCGGCGGGAGAATTGGGGTGGACGAAGGTGACCAGCGCGCCGGATTGGCCGTCGGTGGTGAGGTCGGAGACGTTGTTGGCGCGGGCCAGTTCGGGCGTAAGGCCTTGCAGCTCGATGCCCAGCCACGCCAGGCGGCTTTCGTCAGCATCGCTGAGCGGGACGTTGGCCGGGTCCGAATTGGCGGCCAGATCCTGGAGTGTCCGGGCGATGTCGGAGGCGGCTAGCAGGGACAGGTTGTTGGAGTTGTAGCTGTAACGCTCCTCGAGTGAAAGCTTCTCGCGGCGGGCGACAGGGATGGCCAGGATCGAGCCTCTATCGTCGAGAAGGAAGGGCTGCTGCTGGCCACGGCCGGGGAGTTGGGGGGTGATCTGGCGGCGGAAACCGAGCTCGAAGCTGGCGATGCGCCGGTGGCCGAAATAGGCGGTACGTTTCTCGCCGTTGACGCGCACTTCCACGCAGAACACGAGGCGGTCGGCGTGGGTGCGGATGTCGGCGGTCGAGAGGGTGGGGATGCCGGGGAGGGGCTTATCGAGGGTGGCGATGAAGCAGCCGAGGTCGGACAGCGTGTGGCTGAACTTGGCGGGGACGGCGGCGCCTTGGCCGGGGTAGACCATGATGCGCTGAAGGCGCGCGGTGGTGCCGGACTTGAGGTTGGCCAGAATCATGATCCGCTGGTTATCGAGCAGGATGCCGGCGACGTTTCGCGGGGTGGTGCGTTCGTCTTCGTCGCGGGGCATGTATCGATCGCGGGCGGAGGAGGCCTTGGGGCTGCGGTAGCTGAGGGCGACGCGGAGCATGGCCGAGGCGGCCTGTTCTTCGAGGTTGCCGAGGATGCCGTCGATCTCCTGTGCGGAAAAAGTCGGCCAATTGGTGGGGGTGCCTTTCCATGAATCGTTCGGGGGGATCTGGTCATTCATGCACAGGCCGACGGGGACGCCGCTCTGGTCGACGACCAGTGCATAGGAGCCGACGGAGACGAACTTGCGGCCTCTGTCGGTGGCGGTGCTTTTGATTCCGAGTGGCTGGATGGTGGTGGACCAGTCGCCGTTGAGCTGGGCGCGGGTGACGGTCAGATAGGGGCCTTTGCGTGCGGCGTCGAAGGCGAGGGCCTTGGCGTTCGGCAGAGGCTGCTTAAGCTCGAGGAACAGGGCGTTGTGCTCGCGGGCGTAGGCGGCCGGGGCGGCGGGGACGAGGCGATTGCCGGAGCGGACGGCGATCGATTTGATGAATCGCTTGTGCAGCGTGACGTCGGCGGTGATGACGCGGTCGGGTGCGATGAGGAGGCCGGGCAGTTCCATGGGCCGTTCATCCTGGACGTAGCGTTCGGTGTCTTCGCCGTGGTATTGGCCGCAGTTGGGGCAGCGGGTGGACCAGCCGGAGCCGTAGGGGGCCTCGCCGTTGTCGTACTGAAGGGTGATTTCGACCGTGACGGCGGATGGCGCGAGGGATTGAACGATGGCAAGCTGCTGATCGGGGGTGAGCGGAGTCTCGGCGGCGGGTGCGCTGGAGATGGACAGGAGCAGCGTCAGGGCGAGGCACGTCCACTTTGTTGTGGGGGTCATGATCACTCCTTGGAGTAGTCGCGAGAGATATCGATGACGACTTGTTTCATCAGGCCGTTGCGCAGCACCGTCAGGACCAGTCGGTGGCTGTCGTTGAGGTTCTTGAGTGATTGCTGGTGGATGGACTTGACGTCGTCGGGGGTGGCGATGGGCTTGTTGTCGATCTTGAGGAGGATGTCGCGGGCTTGGAGCCCGGACTGCGACGCATTGCCCGGGTACTTGATGCCGAAGACGAAGACGCCGGTCTTCTGGTGGAAGTAGAGCTCGGGGTTATCGAACTCATTGATGGTCTTGACGGTGAAATCCCATCGCGGGCAGCTGAGTTCTTCGCCTTGGACCTTGCCTTTTTCGCGGGGGGTGAGCTGGACGGAGAGGAGCTTGCCATTGCGTTCGAGTTCGATGGTCGCGGGTTTGAGCTTCGGGAGCAGGCTGAGGCTTCGGCGGAGTGCGGGGAGTTGTTCCTCGGTGATGGCCGTGGCGGACTGGCCGTTGATCTTGACGATGCGGTCGCGGGGGAGGATGCCGGCGGTTCGAGCGGGGCTGTCGGCGTCGGTGTCGGAGACGATGACGCCGTGCGTGCCCTCGAAGTAAATGTTGCGGTTGAAGTCCCTGAGCGGTTGGAGATGAAGGCCGGTGAAGCTCCAGTTGACGCGGTGGAACTCGCGGAGCTGGGGGACGATGATCTGGATGGTCTGGGAGGGGATGGCGAAGCCCATGTCCCCGCCCATGAGCGAGCCGCGTGCGTTGAGGCCGATGACGTGGCCGTCGGTGTTGACCAGCGGCCCGCCGGAGTTGCCGGGGGAGATGGCGGCGTCGGTCTGGAGCCAGAGGGAGTATTCGGAGCTGTTCTCGAGGAATCGCTGGGAGCAGGAGATGATCCCGATGGAGACGGAGCGGCTGAGGCCCCATGGCGCGCCCATGGCCATGACGAAATCGCCTTCTTTAAGGACGGATGAGTCGCCGATCGTCGCGAGGGGGAGCGAAGGGGCATTGTCGGGCAGCTTGAGCTGAAGCAAGGCCAGGTCGGTGTCCTGATCGGAGCCGACGACTTTGGCTTCGATGGCTTGCCCATCAAACAGAAGGCACCGGACCTCGATGGCCTTGTCGATAACGTGCCAGTTGGTGAGGACCTCGCCTTTCTCGGAGATCAGGACGCCGCTGCCGGCGGAGGAGTTGGAGGCCTTTTCGCCGCGCTCGTAGTTCTCGTTGATGCAGCGGATGAAGACAACGGCGGGGAAAACCTTGTCCTTGGCCTTGTTGACGATGGCGCGGAAGTCGAGCGAGGCTTCTTCACGCGGAGTGGCGGCATGGCCGAAGACGCCGAGGGTCGCGCATAGCAACAGGCACGGCCACGTGCGAAAGCAGGTCATGAGTGCGATCTCCTTAGAGGCGGTAAGCGAACTTGCGATTCCGAGCTGCCCTGACCGCGTCTTCCCGGAGTTAACCCTGAGGACTTGGAGGCGTTTATACTCCGGCGGGCGGGCGATGTCAATTTGCGGGAAATGCAGTTCGGGGACGGAATCGCCGGGTTGCAGGCGCCGATGGGTGCCCTGTCGATGGTGTGGGCGGGGGCGTAGAATGGGTGAGAATGATGGAACATGCGATCAGCATTCGCGTCAGGTATCCGGAGTGCGACCCGATGGGGTATTTGCACCATAGCCATTATTTGCAGTATTTTGAGATGGGGCGGATTGAGCTGCTGAGGGCGATCGGGCATAGCTACGCGGATCTGGAGAAGGCGGGCGTGTTCTTTGTGGTGGTGAAGGCGGAGATCCGCTATCGAGCGGCGGCGAAGTTCGATGATGAGCTGGTGCTGCGGACGCGGATTGCGAAGCAGACCGCGGTGAAGATTGAGCATACCTATGAATTGAAGCGGGGCCAGACTGTTCTGGCGGAGGGGCACACGACGATCGCGTGCGTGGATCGGGGGGGGCAGTTGCAGGCGATTCCGGAGTTTCTGGCGGGAAATGATGAGGGATGAATGATGAACGATGAATCACGCGAAGGTCGTGGGACGATGATTGAGCAAGAGGCGGTGCCGCTGCCGGTGATGGAATATGGGCGGGAGGGGGAGTTGGAGACGCGGGCGGGTCGGGTGAGGTGGCTGCTCGGGGGGATGCTGATCTTGAGTCTGGTGTCGGCGTGCACGATGCTGGCGGAGTCGGTGGCGGTGGTGGTCGTGAGCTGGCTGTCGATCGCGTCGGAGTTGGAGGCGTTGCTCGGCGCAGGCGTGGGGTTGACGGTGTTTGTGCTTCTGCTGGTGGGGCTGTTGTTTTACGCGTCGAACCCGGCACGGGGGCCGGCGCTCTTGAGCCCGGATCGGCCGGCGGCGTTGTCGGCGGTGCTGATCTGCGCTTTGATCGTGGTGGTAATGGCGGCGGCTTTTGTGGCGCGGATCGCGACTTATCGGTTCATCGGTGTGGGGTCATTGGGGAGCATCTACCGAATTCAAGCGTACTTCTCGTATCTAAGGGGGCTGGTGTTTCCGATCGCGTTGGTGGTGGCGATGGTGGTGTTGCGAAGGCGGCGCTGATCAGCGGCCCTTGACTTTTTTGCCTTTGGGTGGGGGGCTGGCGCTGTCGAGCAGTTCCTTTGCCTGGGCGCGGGTGGTTTGCGTGACGTGTTGGCCGCCGATCATTTCGGCCAGTTCCTCGATGCGGTCGTTGGCGGTGATGGTTCGGACGGTGGTTTCGGTGGATTTTCCGGCGACGGTTTTTCGGACGGTGAGATGGCGGTCGGCGTAGGCGGCGATCTGGGGCAGGTGGGTGATGCAGAGGACCTGGTGGTGGTTGGCGAGGTCGCGAAGCTTGGTGCCGATGATGGAGCCGAGCCGGCCGCCGACGTTGGCGTCGATTTCGTCGAAGACGAGGACGCTGGTTCGGTCGGTCTGGGCGAGGATGCCTTTGAGGGCAAGCATGATGCGGGAGAGTTCGCCGCCGGAGGCAATCTTGCGCAATGGGAGTGCGAGCTGGCCGGGGTTGGTTTGGGTGGTGAATTCGATTTGATCGAGGCCGAAGGGGGTGGCGGGGAAGTCGAGCCCGTCGGCAGGTGGCGGTGAGGAGAAGGCGACGGTGAAGGTGCACTTTTCCATGCCGAGTTCGGCCAATTGTTTGATGATGAGGGGGCAGAGTTTCCTGGCGGCGGCCTGGCGGGCGGCGGAAAGCGATTGGCCCATCGATTTGAGCTGTTTCTTGAGGGGTTCGATTTGTTTCTGGAGGGCGGCGAGGTCGTCGGTGGCGCGTTCGAGGTCGTGGATTCTCTGGCCGATCTCTGCGCGATAGGCGAGGGTGGCGTCGGCGGTTTGGCCGTACTTGTTGAGAATGCGGTTGAGGGTGTTGAGGCGTTCCTGGACCTCGGCCAGTTCCGAGGGATCGAGGTCGAGGCGGTCGAGATAACGGGAGAGGTCGAAGGCGACTTCTTCGAGTTGGATGGTGGCGTCGCGGAGGCCGGTGGAAACGTCTTTGAGTTGGGCGTCGAGGTTGGCGAGTTCGGCGAGGACGGCGACCATCATTTTGAGGCGTTCAAGAACGGCGCCGTCGGCTTCGTAGAGGGCGAAGTGGGTCGCGGAGGCTTCTTTCTTGAGCTTCTCGAGGTTGGCCAGGACGGTTGAGCGGGCGGTAAGCTCTTCGTATTCGCCGGGGGCGATTTCGGCGTTGTCGATCTCGTCGGCCTGGAAGCGGTAGAGCTCGAGTTGTTGTTGGCGGAGGGTCCGGTTGGCGGTGAGTTCATCAAGGTGTTTGCGGGACTGCTGGAGCTGTTGGTAGACGGCGTGGTAGTCGCGGCGGAGGTTCCAGAGGTCGGCGTATTGGTCGAGGACATCGAGCTGGTTGGAGGGTTTAAGGAGGAACTGGTGGTCATGCTGGCCATGGACGTCTACGAGGAACTCGGCGACGGTCTTGAGCATGGCGAAGGTGATGGGTTGGCCGTTGAGGCTGATGGAGGTTCGGCCGGAGGCGTAGAGTCGGCGAGTGACGAGGATTTCGGGGGCGTGGTTCTGGAGTTGGACGTCGGCGGCTTGCTCGATGCGCTGGAGGAGCAATTTGTCGTGGACATCGAAGACGCCGGAGACGCGCCCCTCCTCGGCGCCCGGGCGGAGCATCTCTGCCGGGCTGCGGAGGCCGAGGAGGAGTTCGATGGCGCCGATGACGAGGCTCTTGCCGGCGCCGGTGGCTCCGGTGAAGCAGTTGAGTCCGGACGCCAACTCGATGCGAGCGTCGGAGATGACGGCGAGGTTGGAGATGTGGAGTTCGCGGAGCATTGGGGGAGTGCTGAGTGCGGCGCTTATTTGACGACACTGCCGGGTGGGACGGTGTCAACGGGGCAGACGATGATGACGCGGGCCGCAGCGGGGTCGGGATTGGATGCGTCAGTGGCCGCCAGGAGCATACCCTGGCTGACTTCGCCACGCATCGTTCTGGGTTCGAGGTTCGCGACGACGATGACTTGTTTGCCGGTCAACTGTTCCGGCTGGTAGTACGCTCGGAGGCCGGCGCAGATCTGACGTCTCTCACCGCCGAGGTCGATCTGCAAGACAAGCAACTTATCGGCGTTGGGGTGTATTCTGCATTCCAGAACGGTAGCAATGCGTAACTCGAGTTTCGCAAAATCGTCATAGGTAATAGCCATTGGGTCGTACCCTTATCCTTTCCGGATAGAAGAAACGGTCAAAATCTTACGCATTGCGGTGAATAACGCCAAGTCGTGGGAAGGGCGGCGAGATGGAGTAAGGTGCGGCAGTGCGAAGGGCGTGCTATGGGAGAGCGAAGGGGGCGGTGGGCTTGAGCTTGCGGGGCAGTCTGTAGAGATAAGGGAAGCCGGTTTTGTTGCATACCCAGGCGAGCGCCACTGGGGCGAGTACTCCCATGCTAATGCCGGCGATGACATAGACCGGCCAGGAGCGAATGCCGAGGATTCTGCTCAGTGCGACGCGGGTGAAGACCAAGGCGAGGCCGTGGGCGACGTAGATCTCCATGGACAAGACGCCCAATGAGCTGATCCCGATGAGCTTGCGGCGAACGGCCAGCACTGCGGATATCGAGAAAAGGGCGGTGATTCCGAGCAGAGCTGGAACGGCGCGGGCGAAGGGGAAGCGGTGGGAGACATCGCAATAGACGGCCACCGACATCAGTGTGAAACAGGCTGTAGCCAGAGCGAGAAGCAGTGAGACAGAAGCAGTGGCGGCGAGGGAATTGAGCTTGTCGCTCAGGACGACGCCGATGGCGAAGTAGAGCAGGTTTGAGGCCACGGCCAAACCGAGCCCCCAGAACCAATCCGGCGGCGTCGAAGAGCCGAGGTGCAAGGCGACGGCGATGAGCAGGAACACTGGCGGGCCGATTCGCAGGTGGGTGAACAGGGCGTAGACCATGAGGATGGCGAACAGGGTGTAAAGAAACCAGAAGTTCATGGGGGCGACGTAGAACAGCTTGAGCAGTTGGAAGCGGTCGGGAGGGGTATTGGTGTGCGAGGCCATGACCATGTGAGAAGCCCACTGGATCACGGACCAGAGGAGATAGGGATAGGCGATGCCGCGGAGTTTGCCGTCGAGGAATTCGGCGAAACCGTGGCGAAGGGAGCGGGAGGCAAAGAGCCCTGCCGCGAGAAAGAACCCGGGCATGTGGAAGGCGTAAATCCAGCGATAGGGGTAGTTGAAGGCGGCATCGGGCACGATCCCGGCGGTATGCAGCCCGCCGATGCCGTGGCCGGCGACGACGAGGAAGATGGTGATTCCCTTGAGGTAATCGACCCAGGCGACGCGGGCGGTGGTGGGTGGGGCTGGTGTGGGGGGAAGTGCTGGAGAGGTCAGAATGACAGTCTGCGACATGGATGCTCGCCTTCCATACAACTGCCCGGTTGAAGCCAGATCAGTGACAGCAGGGGGATGAATGCCCTGGACCAATTGTCAATATCTGTGGATTCTAACATGGTTTGTCCCACCGGGGCAAACCGGGCGGTTGACAGACGGGTTGTTTTCCTCGACAAGGGTGGCGTTCTTGTGTGAGCGGCGTGGCGGATCGTGCCGCCCCGCTGGCTGGATTGTTTGCGTGATAACCGATGGCCATTGCGTCGCTTGACAATATCGAGAAAACCTTCGGCAAGCGGGTTCTGTTCGATAAGCTGAGCCTGACGATTTATGAGGGCGAGCGGATCGGGTTCATCGGGGCCAACGGCAGCGGGAAGACGACGCTGTTCAAGGTGCTTGTGGGGCAGGTTATACCGGATACGGGGACAGTCGCGATCAGCAAGGGGACGCGGATCGGGTATCTGACGCAGGACCCGGTGTTTGATCCTGAAAATACGGTTATTGATGAGGCGGAGCTGGCGTTTGCGGAGCTGCATCAGCTTGCGCATCGGCTGCGGGAGCTGGAGCATGAGATGGCGGGGAAGGAGGGCGATGAGCTGCAGAAGGTCCTGAGGCAGTACCAGCATACGCAGCATGAGTTTGACCTGGCGGGGGGGTATGCGTGGCGGCATAAGCTCGAGGCGACGCTACTGGGGGTGGGGCTGGAGCGGATCACTTGGGAGCAGAATGTGCAGACGTTGTCGGGGGGGCAGGGGTCGCGGTTGGCGCTGGCGAGGCTGCTGATCAGCGAGCCCGATTTGCTGCTGCTGGATGAGCCGACGAATCATCTGGATTTGAACGCAATCGAATGGCTGGAGCGGTATTTGTTGTCGTTCAAGGGGGCGGTGGTTCTGGTCAGTCATGATCGGTTTCTCCTCGATCGGTTGGCGACGCGCATTGTGTGGCTGCATGACCTGCACATCGATAGTTTTCCGGGGAATTACTCGGCGTTTGTGCAGCAGCGGGAGCTGATCGAACTGACGCAGGAACGGCAGTACGAACAGCAGCAGGCGTACATCGAGAAGCAGCAGGAGTTCATCCGGCGATTTGGCGCGGGCCAGCGCAGCAAAGAGGCGCGCGGGCGGCAGACCCGGCTGCAGCGGATGATGAGAAGCGATGAGATGATCCGGAAGGTGTCGGCGGATCACCACATTCGGCTGTCGCTGAACACGGACCGGCGGGCGGGCGACCAGGTGCTGGTGCTGCGGGATTTGTGCAAGGCATATGGCCAGAACAAGCTGTGGCAGGGCTTTTCGTTGCTGGTGAACCGCGGGGAGCGGATCGGGATCATCGGGCCGAACGGGTCCGGGAAGACGACGCTGTTGCAGGTCCTGCTGGGCGAGAATGACGCGGACGCGGGGGATGTGAAATGGGGGGCGAATCTGAACATCGGGTACTACGACCAGCGGCTGGATGATTTTGACCCCGAGAATTCGATCCTGGAGGAGGTTCGCCAGGGGCGGGATGCGAAGGAAAAAGAGGTTCGCGATATTCTGGCGCTCATGTTGTATCGGGGCGATGATGTGCACAAGCCGATCGGGCTTCTCAGTGGCGGGGAGCGGGCGAGGGTGAGGCTGGCGGAGCTATTGCTGGACCGGCCGAACGTGTTGCTGCTGGATGAGCCGACGAATCACCTGGATATCGCGTCGCGGGAGGCGTTGGAGGCGGCGCTGGGGCAGTTTGGGGGGACAATTCTGTGTGTCAGCCATGACCGATACTTCCTGGACAAGGTGGTGAAGCGGATGCTGGTGTTTCGGCCGCCGGCGGTGGTCGATTGTGAGGGGAATTACTCGGCGTGGGCGCGGAAGCAGCAGGAGCAGGCGCAGCGGGCGGCGGAGATAGCCAGCCAGCAGGAAGCGGCGGAAAAACGGGCGGCGAAAGAGAACCCAAAGCCGGGGGCGAAATCGACCCCCCGGAAGGATAATCCTTATAAACGGCCGTTCGGGCTTCTGAGCACCGAGCAACTTGAGAAGGAGATCGGCAAGACCGAAAAGGAGCTGGCGGCGTGCCAGGCGAGCTTTGCGGACACCGAGATGTTTCGAAATCCGTCGCGCGCGCAGGAATTGCAGGATGAATACGAGGGATTGACGGAGAAACTGGGACAGTTGGAGGAAGAATACTTCGGGCGGGAGGACCTTTAGGATTCTCGATTTTCGATTTTAGATTCTCGAATGGGGGCGATCAGTAACCTTCGGGTTTTACCGGCACCAGCTTCCCCTTGACCTTCTTGTACTCCCCAAGGTTGTTCTTCATCCACTCTTCCACCTGGACGGTGCGGATTCTGCCTTTGTCGAGTTGGATGACGACGCGGTCGATGCCGGCGTTGATGATCATGCGTTTGCACATTCGGCAAGGCTCGGCGTCGGGCACGATTTGGCCGGTTGATGCCTCGAGGCCGACGAGGTAGAGCGTGGCGCCCATCATGTCGAAGCGCGAGGCGTGGATAATGGCGTTGGCCTCGCCGTGGACGCTTCGGCACCATTCGTAATGTTCGCCGGGCTTGGCGCCGAGCTGGTTGCGGAGGCAGGCGCCGATGTCGGAGCAGTTGGCGGTGCCGCGCGGCGCGCCGCAGTAGCCCGTCGAGATGATCTGCTTGCTCTTGACGATGACGGCGCCGAACTTCCGGCGGAGGCAGGTGCTTCGGGCGGCGACCTCGCGGGCGATGTTCAGGTAGTACTGGTCCTCGGAGATCCGCCGGGGTTGCTTTGTCTTGCCTTTGGATTGGCGCGGCTTCTTCATGCCGCCGATCTTCGCCTTGTGAACGGCCACATGCAAGGCGGCCGCGGGACGATCTGGCGCGCGTGACCGCGCGTACAAGGCCGAGTCCCTGCCGAGAACAACCGGGAACGATCTCGCATCATTTCCTGACAATCGTAACAGGAAAGCCGGGTGAATTATGGCGGTGTCGCCATCGACGCAGGCGGCACAGGGCAGCTACTGCAGGCAGGACCATCCAAACGAAGAAAACCGTGGAACAGGGTGCACCAAGCAGCGTGAATCCGGGCGATTCCACGCTGAAGTCGCCACGGAGGACCGCGATATGAAGATAGAACCCGGTCGTTGGGTACCCTTGTGGTTCGTTGTACCAGAAGTAGCATTCCCTCCAGTAGCTGAGAACCCAGATACAGCCCGTCGCTGTAGAAAAGAGGAGCGACAGAACGAGCAGAATCCTGGAAGCCCGTCGGAGGAAATGGGCGGCCATACCACCATCATACCGGATGGCCGGACCATTCGCACGAGACGCCCATGGGCTTGCAGGGCAATCGCATTCTCGGGCCGTCCCTACAGTGGGGTTTGCTGCCCTGCATCCGCTTGCGAGAGCCCCCCGCCGGGCATACGATTCCCCCCTGAACCACCCAGGAGAAAGGAAGAACGATTATGCCAGCGAAAATAAAAGGCATTGTGCGCGTCGCGATCATCGGGCCGGGCGGGATCTCACAGGCCCATGCGAAGGGATACCTGAAGCACGCCGACAAGATCAAGGTCGTAGCGCTGTGCGATATCAACGAACAGAACATGAAGAAACGCAGCGAGCAACTCGGCACCGTCGAGTGGCAGTTCGGCGACTGGAAGAAGATGCTCAAGGAGATGGCGAACGATATCGACGCGGTGGACATCTGTTTGCCGCATCATCTGCATGCGCCGGCGATTCTCGATGCGGCGGCGGCGGGGAAAAACATCATCTGCGAGAAGCCGATGTGCATGTCGCTGAAGGAAGCGGACGTGATCGCCAAGGCGGTGGAGAAGGCCGGCGTGACGTATATGTCCGCCCACAACCAGCTTTTCATGCCGGTGGTGCAGGAAGCGAAACGCATGATCGAATCCGGCGAGCTGGGACGCGTCTACTGGCTGCGCAGCCAAGACTGCTTCATTGTCGCCGGAAAACGCGAAAAGTGGGGCTGGCGAGCCGATTTCAAGACCCAGGGCGGCGGCGAGCTGATCGATACGGGGTATCATCCGACGTACCGGATGCTGCATTTGGCCGGGGCCGAGCCGGTGGACATCAAGGCACAGATGGGCCGATTCAACAACGAGATCGACGGCGAGGACATGGCCAGCGTCTCCATGCGGTTTGCCAATGGCGCGATCGGCGAGATTTTTACCAGTTGGGCGATCAATCTACCGGCCGAGACGCACCACATTCACGTCGTCGGCGAGAAGGGCGAGATTTACGGGTCGAACGACACGATGTACGTCCGGCCGAAGGGGTTTCAGACGGCGGCGAAGCGCGACTTTACCCCGGTGGACACGTTCGAAGCGGAGATCGGGCACTTTGCCGAGTGTCTGCAGCAGGGCAAGCGGCCGATGCACAGTGTGGAGGAGGGGCGCAAGGTCCTGGAGGTGATTTTGAAGGCGGCGGAGAGCGCCAAGGGTTGGGAAAAGACGGCGGTGCTGAAGCTATAGCGGCGCCTTGGTTGGATGAAGAATGTATGCACCCTCACCGAACGGTGAGGGTTCTTTTGCCGCGGCGGTAAATCCGGCGAGTTTTAGGTGGACAGCACCGCCGCCCACCGTAGGATGTCGGCATGCATAATGGCCGAGCCTGGTTGTCGACGTGGCTTATTCTCGGGGGCGTGTTGCTTGGCATGTTGGGCTGTGGCGGCTTGGGGGCGGGGAGAACGACGAACCCGGCGCAGCGTGTTAGATCTGACGATCCGCTGCGGGCGACGCAGATGCTCGATGCGAGCCACAAAAACTACAACTCGCGAGCTCGGTAGCAACGCCTCGGGGATAGGCCGTGCCAGTCAATCCCGCGAGCGGGCGCGAACGTTATCCAGCACATTCATGAAATTGATATAGCTGTCGTAGGGGCTTTCGTAGGGGCTGAAGTATTTGTGAACGTCGCCGTCGGCCCAGTACTTGGTGCACATGTAATAGAAGTGATCGCTGGCAGTCAGCTTGCGCCAGTCGGTCAGGAGCTGGGGATTGCCCTTTTCCTTGAGGAGGCCCTCGATCTTGTAGAGCTCGTGGGAAGCGTTGGACTGCATCGCATTGCCGAGCCAGGCCGACAGATCGCGTTCGGTGTCGGCCCACGAGATCATATGGGGGACGTCGAGTTCGCCGACGGCGTCGTAGCGGTCGATGACCTGCGAGGGCGTGAGAAAGTCGTTGTCGGGGTGCTTGAGGATCTCTTCGGGGACATGGCGGAGGAAATCGAAGATGCCGGTATCGGCCCACTGGTGCTCGCCGAAGGTTTCATAGTCGAGGAAGATGTTGCAGATGTAGCCGTTGCCGTTGATCTGGTTGATCCAGCGGGCGAATTTCTCGGCCGTGAGGGGCCATTGGCTCCAGCCGCGGTTCGAGAAGCGAAAGGCGATGTCGTCGCTGAGGCGGTAATTCTTGAGCAGGAGTTTGAAATTGGGGCAGTGGGGTGGGCGGTAGACGAAATTGGGGCTGCGGTAGCCCAGGATGTGGTCAGCGCCTTCGGTGATGATCGCATCGTAGCCCATGTGGCTGACGAAATGGGCGACGTCGTTGTTATAGATCAGCTCGGTGTTGCGGAAGACACGGGGTTCCTGGTTGAAGAGCTTCTTGATGAGCTGCCGGTGCAACTCGACCTGGGCGCGGAACTCTTCGCGGGAATAGAGGAAGGCCATGGAGTGGTTGTAGGTTTCGTTGAGGAACTCGACGCAGCCGGTGGCGTTGAGCTGGTGGAAGGTATCGAGGACTTCGGGGACATAGAGCTGCATCTGCTCGATAATGTCGCCGGTCATGGAGTAGGCGATGCGGAAGCGGCCTTCGTGCTGGCGGAGCATCTCGAGGAACATCCGGTTGGCGGGCAGGTAGCATTTGTGGGCGACCTTGCGGATGATTTCGGCGTTCTTCTGCTCGTCGAAATAGTTGCGATCGGTATCAAAAACGCTGTAGCGGCGGAGACGATAAGGCTGATGAAGCTGAAAATAGAAGCAAACCGAAGCCATAGTTGTCCTGTTAAGCGACGAGAAATCGACACCCAATCGCACACATTCTACACGCGGCTGCGTGCCGGTCCATCCATAATACCTGGGGAGGATAGGGCGAATAGGCAAGCGGGAATAAAGGGCAAACTTTCGAAGAGCCTCAAATCATGCCGCAAAGCCGCGTGATAAGGCCTTTGCTGAGGAACGGCGGACGGTGAGCGGGTAGAATAAGGCGGGCTGATCGGTTGAGTGTGATATGAGTGATCCGCGGACGATGAGCGACGAGCAATTGCTGGCGGAGTGCCGGTGGGAGGCGTTCCGCGGGCCTGGCCCGGGGGGGCAGAAGCGAAACAAGACCAGTTCGGCCGTGCGGGTGACCCATCTGCCGACGGGCCTGACGGGGGAGGCGGGCGAACTGCGCTCGCAACACCAGAACCGGGTTAAGGCGGTGCGACGCCTGCGACACCGGCTGGCGCTCGACGTGCGCCAGCGGGTTGAGGTGGCTGGCTTTGTTCGGCCGGCGTGGCTGGAGCAGATCGTCCGCGAACAGGGGACGCTGCGGGTGGCGGTGACCAGTGACCGTTATCCGGCGGTGATGGGGCTGGTGCTGGATGTGCTGACGGCGACGGGGTGGCGAGTGGCGGAGGCGGCGGAGTTGCTGGGGCTGTCTACGGGCGGACTGGTAAAATTCCTGGAAAGAGATGGGCAGTTGTGGGGCAAGGTCAACCAGATGCGGCCGAAAGCGGGCATGGGAGTGCTGCGGGCCGGGTCGTGAGAAGCCGTGTTAAAACCGGATAGAAGGGTGGCAGCGGCGGCTTGTCCGCCCGTGTGTCGTCTGGGGAATCCAACACTGGCAGCAACCCGCCAGTGGCACCCGAGCGAGCAAGATACCGGATACGATACTGCTTCTGAGGGGGAGGCGGTCAGACTGCGTCCATGCTCTTTTCCGCGTGAGGGGTTGGCGGGGCGGTGGCTTGGACGGTCAACGAGATGACGTTGGTGGGGCAGACCTCGACGCATTGGCCGTTCAGGTCGCACCGGTTGAGGTTGCGGTTATCGACGAGGGCTTTGCCGTCCACCATACGCAGGACCTCCTGCTCGCAATGGGCGACACAGATTTCGCAGCCGATGCAGTCACGAATGTCGATCGCGAGGGTGGCTTTGAAGGGGTCGTGGGTATGCTCGTCGTGGCGGACAAAGCGGCCGACCGGGGCGACGTTCTCGCGGCCGACTTCGACATCGAAATCGGCTTCCAGGTGATCGAAAGCCGCCTGGCTCTTGATTTCGCTGGGACCGCGGCGGCGCAGGCGGTAGATCGGCTGGTTGCACAGCTGGCAGACCTGCAATTCCTCGAGTTTCTCAAGGTACTTGATGATCGTGCTGACGACGGTGGCGTGCGACCAGGTGAGGGGGCTGACGGACAGCGCCTCATTGGTGTAGGGGTTGACCTGCTCCGCCAGAACGCCCGATTCCAACGCATGGCTGGCGGTCCACTCGAAGATCGGCAACGCCTCTTTCAGTTCGGCCGGGGTGGTGGCGCGGGTGACGAGGTAATCGGCGAGCCACAGGGTGCAGACGAACCAGGGGTTGCCGGGGACGGAGGCGATATCGTTGCTGATGCGGTGGTAGCTGTCGTTTTCGTACCGGGCCAGGCCGCCCACCGCGGTCTTCACCCAAAGCTCTTCTTCGACGGCGCGCATGGTTGACTCGACGCGAGGGTCGGTGGCTTCGAAAAGGTGGAACTTGTAGATGCCGAAAAGCGAGGAATCGATGACCTCATCGACTTCGAAAAGGTCATGGAGCGGCGGCTGAGCCGGTGGGGCCGCGTTGACCGTTGCTTCGGTTGGATCAAGCGAAGCGGCCTTGTCCAGGGGAACCAGCCGGCGGACAAAACGGTTGAGGCGTTCGCTGAAGAGGTACTTGGCGGCGGCGGTTTTTATTTCTTCGGCGGCGTTGTTATAGGACTCGGCGCGGACGCGATCGCCGAAGCAGACGGCAAAGTTGCGGGCGGCTTTCAAGGCGCCGTAGACGGTGGCGACCGTGAAGGTGTGGATTCCCCAGCGCTCTTCCCATAAATCGTAACTGGGCAGCGGCAGGCCGGTCCGGGGGTCGCGGTAGCTGACCATGAAATCGGCGGCCTTCTGCACGAGGTCTACCCAGAGGGGGCGGACGAATTCAATGTCGCGGTAGCGGTGATAGTGCCGCCAGAGCGCCCAGACGACCAACGCGGTTTCATCTTCCTGGATTGCCAGGACGCGGTTGCCTTTGAGCACCCAGGGATGCCACGACGAGGCGGGCGAACCGTCGGGGTTGTACTTGTGATGAAAATAGCCTTCGGGGGTGATGGCGTCTTTGCAGAAGGTGTAGAACCAGCGGGCCAGGTCGGGGAAGCCGGCCAGGTCGAGTGAGTTGGCGACGAGTGCGCCGTCACGCGGCCACATATAGGAATAGGTGTCGCGAGAGAATTGCATGACGTCAGAGTCGTTGGCGGCGAGGATGGCGCCACCGTTGTCGATCTGGGTGCGGACCACCAGGAGGGAGCGTTTGAAGAGGTCGACGACCTTCGGTGGCAGGTTGCCGAAGTTGATCTTGGTGCCGCCCACCCAGAGCCGCCAGTAGCTGGAGGTGCGATCGAGGACGCCTTGGGGGGTGGTTTTGGAGAGCCACTTGTGCTGCTCGATCAGTTCTTCGCGGGACTGGCCCGCGATGATGACCATGTAAATAGTGCGTTCGCCCTCGGCGGGGAGTTGGAGGTGGTGAGCGATGGTCGAGTCAACAGCCCCCTGGGAAATGGGATTGCCTTGGAGGTGGCCGTCCTCGGCGTCACGCCACGTGCCTTCGGCGCCCTGGAATCCGCTGGTGCCGGTCGCGTATTCGTCGATGCGCTGTTCGCCATCCGCGTAGAAGGTGACCATAACGTAACGCTGGCCGCGGTAATGGATGATCGATTGCAGCTCCGGATCGAAGTAGGCGGTGTCGCCGACCTTCATCCCGAACATATTGAAGTCTTGGTGGTGGATGATCTGGACAAGCCGTTCGCGGCCGGAAAGGTTCTTGACCTTGATCTTGCGCACGAGGATGGGGCGGTGGAAATCGACGACATCGTTGCAGTACAAGGAGAGACGCAGATCGCGATGTTCGAGGGCGACGCTGGTGGTGAGGGTGTCGCGCAGGTAGCGTTGGCGGATGCTCCAGCCTTGGTCACTGGTCCAGAAGAGGCGGCTTTTGGATCGGCCAGGCAAGTCGGCGTACACGCCGAAGTGGCAGGGCCCGGCGCCGGCGTGGTTCTCCTGCCCGACGTGGGGGAAGTAGATATCGCGGATCTGATATTGGCTGTCGAAAGCAACGAGCAACTGGCCGTTCCCGACAGGGATATCCCGAGGCATACAACTCCTTGAGCCGCCGCGACTTTTAAGGCACTGCGAACCCGCTCTTCAGCAGAACCGTTGGGCGGATGAAGGGCCGCCCGAGAGTAGTTTCGGCTGATGGCGTTTAAATCTTGAGCGAAGCGAAATTTACGCTGGTGACGGCGAAAAGGGAACGCTTGGGGGCGGGCCTGTGGGTCGGCCGCCACGCGGAAGAATACGCTTGAGTGAGGAAGTCGAAGCGCGCTGCGCAAAAAAAGAACTTGCATGCGCTCGCATGCAAGTTCGTTATCACACAATTGAGGAGAGAGGTCGCGATCGCTTAGCGGGTGCGCCGACGAGCGGACAAGCACAGACCGGCCAGAGCCAGAAGGCCGAGGCTGGCGGGTTCCGGAATCGGGGTGCTGAACTGACCGATGATGTTCGCCTTGAAGGCGTTCAAGACCAAGCCGCCGGGGGTGTCGGTGGTGCCAAGCACAGGCTTGATGTCCAGCAAGCTCCAAGAAAGCTCGCCTTCCTTGAGCCAGCCCGCCGGGAAGGCGGCGACGATCGTGCCGGTTTCGTAGGTCACCTTGGCGCTGAAGACACCACCGGAGTTGGTGCCCTGCAGGCCGTTGATGATAGCGTTCTCGATCTTGCCGGCCAGGAGCACGGTGGTCTTATCGGTCGCCGTGAACACAAAGGTGCCGGTATCGAGCTGCTGGGACACGAGCGTCACAGGCCCCATGACGGTGGTCACCGCAGTGCCAAGGGCCTGGAGGCCACTGAGGTCCATGGTGACGTCCGCATACAGGGTGGTCACGCCTAGGATGGTCTCGGTAAGGATGAGACCGGGAGCATTCAGACTGCCGTCGCCGATCGCGCCAACGTCTTCCGACAACTGCACCGGCGCGCCGGAGTCGTACTGGACAGACGGCGGAAGCGGCGTGCTTTGTTCGGCGCTGAAGTTAACAAACACACCGCCGAAGCTGTTACTCGAAACACCCAACGCCACGACGGCCGCAGCCGCCAAAGTCAGTTTTTTGAGGCCCTTCACGATTGCTCCAATTTCTTTAGCCACGGTAAACCCCTCTCCTTGAAAGGTTTCACTCACCTGAGCAAGGCACAAGCCCATGCCCAATCCTCACTCTTATTATCAAAACCACCAAACTAATGTCAGGTCAGTCAGATAAACCTGACGCTTGTTGGCTTAATACGCATCAGTTAACTCAGCAGTATGGCCCATATATTGGACCCGGTCAAGCAGAAAACACCAGCAACCCATCAACTTTGGAAAATTTTATTTCCTGAAGAGCCACAACATCTGGCTCCCTTCCATTATTGACGTGCCTGCCAGTCGTCCCAACACTACAAACCAAGGGACCGGCTGCCTGTTCCTAACCAAACATACTCCATGAGGACGATTGGGCAAGTAAAAAGTGGGCAACATTCGCAATTGTTTCAGATCGAGTTGTGGAAATGCTTTATATGTGTAAAAGTTGTTATGTCAAAAGGCTTTATACGTTAAGCTCGACACGCTGGCCGAGTTGCGGTTGGTATCGCTGGCGGATGGGTACAACGATCTCTTGAAGAAACTTCACCGTCTGCTGCGGAGATCGGCCTACAAAATGGGAAGGGCTGATAAGCTGGGGAATATCGAGGGCCTTGAAGCTGCTGTCGCGCTGGAGTCGTTCGATGAGATCGTTCGGGCGGCCATGGAGTTTGACCTGTTCGGCCGCGGCCAAAGAGTGGCGCCGGATGACTTCGTGAAGTTCCTGACGGTCGCCCCCCGCCTGCACGGCGGCCATAAGGATTTCCTCGGTGGCCATGAAGGGCAGTTCGGCCATGACCGCGGATTCGATGGTCTTGGGATACACGACCAGCCCGCGGGCGACGTTGACAACGATCTGGAGGCAGCCGTCGCTGGCTAGGAACGCTTCGGGGATGGTCAGCCGCTTATTGGATGAGTCGTCGAGGGTACGCTCAAACCACTGCTCGGCAGCGGTTTGCAGAACGGAATTGGTGAGGCTGATAACAAAACGGGCCAAGCCGGTCGCACGCTCGCATCGCATGGGGTTACGCTTGTAAGCCATCGCACTGGAGCCGACTTGCTCCGCTTCGAACGGCTCCTCGATCTGTTTCATGCCCGCCAGTAACCGAATGTCGTTACAAAACTTGTGAACAGAGGTGGCGATGTTTGCCAATGAGCAAATAATCTGGCCATCGATCTTCCGCGGGTAGGTTTGGCCCGTGACGGGGAAGGACTCGGCGAAGCCGAAGCCCGCGGTGACCCGGCGGTCGAGCTCGTCGCATTTCTCGTGGTTGCCGTCGAAGAGGCAGAGGAACGACGCCTGGGTGCCGGTGGTGCCTTTGACGCCCCGGAACCTCAGCGTGGAAATGCGGTGCTCCAGTTCCTCCAGGTCAATGACCAGGTCCTGGGCCCAGAGGGTCGCGCGTTTGCCCACGGTCGTGAGCTGGGCGGGCTGATAGTGCGTGTAGCCTAACGTGGGCAAATCCTTCCATTTAAGAGCGAAATCACCCAAGGCATCGATGGCGTTGACCAGGCGAGCACAGAGCAGCTTCATCCCATCGCGCATGATGATGAGGTCGGCGTTGTCTACTACATATTGAGAGGTGGCGCCGAGGTGCACGATGCCTTTGGCGGCGGGGGCCGCCTCTTCGAAGGTTCTGACGTGGGCCATGACGTCGTGGCGGAGGCGCTTTTCCCAGTCGGCGGCCTTTGGGAAGTCGATGTTGTTGAGATTGGCTTCCATCTGCGTGAGGGCTTCGGGGGTGATCCGGGTGACGCCGAGGTCACGCTCGTGGCGGGCCAGTTCCAGCCAGAGGCGGCGCCAGAGGCTGAATTTGTGCTGGGCGGAGAAGAGGCGGAGCATCTCGGGCGAGGCGTTGCGCGTGGCCAGGGGAGATTCGTACGTGTTGGGGTCCATAGATTCTAGATTCTAGATTCTCGTGATTCGATTGGAAGAGCAGACCGTCCCCGCCCAGCCGAATGTCGGGAGCTTCGTTCCGTTTCCGTCGCGGGCCGGTTATGGTGCTGCATATGTCCGCCGAAGTCTTCGACGATCTGACCGACGTTTACGAAGCCACCATCGACTGGCCCAAGCGCCTCGGCAACGAACAGTCCCTCTTCCGCTGGCTCTTCGATCGCGTACGCGCCAAACGCATCCTCGACATCGCCTGCGGCACCGGCCGCCATGCCGCGATGTTCCACTCCTGGGGTTTGGAGGCCGAAGGCGCTGACATCAGCCCCAACATGATCCGCCGCTGCCGCCAGACCCATGGCGAGCCGGCCGGGCTTCGCTGGGTTGTTCGGCCATTCGACCAGGCGGCCGAACAACCCGGTTCCTTTGATGTGGCGATGTGCATCGGCAATTCCCTGGCGTTGGCGGCCGATTATGAAACCGTCGCCGTGGCCATCGGGCACATGATGTCTGCCGTGCGGGCTGGCGGCTCGATCGTCATCCACGTTCCCAATCTCTTCTCGCTGCCCGATGGCCAGCCAGTCTGGCAGAAATGCGTCCGCGCCTCACTGCCACGCGGCGATTGCCTGATCATCAAAGGCATCCACCGCTGCGGCGCGCAGGGCTTTGTCGATGTGCTCGTCACGCGGCTCGACGCGCTTTCACAACCGGCGCTGCGCACCGAGTGCGTTCCATTCCTCGGCCTGGAGAGCGGCGAGCTTGAGCGATTGGCACGCCAGTCCGGTGCCACCGCCGTCGAGTTCTTCGGCGACTACCGCCGACAGGCGTACGATCGTCCAGAAAGCCCGGATCTGATTATGATCTGCATCAAGTAAAGCGATCGGTTGCTCGGGAGTACACTTATGCCGCAATGGTCGAGATGTGCTTGCATTTTCATGCTGCTGATCTGTAATGTCCTCTGGGCGGCGGCGACTCAGCCCGCCGGCAGGTTCGATGAAAAGAGCATCAAACAGTGGACCCTTGCCGGCCCGTTAAACGATCCGCCGAAACGCGTCACCGACGCCTGCCCCCTCTCCGACCAGCCAAACAAGGGCAATTGGGCCCTCTATCCGCCGATGTCCGATGAATTCAACGGCTCGACTCTCGACACCGACAAATGGCAGCTCAATATGTACTGGTGGAAAGGCCGCCGGCCAGCGGCGTTCAGCGAGAAGAACGTCACGGTCAAAGATGGCCAGCTCCACCTGACCCTGCGAAAGGAAAAGCTGTCGCCCGAGCTTGAGAAGCAAGGCTACCGCGACTACACGTCCGCCGCGCTGCACACGAAGGCCCGCTCAAGCTACGGCTACTACGAAGTGCGCGCCCGCCCCATGAATTCCGCCGGCTCAAGCTCGTTCTGGTTCCAGCAGGATTCCGTAGCGGACTTCTCCACCGAGATCGACGTCTTCGAGATCGGCGGAAAAGCCGGGAACTACGAGCGGAAATACAACATGGCCGTCCATGTGTTCCGCACGCCCCAGGAAAAGCGGCATTGGCAGGTTAACGACGTGTGGGTCGCGCCCTGGCGGCTGGCGGACGATGACCACGTCTACGGTTTGGACTGGTCGAAGGAGGAAATCCGGTATTACGTCGATGGCGTGCGGGTCCGCACGGTGCAGAACACGCATTGGCACCAGCCGCTGTATTTGATCTTCGACAGCGAGACGATGCCCGAATGGTTTGGCATGCCGCAGGATGCGGATCTGCCCTCGACGTTCTCGGTCGATTACCTCCGGGCGTGGAAGAAGCGCGATTGAGGGCGGCGGCTATTCGGAAAAGAGGCTCAGGCCATCCGCGGACGTCGCGACGATTCGCCCGCTGCCGGCGCCGGATTTGTAATCGTAGATGAACGCGGTTTTCTGGCCGGTGGCGGGCTTGGTGACGTCGCCGTTGACCACCTTGTCCAGATCGTTCATCGGGTTCTTGGGCGCGGCAGCCAGGTACGGACCGACGTTGCGGCCCTTGTACGTGGTGACCTTGGTCATCGAACTCCAGTCGGTGACGATGTCGGGCAGTTGGCCATCGTGCTGGGTCTTATAGAGTTCGACCATGGTTCGCAATTGCCGGAGTTGCTCTTTGGATGCGATCTCGCGGGTATCTCCGCTGGCTGCGGAATAGCGGGGAACGACCACCGCGGCGAGGATGCCGACGATCACTATCACAATGAGCACTTCAACCAGGGTGAAACCGTCTTGGTGCAGGTTGCGGCTTGGCATTTTCTTACTCCTCAATCGCACCGGTGCGTTGGCGGCCGAACGGATCGCCTGGGCATTCTGCCCTTGCCTTGCATGACAAAGCCGGTGCATTCTTACTATCGCATCGCAAGGACAGGATCTTTAGATGCCAATTAACGCCCCCGGCGGATGGCTGCTTTGGTGGGTGATTATCGGCACGTCCGGGAACACCCACTGTTGGAATTCCGCGCCAGGCAGGCTAGAGTGCATGCTCATCCGTCCCGAGCAACACACAGGTCTGGCAGCAACCATGAAAAACGAAAAAAAGAGCACGGGAACGACTCGACGGGCTTTCCTGGCTACCACCGCGGCGGCGGCGCACAAATGGCCGTGCCGCAGTTTGATCTGAAACGTGATGCGTAAAACAAGGAGATGAACATGAATCAGTGGCATATGATGGTGGCTTTCGCGTGGGTGATGCTGTTGGGCGCTGCGGCGAGGGCGGAAAAAGCCCCGGCCGCAGACCCCGCAAAGGTCGATGCGGATTACGCGATCCAAGGCGAATACGCCGGCGAAATGCTCGGCGACCAGGGGAAGACGGTGAAGGTCGGCGCCCGAGTCATCGCCCTCGGCGAAGGCAAGTTCCACGCCGTCGGTTTCGTCGGCGGATTGCCCGGCGAGGAGGGATGGATCCCCCCCGAAAAACTCCCCGAGGCCGATGGCCAGATGAAAGATGGCGCCGCGGTTTTCGCCGCGGAGCAGGCGACCGTGACGATCAAGGATGGCGCCCTGACCGTCGTGAATCTCGACGGCCAGGAAGTCGCAAAGCTCAAAAAAGTCGAACGCAAAAGCCCCACCCTTGACGCCAAGCCCCCCGAGGGCGCAATGGTCCTCTTTGACGGCAAGAACGTCGACCAATGGAAGGGCGGCCGTATGACCGAAGAAGGCCTCCTCATGGAGGGCGCCGAAACCAATCGCAATTTCAAGGACTGCTCGCTGCACCTGGAATTCCGAATCCCCTACGAACCCAAGAACCGCGGCCAGGGGCGCGGCAACAGCGGTTGCTATATGATGGGCCGCTATGAGACCCAGATCCTCGACTCCTTCGGCCTGCCGCCCAAGGACAATGAGTGCGGCGGAATCTACACCGTCAGCGTCCCCAAAGTGCCGATGAGCTTCCCGCCCCTCACCTGGCAGACCTATGACATCGACTTCACCGCGCCGATGTTTGATGCCGATGGCAAAAAGACCAGGAACGCGACGCTGACTGTGAAGCACAATGGCGTGCTGATCCATGACCGTGTCCAAGTGCCTGGCCCAACGACCGCGGCGCCCTACAAGGAATCACCCGACGCTGGACCGATCTATCTGCAGAACCACGGCAATCCCGTGCGGTTCCGCAATATCTGGGTGGTTGAGAAAAAATGAACCTGGCTTGTCGCCAATGCATTGCCAACCGACAATCGCCGATCGTCGGTTGGCAATGCTGTTTCTGGAGAACCCCGCCATGGTCCGGCTGATTGACCTGTCGCATCCGCTTGAGCATGGGCAGCTCGCATTTCCGGGCGACCCCCCGGTTTGCATCGAGCCGCACGCGACGATCGCGGCCCAGCATTACAACCTGACCAGGCTGAGCATGGGCAGCCACCAGGGAACGCACTTGGACGCCCCATACCATTTCTACAAGGGCGGGCGGACAGCGGACCGGATCGATTTGGGCCAGTGTTATGGGGCGGCGGTGCTGGTCGATCTCGCACCGGCTTCGGCACTGCAGCCGGGCACAGCCATTACGCCCCAGATGCTTCGGCGGCACAGTTCGGCTTTTGGGCTTGGCGCGAGAGTTATTTATCGGACGGGCTGGGGACGCCGGTTTGGCCGATCCGATTTTTTCGAGAGCTATCCCAGCCTGACCCCAGACGCCGCCCGGTGGATCGCTTCACGCCGGATCTCTCTGCTCGGCATGGACACCCCCGGCCCCGGTGCCGACTGGCTGCAATGCCACCGGATACTGCTCAAAAAGGGCTTCGAGATCGTCATACTCGAGTCCTTGGCCAACTTGCATCGGCTTCCACGCCGGTTCACATTGGTCGCGTTGCCGTTGAAACTCAGGGGCGTTGACGCCTCGCCGGTGCGGGCGATGGCCATTGTCCGGTCGAACGCTGGGGAAAGGCCCGCCGCGCCACGCCGCAAAGACCCCTGAACCGCACCCCCGCTGCTTGACGACGCCACGGATCGCTACAGGAAACGCGCCCAAACCGACGATACATCCAGAGTAACAACGCCTATCATCGTTGCGGCTGCGGACTCGGTCCGCGGTTGCCGGTGACGGCGTGCATTTGCGGTGGAACTCACTTTCTCATGGCCAGCAGCGCTCGCATTGCCGTTCTCTTTGTGCCTGCCTTGACGCTATGCGCGCTCTCGTGCGGTCGCTCCGAGCCACCGCTTGGCCGGCAGGATCCGGCCTACAAGATTCCGGCCATGAAATCAGCGGTTGGCGACAAGGATGTGGCCGCCATCCCGCGGTTGATCGATGCCCTCGACAGCGATGATTCGGCCGTGCGCCTCTATGCGATCATTGCATTGGAGAAGTTGACCGGCCAGACGCTCGATTATGAGTTCTATGCCGACCGGCCGGACCGCCAGCCGGCCATTCAGCGATGGAAACAGTGGCTCACCGGCCACCGGCCCACAACCCAGCCCGCCACGAGGCAAGCATGACCGCCATGTCCAATCCCACAAACGCCGATTCGCCACGGTGCATTGAGCTGAAGATCGACAG
This sequence comes from Planctomycetota bacterium, assembly GCA_026693085.1. Classification (GTDB taxonomy): domain Bacteria; phylum Planctomycetota; class Phycisphaerae; order Tepidisphaerales; family Tepidisphaeraceae; genus JAPLNB01. The sequence goes on along the minus strand of JAPLNB010000380.1, from coordinate 7,978 downwards.
CTACGCGGAGAATCTGGCTCCCACGCGTCGCGCTGTCGAAGCCTTCGCGCTGGGTTGCGGGTTCGACGAAACCAGCCAAGGCGAGATTGGGCTATGTGCCAACGAGGCCTTGGCCAATGTTCTCCGCCACGCGTACGGCGGGGCGACTGGCAGGCCGATTGCAATTAGACTGGAGAAAATGCCCGACGGAATCCGCATTGCGATCCGCGATTGGGGCAACCGATTGAACCCAATGACGCTGGCGCCAAGAGACCAAGATCCGCTTCGACCTGGCGGGATTGGTTTGATCTGCCTTCGCGAGTTGATGGATGAAATCGCCTTCCACCCACAGACTGACGGCATGATCCTGACTATGATACGCCGGAAACAAGCCTCTCGACGCCGGGGACGCCGGAATCGAGACTGCGGCTGACCTGTGATCCGAAAACCCGCGGGCCACCATGGGTGGCCCGTCTTTTTGAAACAGTGGCACCATGAGCGAACGGACAATCCGCACCAACCTCATCTCCTCGGTCCGAAAAAACGGCGATGCTTTGGTGGCCAGCATCATCGGCGAGGTCGACCTCGGCAATTCCCCTGTCCTGCGTGCCGCCTTGATGGATCTGATCGCCCGCCATGCCCCCAAGAAGCTCATTCTGAACCTTCGCCACGTCCAATACATGGATAGCAGCGCCATTGCCGTTCTGGTCGAAGCTGTCCGGAAGGTCGGCAAGCCCGGCCAAGTTGCCCTGACCGACCTTCAGCCGCGCGTCAAAGGCCTGCTCGAGATTGCTCGGCTCGATACTATTTTCCAGATTACAGGAACTGAACAAGAGGCTTTGGAGAAGTAACTTCGCTTGGCCCGGCCTGCGGGCCAATCGTTGCATCTGCACATGAGACTGCTGATTCTGCCCTTCACTGCCACCGTTCGCGCTGTCGCCAGCGTGCTCGAATTCATCGGCGGTGTGGGCTACCTGACATGGGATGCGCTGCTCGCAACCCGCCGGTCGCTCGTTGCCAAACGCGGCCGCCGGCTCGGCTGGACCCATTTCTTCGCACAGATGGACCGCGTTGGCGTCCGCAGCATACCCATCGTCAGCCTGGTGCTCTTCTGCATCGGTTCGATTCTGGCGCTGCAAATGGCGCCCACGCTCCGACAATTCGGCCTGGTTGTGACGATTCCAGACATCATTTCCATCGCCGTCTTCCGCGAACTCGGGCCTTTGGTCAGCGCAATCGTGCTCACGGGCTTCGCCGGCGCATCCATCGCTGCCGAAATCGGCACCATGGTCGTCTCGGAGGAGATCGAAGCTTTGGAAGCTCACGCCATCTCGCCGATCCGATTTCTCGTGGTGCCTCGCGTCCTGGCGACGACCATCATGATGGTCTGCATCGCCGTCCTGGGCGATCTGATGGGAATCCTGGGCGGCTTGGTCGTGTCGCATGCGTTTCTCGGCGTCAGTTACCTCCAATACATCAAGCGCACCTTCGACATCCTCGATCTGAACGACTTCTACACGGGCCTGATCAAAGCCGGCGTCTTCGGCATGTTGATCAGCTCCCTCGCCTGTTACCTCGGCCTTAACGTCACCGGCGGCGCCCAAGGCGTAGGCAGCGCCACCACGCGCACCGTCGTCCTGACCATCGTCGCACTCATCGCGGTAGACTTGATCTTCACCGCCGCATTCTTCCTGATGGGACTGTAGCGATTTTCGATTTTCGAATGGCGATTTTCGAATGGAGAAGCACATGCAGGAAGTTGACCTGAAACGCCGGACCAAGCAGTTCGCGCTCCGTGCGATGCAACTGGCGGCTTCGCTCGATCGCAGCATTACCGGACGTACGCTTGCCAACCAGCTCGTCCGATCGGGGACTTCCGTCGGCGCCAACTACCGTTCCGCTTGTCGAGCTCGCTCCAAAGCCGAGTTCATTTCCAGGCTGGGGGTGGTCGAAGAGGAGGCCGACGAGAGCGCTTACTGGATGGAACTGATCATCGAAGCTGGCCTGATGCCCGAGAACCGCGTCAAAATGCTGTTGAATGAAGCCGATCAGCTTGTCGCCATCGTTGTGGCCTCACGCCGCTCGGTTCGCCGTTCCGCGTCATTCGAAAATCGAAAATCGAAAATCGAAAATTGATATGCCCGATCCCGCCATCCGAGTTATTGATGTCACGAAGCTCTACGACGGCCGGGCCGTCCTGGACAGAATCTGCCTGGACGTCCTGCAGGGCGAAACGCTCGCCATTCTCGGCGGCTCCGGCTCTGGCAAGTCCACCATGCTCCGCCTGATGATCGGGAACATCCCCTACGACGGCGGCGACATCGTCGGCCTCGGACGAAGCCTCGCGAGCATGACCGAATCGGAACTGGCTGACTACCGCCGATCGATCGGCGTCCTCTTTCAAAGCGGCGCGCTGTTCAACTCCATGACCGTCGCCGACAACGTCGCCCTCCCCCTCCGCGAACACACCGATCTGCCCGAAGAAACCATCGACATCATGGTCAAGATCAAGCTCGAGCTGGTCGGCCTCCGCGAGCATGCCGACAAGATGCCCGCTCAACTCTCCGGCGGCATGAAAAAACGCGCCGGCCTCGCCCGCGCCATCGCCCTCGACCCCAAAATCCTCTTCTACGACGAACCCTCCGCAGGACTCGACCCCGTCACCAGCGCCGAAATCGACCAGCTCATCATCGACCTCAACCACAAGCTCGGCGTGACCAGCGTCGTCGTCACCCACGAAATGGACTCCGCCTTCCGCATCGCCGACCGCATGGTCCTCCTCGACCGCGGAAAATTCATCATCTCCGGTACACCCCAGCAATTGAAAGACTCCACCGACCCCCTCGTCCGACAGTTCGTCTATGGCCTCACCGAAGGCCCCCTCACCGATCGCCGCCGCTCCGGCACCTACGAGTCCGATCTTCTCGGAGACTACATATGATCCAACCGCCCGGCTCGAAGAACTCCTATGCCTGTCGTCTAACCGCCGCAGCCCTCATCGGTGCGGTCGAGGTTTGCCATGTCTAAGCAACGCAATGCCCTCAGGGCCGGCATATTCATCCTCTTCGCCATCGCCATGGTCTTCGTCGTCGTTGTCGCCACGCAACGCGGCGTCGGCCTCTTCGAGCCGCTCCAGTTCCGCACCATCGTCTTCTCTCTCAAGGACGACATCGGCGGCCTGCGCATCGGCGACGACGTCCGCATCGGCGGCTACAAGGTCGGCGTCGTCCGCAATATCCAAATCGCCACCCAAACAAAGTTGTCCACCACCCAGCCCGCCGCCCCAGGCATCGTCGTCACCTTCTCAATGCCCAAAAAATACGACCTCCACACCGACGCCGTCGTCAGCATCCAAGGCACCGTCACCGGCCAGAGCTGGCTCAATTTCGAAAGCCTCGGCCAGGGGCCGATCCTCTCGCCGCACGATCAGCTCAAGGGCCTGCCCAGCGCGCTCTCCGTTGCCTTCGCCGCGCTTCGCGACGCGGCTCCCAAAATCGACCGCACCCTCGCCAACGTTGAGCAGATCACCGCCGATGCCCGCACCCAAACCCTCCCGCTGGTCAACCGCACCATCACCAAGGCCGGCGAAACCGCCGACACCTTCACCCAGACCGGCCAAGCCGCCACTGCCCTCGTCAACGACCTCAAAGGCCATCTCAAGCCCATCGTCAACGCCTACTATGCCGTCGCCGATAGCGCCATCCGCGCCCTCACCGAGATCGGCGATTTGTTCGGCTCCTCCAAAAGCGATTTCCGCGACACCGTCGCCAACCTCAAGTCCGCCACCGCCACCGTCAGCGGCAAGCTTCCCGATTGGGCCAAGCGCATCGATGAGGTCCTCGGCGGTCTGAGCTCCGCCGTCACCGATGCCAACGCCGCCATCAAGGACATCAAGTCCACCATGGCCACCGCCAATGAGGTCATCGCCGGCAACAAGGGCAAGCTCGAAGGCATGATCAAGCATCTCGACGGCGCCGCCACCAATCTCGAACTGTTCACCGCCGAGATCAGCGCCCGCCCCTGGCGCCTGCTCTACTCGCCCAAATCCACCGAAGTCGAAAACCTCGTCATCTTCAACGCCGCCCGAGAATTCGCCCAGGGCGCCAGCGAACTCAACGACGCCGCCCGTGCCCTCCGCGATGCCTCCAACAGTCCCCACACCGACCCCGACAAAATCGAAAAGGCCAAAGAACAGCTCAACAAAGCTTTCGAGGGCTTCAAAACCGTCGAACAAAAACTCTGGGACCAAGTCCGCAAACGCTGAAGTTCCCCGCACCATCCCATCGCACGCCTGCTGACGCCCCTGAACCTTTTCTCCCGCGGGGCGGTACAATCACCCAGAACCATGGGTCGGCGACTTTACATTGAGACCTTCGGCTGCCAGATGAACGTCCTGGACACCCAGCTCGTCCTCGGACAACTCCGCGCACAAGGCTACCAAGTCGTCGATACCCCCGACGACGCCGACATCGTCCTCTACAACACCTGCTCCGTCCGCGAACACGCCGAACAAAAGGTCTGGTCCCGCCTCGGCGAACTGCGCGCCACCAAACAACAACGCCCCAACCTCGTCATCGGCGTCATCGGCTGCATGGCCGAACGCGAAGGCACAGGCCTCTTTCGTCGCTACCCCCACGTCAACATCCTCTGTGGCCCCGCCGAGCTTGACAAGCTCCCCGCCATGCTCCACAACGCCGTCGTCACCAGCGCCAAACCCTCCGACACCGACCACGTCAGCCACAGCGGCCGCCGACGTCAGGTCGCCCTCATGGCCTCCACCACCCGCCGCTCCTCCACCCTCGCCGCCACCGATGACCACCTCGAAAACCTCGATCTCTCCCGCTCCGTCTCCTCCACCGACGACGTCTCCCAAGCCTACGTCCGAATCACCCGCGGCTGCAACAAATTCTGCACCTATTGCGTCGTCCCCTACACCCGCGGCCCCGAGGTCCACCGCCCCCCGCAAAACATCATCGACGAAGTCATAAAACTCGCCGACGCCGGTGCCCGCGAAGTCACACTCCTCGGCCAAACCGTCAACCACTACGCCTACCGCCACCCCGACGCCCGTGTCACATCCTTTGCCGATCTGCTCTATAGGATTCACGAAGCCACCCCCGCCCTCCCGCGCCTGCGCTTCGTCACCAGCTTCCCCCGCGATTTCACCGACGCCGCCCTCCAGGCCATGCGCGATTGCCCCCGCATCTGCCATTATCTTCACATCCCCGCCCAAAGCGGCTCCGACCGTATCCTCAAACTCATGAACCGTGGCTACACCGCCCGGCAATACCTCGACCTCATCGACCGCGCCAAATCCATGATGCCCGATATCAGCCTCGCCACCGATTTCATCGTCGGCTTCCCCACCGAAACCGAGGACGATCATCGCCGATCCATGGACCTGCTCCGCTATTGCCGCTTCAAAAACAGCTTCATTTTCAAATACTCCCCCCGCCCCGGCACGATCGCGATCGACCGCTTCGAAGACGACGTCCCCGAGCCGGACAAACGCCGCCGCAACAATGAGCTGCTCGCGGTCCAACAGGAAGTCTCCGCCGAAAACAACCGCCAGATGATCGGCAAACGCGTCGAGGTCATCATCGAAGGCGAAAGCAAGCTGACCAGCCGCCAAGCCAAAGCCGATCCATCGTTCGTTGATCTGACAATCGCCGGCAACAAACCGGCCCACCCTCACCTGAGTCCAACGGTAACACAACTGATCGCCCGCACCCGCGGCGACCAAATCGTCTGCGTCGATGGCGGCCCCTTTCTCAAAGGCCAACTCCTGAGGGTCCAAATCACCGATTCGCAGTCCCTCACGCTCTTCGGTAAACTGATCGCGGATTAACTCGAGGGCAAAACATGAAACGCATGGCAGCGATGTTCGCGGTGTTGGTTCTTGCGTCTTCAATACACGCGGCCGACTGGCAGCCCATCGGCATCTCCGGCGGCGGCGCCATGTTCGCCCCTGCCATCAGCCCCGCCAATGGCCAATACATGATGGTCAACTGCGACATGAGCGCCGCCTACATCTCCTCCGACGGCGGCGCAACCTGGCGCATGATCCACCACAGCCAGCTCCGCTCCAGCACCCAATGCCGCCCCGCCTTTCATCCCACCCAACCCAAAACCATCTTCGCCGCCAGCGGCGGGTCCGGCCTTAAAATCACCACCGACCTCGGCGAGCATTGGCAATCCATCGGCAACCTCCCCGGCGACCTCCGCGGCGAAATCGCCATCGACCCCGGCCAGCCCGAACTCATGCTCGCCGGAACCTCCAACAACACCTACCTTTCCGCCGACGCCGGCAAAACCTGGCGCCGCTGCGACGGCCCCAAAGGCGCCGCCGTCGCTTTCCATTTCGACCAGACCAGCCCACCCCAACGCCGCGTCATGTTCGCCGCCACCGCCGACGGCATCTGGCGATCCGACGACGCCGGCCTCCGCTGGACCGACAAATCCGCTGCCCTCCCCTGGCGCGGCATCCGCTCCTTTGCCGCTGGCTCAGACACAAGAACCAATCGTGCCATCCTCTACTGCGCCGTCCCCAGCAAAGCCGACGCCGCCCTCCAATACACCGGCGGCGTCTTCCGCTCCACCGACCGCGGCGAGTCCTGGCAGTCCGTCATGTCCGGCGGCCTCAACATCGACACCAATGCCGCCGACCAATGGGCCATGGGCGACGTGGCCCAATACCACCGCGTCCTCACCACCAACGCCAAACCCCTCACCGTCTACGCTTTCAACGCCAACACCGGCGTCAAACCCCCTCACCACACCGCTGCCTATCGCTCCGACGACGCCGGCAAAACCTGGCGACCCACCTTCAACCCCGACCCACGCTTCACCCCCTGCAACGTCGAGCAAGATTACATGACCGCCGGCATGCGCCAGTTCTTCCAGGACACCCCCACCGGAGCCGCCATCGACCCCGCCAACCCCGATCATGTCATGCAGGTCGACGGCGGACGCTGCTACATCACCGAAAACGGCGGCAAAACCTGGCTCGCCCGGCATACCCGCCTCACCAACGCCACCGACCCCCGCTCCCCCGACGCCAGTTGGCTTTGCAGCGGCCTCGTCGTCACCACCACCTGGAACTACTACATCGACCCCTTCGAATCCAACCGCCATTACATCGGTTACACCGACATCGGCTTCGCCCGCTCCCTCGACGCCGCCAAAACCTGGAAATGGTGGTCCGCCCAGACCCATGCCCCCTGGTCAAACACCTGCTACGAACTCGCCTTCGACCCCAAGATCCCCGGCAAGATCTGGGGCGCATTTTCCAACGTCCACGACATCCCCAACGACAACATCATCTCCGGCCGCCACAACGCCAATGGCCCCGGCGGAATCTGCCTCAGCACCGACTTCGCCGCCTCCTGGAAACCCACCAGCCAAGGCCTCCCCCTCGCCCCCGCACTCTCCATCGTCCTCGACCCCCGCAGCCCCGAAGGCGCCCGCACCCTCTACGCCAGCATCTTCGGCCAAGGCGTCTACAAATCCACCAACGACGGCAAATCCTGGCAGAAAACCAGCACCGGCCTCGGCCACGATGCCAACAGGCGCGTCTGCCGTCTCCAACTCCACCCCGACGGCTCCCTCTTCGTCCTCATCACCGCCATGCGCGCCAATGGCCGATTCCTCCCCGATGGCGTCGGCCTCTATCGCTCCCGCGACGGCGCCGCCACCTGGCAATGGGTCAACCAATCCCAACCCCTCCTCTGGCCCAAGGATTTCACCGTCGATCCAAAGGACAGCCGCATCATCTACATCGGCGCCGCCGATGCCGCCGCCCAAAAACAAGGCGGCCTCTACGCCTCCACCGACGCTGGCACCACCTGGAAACTCCTCGCCCGCAAAGGCCCCGAACATTTCGGCGCCTACCTCCACCCCAATCGCCCCGGCTGGATCTACATGACCCTCACCGAAAGCGCCCCCAACTCCGGCCTCTGGCTCAGCAAAGACAACGGCACCACCTGGAAACCCCTCGACG
>JAPLNB010000379.1 GCA_026693085.1 Planctomycetota bacterium | reverse complement strand
AATGCCTACCCGCCGGGGTATTCTTCCCGAAACCCGAACCCCGAAACCCGAACCCCGAAACCCGAAACCCGACTCCCCCCTCTCCCTCCGCCCCCCATTTCTACAAAACGAACCCATTTCCCCCATTCGAAAATCGACATTCGAAAATCAAAACTCCCCCAACCCCTTGTCAATCCAAAGCCCCCCCAAATCCACCAGGGGGTCAACAGGGGGGGAAAAGGGGGAGAATTGGGGGGGCCACGGGGGGTCTACGGGGGTCCGCCGGGGGTGCTACGGGGGTGCTTCCCACCCACCCTGGCGGTGAAAGCGATCTGGCCCAAGGCATCCGTGGCGAAATTGACGTCAGGGGCGCTGAGGAATGGCCCGAAGCTGAACCGCGTGGTCCCGCCTTTAAGCAGAGTCCCAAGGGCTTGGTGGATCAGCGGCGCGCAATGCAAGCCCGGCCGAGTGAGGATGCCGTACCCGTTTTCCAGCGCCGCCGACAGTTCGTAAGGCTCGAAGCCGTCCATAGTAACCGAAAATACACCCGTCCGATGCCGCACCCCCCCAGGCCCGTGAAGATGCAGCCGAGAGATACCCCCGATGCCTTCAATGAACGTGGCGACCAGCTCCCGATCGTGCGCCGCCAGCTTCTCTATCCCCTGTTGGTTAATCCACTTAACGCCTTCGAGCAGTCCAATGATCCCAATGGCATTATGGCTCCCCGACTCAAACCGGTCCGGCATAAACCCCGGCTGCCGGTCGCTCTCGCTCTCCGACCCGGTCCCCCCTTCCTTGAGGGGCCTGAGCACCATCTCCAGGCCGGGCCGGATGTAAAGGAAGCCGGTGCCGAGGGGGCCGAGCAGCCCCTTATGCCCCGGTGCTGCCAGCAGGTCGATGCAGTCCCCCTGCACATCGATCGCCATATGCCCCACCGACTGCGCCGCATCTACAATGAACGGTATCCCATGCTCCCGTGCGATACCACCGATTGTGCGAATATCCTGCACCGTGCCCGTGACGTTCGAAACGTGCGTGACGGCGATCAGACGGGTGTCGGGGCGGATGGCGCGCCGGATGTCGTCGGGGTCAACCAGCCCCGTCTTGGAATCGACCCGGATAACCGTACTCTCAACCTGACCACGGTCGGCCAATGCGTTGAGCGGCCTCAGGATAGAGTTGTGGTCAATCGCGGTGCAAATGGCGTGGCCGGGATGCCCCGGATCGATCAGCCCTTTGATCGCCAGGTTCAGGGCGTCGGTGCAGTTGAGGGTGAAGATGAAATGCTCGGGCTTCTGGCCGTTAAAGAGCTTGTTAAGCTGGCGACGGCACTCGGCGATCAGCGAGCCGGTCTCGATGGCTTCGCGGTAAGCGCCCCGGCCGGCGCTGGCGCCCAGTTCGTTGGTATACCGGGTCATGGCGGCCAGAACCGCGGGCGGCTTGGGAAAACTCGTGGCGGCGTTGTCCATGTACAGACGCCGGGGGGATAATGAAGCTGTTGTTGATGAATCGGCCACGGCGAATACTCCAGACCCGCTATTCTAGAGGGAAAGGGGTGGGGGTGCCAGATTGGGAATGGGACTTGTCGGAGTTGGCGGTCCAGAGCGATCGGCCATTACCAGAAGAACCAGTCCTTTGTGTATTGCACGTAAGCGCCCAGGAGGAAGTTGGTCACGCCATGGGCGATGATGCAGGCACCCAGGCTGCGGGTGTAGATCAGGAGGCCGCCGATCATCAGGCCCCAGACGAAGGCGGTCATCCATTGGACGTGAACGCTGGCGAAGAGGGCAGCGACGAAAAGCAGAGCCTTCCAATCCGGCTCGCCGACTTCGGCCAGGTGAAAATCGTTGGGGGCCTGCACGGTTCGCCAGAGGTAGTCGCGCCAGAAAAGTTCTTCCATGAACGGGACCATCAAGGCAGCGCCGGCCCAGCGGATAATGGTGAAGGACCAGAGCGAGAGGGGGCTTTGGAAATAGGCGTAGGGATCGAAGAGTTCGGGGTGTGGGCGGGGGTAGTTGGGCCAGATTTTCAGCAGGACCAGTTCCATGCCGACCCACTGGACGATGCCGACGATGCCGACGAGCACGCCGAGGCCGGCGTGGGTCCAGCGGATGGGGGTGTAGCATCGCCAGAAGTAGATGATCACGGCGGCGGCGAGGAAGGTCTTGAGGACGTAGCTGGAGACGAAGAAGGCGGGCCATTGGCCGCCGGCCCAGGTGAAGCCGAGGAAGACCGCCATGGGCAGAACGTAGTGCAGGTCGTTGCGGACGAAACTGCCGGAAGCAGGCTGGGTGGCGTTGGGCATGCGAGAACGAATGTAGACGATATATCAAAGATCGCAATGTGGGAGTGAGGTGGCAGGGCGAAAAAAAGGCCCGCGGCACACTGCCCGCGGGCGAACGAGTATGAATTGCCTAACCAATCAAGCGCGGCGGCGGGCGAGCAGGCCAAGGGCGCCCAAGGCAAGGAGGCTGAAGGTAGCAGGTTCGGGGACGAGGGTGTTAGTGACCACGACGCCATCAAACCAAGCGTCGCCGGCCAGCGCGGGGCTGCGAACCCCAGTCATGAGGGCGCAGTCCCAGGCGGCCTGTGTGGCGCCGGTGATGGTGCGGGCAACGATTCCGTCCACGTAGAACTTGATCGTGGTGCCGTCATCCTGGCGCTCCACATCGAAACGGTGCCAGCCGGTCGAACGATCCGGGCCATCGGTCAGGTTGAACCAGCCCTTGTTCGTCCCGTAAAGCACACGCGCCTGGTACTTGTTAGCGTTGTAGGTTTCCCCAGGCAGGTTCACCGTGTTGTACTTGCCCGCGGCAAAGAGCTGCTGCAAGGTCGAGCCGGTTGCGAAGGGCGCGGCCGAATAGGCACGAACCTCGCCCCAGGCCTTGGTCTGCGTGCTGTCATACAGCCAATAGCCGAGGGTGCTGGGGCCGGTCAGGCCATTGGTCTCGTCAATCGCGTGAAACATGCCGTCAGAGGTGTCGTTCAGATACGCGGCATATTGTCCGCCGATTGGTGATGCATTGCGGACCGAATTGACCTCCAGCGCTGTGGCGTTGGTGGTTGCATTAATGGGGACGACCGTCCAGCCCACATCGAGGCTGCCGGACTCGAAACTGTCGCTATAGATGACACCCGCTTGAACGCTGGCGACCAGGAACAGAACCGCCGACATGACGCAAACGATTGTTCCACGCATAGTGTTCTCCCACAGCCCTCAAATTCCACCAAGCCTAGGCCTGACAAACGCTTACAGCCAACAAAATGCCCACAGACACCGAATACCCACGGCCTGCTTGTGTCTATAGTACCCCAGGACTGGCGATGCGCCAATAAAAAGCCCGATAATATATATCGCTCCATTGCGATGCTATATTGATGCGCCATCCGCTGGTTACTTGTCGCCATGGGAAAATGCCTGGGTGATGTGCCGCTGCAAGGTGGTTTTCACCTGGGGCATCGTTGGGGTTGTGTCGCCGAGCAGTTGCCGCATGGAGGTGACGCCGCGACCGGCGAGGCCGCAAGGGACGATCAGGTTGAAGAAGCGCAGATCGGTGGTGACGTTCAGGGCGATGCCGTGCATGGAAACGCCGCGGCGAACCCGCACTCCGAGTGCACAGATCTTCCGAAGCTGGCCTTGGTGGGCAACCCAGACGCCGATCGCGGAGGGGTCTTTCCGGGCGGGGATGTTGAAATCGGCCAATGTTGATATGACGGCCTCCTCGAGGCGGCGGACGTAGCCGCCGATGGACAGTTGGTGGTCGATCAATCGGACGATCGGGTAGGCGACGATCTGGCCAGGGCCGTGGAAGGTAATGTTCCCGCCGCGATCGGATTGAACAACCTCGACGTTGAGTCGGGCGAGTTGGTCGGGGGGAGTGATGAGATTTTGCTGGACGTTGGGCCGCCGGCCGAAGGTGATAACGGGCGGATGCTCGACGAGCAGCAGCCGTTCTTCTTCGCCCGCGGATACGGCAGAGTGCGCCTGTTCCTGGAGATCCCAGGCTTGGCGGTAGGGCATCGTGGCCAAGTCGAGGACGATCATTCGCCAACAGTATAGTCGGAATCGGGCAACGCTGTGATGCACGCGAGCTTGCAGAGCGGCAGAACGGCGCTCATATTAGCGGCAGCCAATTCCGGCACCGCGGGAGAGTATGACACAACTGCATCGCATCGCGCTGACCTGTTGCCTGATGGTTCTGCTGTCGCATCGGGTGTCAGCAGCGGAGACGAAGCCTTCGACCACAGCGGCGGCGTTGCAGATCACCCATGGGCCGTATCTGCAGGCGCCGTCGCAGAGCGGCATCACAGTCGTGTGGGTCACAAATCGCAATTGCATGTCAAAGGTGGAGTACGGCACGAAGGCGAACGCGCTTGGGGAAACGGCGGTCCCGAGCCATCATGGCTTGATCGACGCGAACACGACGCTGCACTGTGTTTCGCTGACCGGCCTGAAGCCGGGGACGACTTACTACTATCGGGCGGTCTCAACCGAGATCGTCGAGTTCAAGCCGTACAAGGCGACCTACGGGCAGACGGTGCAGAGCCCGCTTTGGCAGTTCACGACACTGGATGAGCGCAAGCGGCACTTCCGATTCGTGGTGCTCAACGACCGGCACGAGAAGGTGCCGCCGCTGATGAAGGCCTTACGAAGCGTCGGATGGGACCAGGTTGACCTGGCGTTCTTCAACGGAGACATGATCAGCGATCCGTCAACGGAGCGGCAGATCTACAAGGGCTTTCTCGATCCCTGCTGCAACATTTTCGCTGCCGCCATCCCCTTCATTTATGCCCGCGGGAACCATGAGACGCGGGGGCTGCTTGCGCGAAGGTTCTCGGACTACTTCCCGACGGACAGCGGGCGGTATTACTACTCGATCAGCCATGGCGGCGTGTGCTTTACGATGCTGGACGCCGGCGAGGACAAGGCGGACACGAGCAGCGAGTACAGCGGGCTGGTCGATTTCGAGCCGTATCTGAAGCAGGAAACCGAGTGGCTGCGGAAAGAGGTTCAAAGCGAGCCATTCCGCAAGGCAAACTTCCGAGTGGTGCTGGTGCACATTCCGCCGACGGGCATGGAAGACCCGAAGTTCATCCGCGAGAAATGGGTGCTGCAGACCTGGGGGCCGATCTTCGAGAAGGCCAAGGTCGACCTGGTGCTCAGCGGCCACACGCACGAGTATGCGGAAACCCCGCCGCGGGAGGGGAAGAACGCGTTCCCGATGATCATTGGAGGGACGGAAACGGTGATCCGGGTGGATGTGAGCGAGGAGCGGATGAACGTGGTGGTGAGCAATAACGATGATTCGACGAGACTGAGCGCTCTGCGCATCGCGAAAAAGCGGTGAGGCCCGCGGAGGCCCGCTACTGGAACCGCCGGCCCTCGTCCATCATGACCAGGTAATTCTCCAGCGGGATGTAGTTGGCGACGCTGTTGCCGGTGCCCAGGCAGTAGCCGCCGCCGGGGAAGCACGCCTCCAGCGTCTGGCGGACGCGGCGGCGGATCTGCTGCTCATCGGCTCGGCAAAGAAAATCCACATCGATGCCGCCGAGGATGGCGATGCGATCGCCATACTTGCGTTTGGTGGCGACGACATCCTCGATGGTGTCTTCAAACGAGTGTTTGGCGTCGATGCGGACGTCGTTGATCAGGTCGTCCATGATGTCGGCGAGCTGGCCGCAGGAATGAAGCAGGTAAGGGCGCCCAGCGTCGTGCGATAGCTTCGCCATCTCCTTGTGGGCGGGCAGGACGAACTGGCGGAGGTCGGCGGGGCTGATGAGCGTGCCGGTGCGGAAGCCCATGTCGTCCGAGCCCCAGATGATCTTCACACGGGTGAATTGGAGCATCGTGCGGATCATGGCGCGGTTGAGTTCCAGCACCCGATCCATGATGGCCTGGATCAGGTCGCGCTGATCGAACAGAGCATAGCAAAGGGTCTCGTAGCCCATCAGCCAACTGAGGTACTCGGCGAAATGGGCAAACCCGCCGCTGGCGATGATGCACATGTCGTCGGGCAGGTTCTTCGAATACCACTCCATGGCGCGCGAGGCCACGCGGGCTGGGTTTGGCCAGGGGTAGGTTTCGAACTCGTTCCAGTTGGTGATGGGCCCGATGTGTTCATCGACGAAGCTTCGGCCCTGCCGGCGCGTCAGGGCCGCGGTGTCGGCGGCGGTGTGACGACGCAACGGCATGTCGACATTTTCCAGGCTGCAGCGGACATAGTCGTAGCCGAGGAACCGCTGGACGGCCATATGGCGGCGAAGGTCGAACAGCGCCTCGGCGGCGCTCACGCCGTCGAGCAGGCCGAATCGTTGGGCGATGGCGTCCTGCATTTCCGGGTCGATGTACAGTTCGATGAAATGGACGCGCGGCGGCGTGCCTTGGCGTCTAATGGATTGCAGCAGGCCCTGCCAGTCGCAGGCAACGGTCGTCGAGAAGACGCTTGTGTCCATACGCACTCCTGGGCCGGGGCGCCGGCCACCGGCGAAGGTGCTCAATCAACGACCTTGAACTTCTCCTTGTGCGCTTTGCACACCGGGCAGCGTTCGGCGATGGGGGTGGCGGTGGTGAAACCGCAGACGGTGCAGACGTAGAACGTGCGTTTGCCGCCGCGCCACGTTTCGAGATTGTCCAGCGCCTCCTGGTAAAGCCTGGCGTGCTCGGCCTCGGCAGCCAGCGCAAATTCGAAGGTGGTGATGGCGGCACGGTTGTTCTCGGCCTTGGCCTCCGTGATAAACGTCGGGTACATCACGTCGCGCTCATAGGTTTCCCCCTTGATCGCGACGGCGAGGTTCTCGCGGGTGGATTTGACTTCCGGCTTGGCGATGTCGGCCTTGGGCGTTGCGCCCATCTTGCGGATCACGTTGGCGTGGCTGTTGGCGTGGATCTCTTCCGCGGCGGCGGCGGCGCGGAAAAGGCTCGCCACCTGGCCGTAACCGTCCTGGTCGGCCTTTTCGGCAAAGGCCAGGTATTTCGCGCGCGCATTGCTCTCGCCGTTAAACGCCGCCTGCAGATTTTCAAGAGTCGCCATAGGGTATCTCCAGTGTGAACCAATAGCCGTCGGTATTGTAGATGAAACCGGTCGCCCGCCAATGGCCGCGGCGTTAGAAGAGCGATTTCGATTCCGAACCCTCGCTGCGGGTTTCGCTCTCTGGCTCGGGATGTACGGTCACGTCCGCGCCGGGCGAAATGAGTTGAATCGCCTGCTCGATGTCCTCGGTCAGCGCGTGCGCCTTGCTCAGGCTCTGGTTGCCGTTCACCAGGATGTGAATATCGACGAAGATCTGCGGGCCGGACGATCGGACCCGCACGTGATGGCAATCGACAACGCCCGGCAGCGCTTCGACGATCGACTTGATCTTCTCTTCCATCCCCTCCGGCGCGGTATCCAACAACCCATGGATCGTGCGCATGCCCAGACGCACGCTCACCCACACGACGATCAAGGCCACGGCAATGGCGGCCCATGTGTCGGCGTAGCTAAGGAACGCGAGGCTCGGGAAGCGTTTCCCGATGACCACGCAGATGAGCCCGAGGATGACGGTGAGTGAACTCCAGATGTCGGTCTCGAAATGCAACGCGTCGGCCTCCAATGCCTGGCTGTTGTGTTTCTTGGCGGCCTTGGACAGTGCCCGCGACCGTGAGTAATCGACCACTACCGAGGTGCTCATCACGATGAACGACCACGCGGTCACTTCCACTTTCTCCTCGTGCGAGAGCAGCCGATGGCTGGCTTCGTAGAAGATCCACACGCAGGTGATCAGCAGCAGGACTGTTTCAAAAAGGGCGGAGAGGTTTTCGATCTTGCCGTGCCCGTAGAGATGCTCCTGATCGGGCGGCTTGCTGGAGATGCGGATGGCCAGAAAAGTAACCAAGGCCGCGACCAAATCCAGGCCCGAGTGGGCGGCCTCGGCCAGAATACCAAGGCTCCCCGTGAGCAGACCCACCATAATCTTGAAAGCGGTGATGAACACTGCCGCCCACAGCGAGGTCAGCGTGACCCATCGCTTTTCCTTGTCGGCAATCACACTGCCAGAGTGCATCGGCTGATCCTGTGGCATCGGGTGCCCAAGCTTCTCACTGATCACCGGGCACGCCATTCCAAAGGCAGTCGTGCCGGGTCGCGCACTGATTGTATGAAGATTTGTGCGGATGCCAACAATCCCGATGCCGTGGTAAGCCCTCCGCCAAGGCGGCGTTCTGCGGCCTGGTGATGCCACATGCTCATGCCAAGCCACCAGCCGCAGTGGCGATCGAGCTGCCGCCGGGTATCATTTGCCCAACCAACGAGAGGGCGACATTCATGAGATCATCCATCGCGGCGCTGGCTGCATTCATCGTGCTTGCATGTCTGTTTACGACCCTCGCGGCGGCAGCCGCAACGCAACCGGCCATTCGGCTCGCCAATTACAACGACGGCGAAGAAATCCGCTTCCCCGTGCCAATCATCCGCGGCCAGCTCTCGGACGCAGATCAGACTGCCGTCACGATCACCAACACATCCTCCAACCGCGACACGCGGCAGATGAACGGACTGGCACTCAAGGGCCAGTTCAAGGCGCTCATCGAGCTGGTGCCGGGGCTCAACCAGCTCATCATCCGCAGCGGCAAAGAGGAATTGCCGTTCACGCTCGTATACAAGCCCCAAACCACGCCCTACATCGTGCGCGTGGTCTACCTGACCGACAACATCGGCAACACGCAGTACCAGACGCCCATCGAGAACGATCCGCAGGATTACGCCAACAAGCTCGACACCGCCATGAAGATCATGCAGAGCTTCACCGCCGAGCGGAATTACGATCTGAATTTCGGCCGGCGGACGTTCAACCTGGAACTGGACGAAAATGGCAAAGTGAAAGTGCACGTTTTCAAGCAGCCGGAGCCGGCGGCATTTTATTATGCGATGAACGACGTGCCGTGGTGGGGCCGCGTGGCGTCGGAACTTGAAAAAACACTCCCCACGACCTACGCGAAAAACGTCGCAGTCGCCGCCTATACCCGGCTCGACCCCGAGACGGGAAAAGTGCGCGGGCACACTGCTCTGGGCGGCGGCGGCCTTGGATTGTTCGGCAGCGGCAACCTGTTCACCTGGCCCAGCAAGCTGGCAGATGTGCAGTCGGCGTTCATGGACACCCGGCCGATCGACCCCAAGAAAAACTTCAGCGACTCGGTCGGCCGCCACACCTTCTGGGGCGCCGCCTCGACGACCATCGGCGCCACGCTGCACGAGATGTCTCACACCTTCGGCCTGCCCCACACCCGCGAGCCCTACGACATCATGACCCGCGGATTTGACCACTTCAATCGCGCATTCACGCTCGTCGATCCGCCATGCGCGAACAATCCCAAAACGGTGGAGTTCGCTGACACAAAAGTTGCCTGTTTCCCTCCGATCAGCGCCGCCGCGCTGGTGAACAGCCGTTGGTTTGCGATGGACGACCGTTCATACAACGATCAGACGCGTGCGCGGGTGGATCTCGATGAGAAAGGCGAAACCATCGTCATCGATTCCGATTCGCCCGTGCAATACGTCGGGTTCGACGTGAAAGGCGATGCCGTCTATCACATCGTCCCCGCCGGGCAGAAGCACATCACGATCACCCTCGCGGAGGTGCGGCAGAAGGTCAAGTCGGAGACATTCAATATCCGCGTCTGGGATGACCAGGGCCGCGTCTACGGCCCCAACGGCCGCCTACGCACGCTGCTGCGGGGCAATAACAGATGAGATAGACTTGCGCTTCAGTTGCTCGCGACCCGCAGGGCAATATCCTCCGAATACGCCGGCGAACCGATCGCCCGGACCCCGCCGGCATGCCCAAATTCCTCCGCCTTGTCGATCTTCCCGGTCTTGGTGTTCAGCCACTCGGCCTTGTAAGCGCCCGCGGGCAAAGCGAGCTTCAACTCGGCCTGCGTGCCGCCGTAGATGTAGATCGCATACGCTTTGCCGTCCTGGCCAAGCACGCGAACCGTGCCGTGGACCTGGGCGGGGCTTCCAGCAAGCGGCGCGGTGATCGACCCACCCTTGACGATGTCGTTCTTGGGCGACATGTGGACAAAATCGAAGCCGTTGACGAACTCCTTGAGGATCTTGAGTTGGCTGCGCAGCTCCGCGCTCCCGCCGCCGGGAGATTTGTAATCGCGCAGGTCGCCCGCCGGATGGCCGGGGGTAAACGAGTAGTCGAGGTTGCTGTAGATCGCCCCGCCACCGATCAGAAAGTCCCA
This sequence comes from Planctomycetota bacterium, assembly GCA_026693085.1. GTDB lineage: Bacteria > Planctomycetota > Phycisphaerae > Tepidisphaerales > Tepidisphaeraceae > JAPLNB01. The sequence goes on along the minus strand of JAPLNB010000379.1, from coordinate 21,370 downwards.
CGCCTCAGTGCGGTAGAGCACATCGTCCTTGCCGCGGAAGCCGGTCTCGTCGTCGGATAGAACCTTGTTGAGCCGGTAGTTCTCCGCGACGGTGTTGGGCGGCGTCGCATAGTGGAAATTGAAGATCGACACCAGCGGATTGGGTTTCTCGATCTTCTGGCCGCCATTGGCGATGTTCTGCGCGATCAGATGCTTGTTCGGCAGGCCCTTCTCGGCATCCACGATCGTCTGCGAGATGTGTGCCTGCCATTCCAACGTCACGCCGCCAAAATAGGGCTCGTTGCAGATCTCGAAATAGACGTTATCGAACGCATTCAGCTCCGTGACGACCTTACGCGCAAACGCGTCGTGGATTCTCAACAGAGCATCGTGTTTGAGCGTGTAGACCTCGGTCCGCGGGCAGTCGGGCGTGTTGTTGACGTTGTTCTTCGGGTTCATGGGATTCGCATCCCACAGGTTCTCCTCGTAGAACGGGCAGAAGAGGACATACTCGACCACAACACCGCGATTGGACGCCTGGGCAACGAAATCTTTGAGCCGGGCAAAGTACGCATCGTTCCATTTCGCAAGATCGAACTTCTCGCCTGCCTGAGCCCACGGCGAACAGTAGCGCTTGGGCGCAAGGGTATTGTCAGTAATGCCAAACGAGCCGGGAATCTCGCGGTAAGTCCCGGAAAATGTGCGGGTGAGGTTCAGCGTCTTGGATTGCAGTTCATTGAGGTACGGGACATAGTCAAAATCGAGGTTCAGGACAGCGCCATAATGCTCGCCCGACGTGATCAGAACGGTCGGCTTGCCACGGAACAACAGGTAATGAGGGTTCTCCGGATGCAGTCGCAGCGGCGGCGAATTGGTCTCCTGTGCAACAACGGCAGCAGAGAGCGCGAGCAGGCCAATCAAAGCGCATGGGGTCGGCGACATGTTTCTCCTTGCGTAAGACTCGTCACCTATGATGCCGGACCGTCGGCCGAAATGGAAGAGGCTCGGATGGCTGCTTGCTCGTTCGTGTGAATCAACAGATAGTTCTCCGCAACCTTCACCCGCGGTTTGGCAGCCTATCATTATCAGTTGTATCTCAGTTGTCGCGCACAAAGGAGTCTGAATGTTCCGGACTGTGATTTTATCGGCCATTGCTCTCCCGGCCGTGCTGGTGATCGGGTCGGCCGCCGGCCAACGCCCGTCACCGTCCACCAAACCCACTGCGCAGGAGGCTTCTTTGAGCACGGAAAAAGCCACATTCGCCGCCGGCTGTTTTTGGGGCGTCGAGAATACGTTCCGCAAAATCCCCGGCGTCGTGAACACCCAGGTCGGCTACGCCGGAGGCTGGACCGAAGGCCCCACCTACAAGCAGGTCTGCACCGACCGCACCGGCCACGCCGAGGCCGTCCAGATCGAATACGACCCGGCCAAGGTCAGCTATCAGACGCTGCTTGAGGTCTTCTTTGAAAACCACGACCCCACCACCCGCAACCGACAAGGCCCCGACTTCGGCTCGCAGTACCGCAGCGCCATCTTCTTCCACAGTGCTGAGCAGGAGCGCCTGGCCAAAGCGGAGAAGGAGAAACGCGACCACTCCGGCGACTACGTCGGCCCCATCACCACCGACATCGTCGCCGACGGACCTTTCCACAAGGCCGAGGAATACCACCAGCGATACTATGAAAAGCAAGGCGTCAGCTACTCCTGCCATTTCGGGAACGGCAAGAAGCAGAAAGTAGAGGTGGCACGATGAAGTGGACGCTCGCACTCATCCTCACCGCCAGCATATTCGCGCTGTCCGCTCTTCGCATAGCCACCGCCCGCAATTCACCAACCACAAAACCAGCCATGAAACAACAATCCCCATCGGCACAACCGTCCGCCGCCGCTGCCTGCGGCCTCGACCCCGACGCCGCCTGCGGCTCGACCCATTGGAAGCAAAAGTCCGAAGCGGAATGGCGCAAGCAACTCACCCCCGAGCAGTACCGCATCGCCCGCGAAGCCGGCACTGAGCGCGCCTTCAGCGGCAAATACTGGAACACCCACACCAAAGGCGCCTACCACTGCGCCGTCTGCGGCCAGCCACTGTTCTCTTCCGAAACCAAGTTCGAATCCGGCACCGGCTGGCCCAGCTTCTATCAGCCGGTCGCCAAGAACGCCGTCACCGAGCACCCAGACGAATCGCTCGGCATGGTCCGCACCGAAGTCCAGTGCTCCCAATGCGGAGCCCACCTCGGCCACCTCTTCGACGATGGCCCGAAACCAACCGGACTCCGCTATTGCCTCAACTCCGCCGTGCTGAACCTCGTGCCCGACCCGGCCAAGTGATCCACAGCCTCACTCGGCCTCCTTCGTCCAGACCGGAATCCGCCCCGGCGTCCAAGGCGCCTCGACGGATTCGGCCTGCGCTTCCAACGCCTTCAAATCCTTCTCGAGCACGTCGCGCAGATTGGCCAGCATCTTCTCGAATGCTTCCGAAGCATACCGGTAATCGTCACGCTGCGTCTGCGTAGGCGGCGACGTCACATACCACTGCCCGCCAATCACGTTCTGCACGCGCCCGCGGATCGACGGCGGCGCGGGCTCCTCGAACTTCTCACGAATCGGATCGCCACGCAGGAAATAGTCGGCAGGTCATGTTCGGCCCTTCAGTTTGACTTGGCAATGAGATGCGAGCGGATTATGCAACAGGCGTAAAGGGAAGTACGGCCAGTAGAAGCAATCGCGGCGGGCCGATTGGGGGGAGCTTGCCAAGAGCTGAGAACATTACAGAATGGCGGGATATGAAAACCAATCACCTCGTTGTCATCGCGATGCTGGCGATTTCCTGGGGTTGTCATAGCGGCACGTCGAGCCAGCCGGGGCCAACGGGTGCGTTGCGGGCCGGCGACGAGGGGATGTGGACGTTGGACAACCTGCCGGTGGCCTACCTCAAGGCCCAATATGATTTTGTGGTCAGCCCGGAGTGGGTGCGGCATGTACAGCTTTCGGCGGTTCGGTTTGGGGGAGCATCGGGTGCGTTTGTGTCGCCGGAGGGGCTGGTGCTGACCAATCACCATGTGGCGTTGGGGCAATTGCAGAAGCTTTCGACGCCGGGGAGGAACTATGTACGCGATGGGTTCTGCGCGGATGCTCGGGAGGAGGAGCTGCGGTGTCCGGATCAGGAACTGAATGTGCTGGTCTCCATGGAGGAGGTGACGCAGCGAGTCGTAAATGCTGTGGATACAAAAGCTTCGGAAGAGCAGCAGAATCGGCAACGCAAGGGGGAGATGGCGCGGATTGAGAAGGAATCGACGGATCAGACGAAGCTGCGGTCGGACGTTGTGTCGCTGTACCAGGGTGGCGAGTATTGGCTTTATCGCTACAAGAAGTACACCGACGTTCGGCTGGTGATGGCTCCGGAATTGCAGGCGGCGTTCTTTGGCGGGGACTATGACAACTTCACGTATCCCCGGTTCTGCCTGGACTTTGCGTTCTTCCGGGTTTACGAGGACGGCAAGCCGGTGCGGGTCGAGCATTATCTGAAATGGAGCCAGGGAGGTGCCAAGGAGGGGGACCTGGTGTTTGTCGCGGGGCATCCGGGGTCCACGCGGCGGCTGCGGACGGTGAGCCAATTGGAGTATGATCGCGATCGCCGTATGCCCAGGTCGCTGCGGATGTTAGGCCGACGGCGGCAGGTGCTGGGAGCGTATGCAGCTCGGGGAGAGGAGCAGGCGAGGCAGGTTCAGGGGCATGTCTTTGGGGTGGAGAACAGCCTTAAGGCGATCACGGGGGAGTATGAGGGGTTGAAAGACCCGGCGGTCTTTCGGCGGCTGGCGTCGGCGGAAGATTCCTTGCGAAAAGAGGTTATGAATCGACCGGAACTGGCGGGATCGACGGGTGGCTCTTGGGATCGGATTGCGGCGGCGTTGCGGAAGGCGGTTGGGCGGGAGGATGAATTGACGTATTACCCGCTGCGGGGGTCGCAGTTGACGGATATTGCGGTGCAGATCGTGCGGCATGTGGTGGAGGTGGAGAAGCCTAACGATAGTCGGTATGAGGAGTTCCGTGATTCGGCGTTGGATTCGTTGCACCGGCGGCTGTATTCGCCGGCGCCGATTTATCCGGAGTTGGAGGAGCATCTTTTGGCGGACACTTTGTCGGAGGCGAGGCAGGCGCTGGGTGGGCAGGACAAGCTGATTGTTGCGGCGCTGGGCGGGCGAGATCCGCAAGTTGTGTCTCATGAGTTAGTTACGGGAACACGATTGGCTGATCCGGCGGTGCGGAAAACGCTGGTGAATGGGGGGAGGCGGGCCGTGGAGCAGTCGGATGATCCGCTGATCGTATGGGCGAGGCGGTTGGACCCCATGTGGCGGGAGCTGCGGGACTGGCAGGAAAACCACCTTCAGAGCGTGGAAGTGCTTGAGGGACATAGGATTGCGCGGGCGAGGTTCGCGATCCACGGGCGGAACGCTTATCCGGATGCCACGGGTACGCTTCGGTTAAGTTACGGGAGAGTAATGGGTTACGAGTCAGGGACGACGCGAGTGCCGTATAAGACGACGTTCCTGGGGTTATTGGATCGCGCGGCGAGTTTCGATGGCAAGGCACCATTCAATCTGGTTCCTGCAGTGGATAAGCGACGTTCTAATATAAACTTAGATACGCCGCTGAACTTTGTGACGACCAACGACATCATCGGCGGGAATTCGGGGAGCCCGGTGGTGAACCGGAGGGGGGAATATGTCGGGCTGATCTTTGACGGCAACATCCAAAGTCTTCCGTGGGCCTATGTTTACAGCGATGAGGCAGGGCGGGCGATAGCGGTTCACAGCCAGGCGATTGTGGAGGTGTTGCGGGGTGTTTATCAGGCGTCGGAACTGGTGAAGGAGTTGGTTGGAGAGTGAGGCGGAAAGGCCCTGCGCCCACCCTTTTTCCACCCTATTCTCCCCCGCCGCTCACCCTGAAACCACCCGCCAGCCACCCTGAAACCACCCGCTGGACCCCCTGTTTTGGAGAATGATGAATAGGAAGGGGTGGAGGAGGTTTTTCGGGTGGGGGGCATGAGTGTGGCGATGGGTTTTGGGTTTTCGAATGGCGGGGGTATCGGCACGGAGGGGACAACAAATTGGGCGGAGGGTGATAAGTTGAATAGACCGCACGGCCGCGGAGTAGAGGTTAGGCCGGGAATCCGCTGCGGATGAGGTGTTGCAGAGGACCGCCGGCGCGGGGATATTGTTGGCTTGGTTTGGGCTCAGAGTATTCAGTTTACAGGAGACACAATGGGATCGAAGAGCATTGGTTCTGGTGGCAGCACACGGCGTGACTTTCTGCGCAGCAGCGCTTTGGCGGCGGCGACGACGATGGCGTTCCCGTACATCAACAAGGTGCTCGGCGCGAACGCGAAGATCAACGTGGCCTGTATCGGCGTGGACGGCAAGGGGGACAGCGACACGGATGATTCGGCACGTTGTGGCGGGAATATCGTGGCGTTGTGCGACGTGGATGAGAACAGTTTGAACAACAAGGCCAAGAAGTATCCGAATGCGAAGTTGTATCGCGATTTCCGGAAGATGCTGTCTGAGATGGACAAGTCGATCGACGCGGTGACGGTATCGACGCCGGACCACGTGCACGGGATGGCGGCGTCGATGGCGATGATGATGGGCAAGCACGTGTATTGCCAGAAGCCGCTGGTGCAGACGGTGTATGAAGCGCGTCTGCTGAGGGGTTTGGCGAAGCAGAAGAAGGTTGCGACGCAGATGGGGAACCAGGGCAGCGCGGGGAGCGGGCTGCGTCGGGCAGTGGAAGTGATTCAGGCGGGGTTGATCGGTCCGGTGCGTGAGCTGCATGTATGGTCAAACCGTCCGATCTGGCCGCAGGGTTTGGATCGTCCGCAGGGCGAGGATCCGATTCCGTCGTCGTTGGATTGGGATCTCTGGCTCGGTCCGGCGCAGATGCGGCCGTTCAAGAAGGACGTGTACCACGGGTTCAAGTGGCGTGGTTGGCTGGATTTTGGGACGGGCGCGTTGGGCGATATGGCGTGCCACACGGTGAACATGCCGTTCCGGGCGTTAAAGATGGGATTCCCGACGGCGGTGGAGTGCGAGTTGATGTCCCGGGTGTATTCGGAGACGTTCCCGAAGACGTCGCGGATCCGGTTTGAGTTCCCGGAGCGTGAGGGGATGGTGCCGTTGAAGTTCTGGTGGTATGACGGGAACCCAGACAACAAGGACCTGGCGCCGTTGCGGCCGCTGGCGGAGTTGACGAAGGAAGTTCTGGACATGCGTGGGACGATGCCTGTGAGCGGTTGTCTGCTGGTGGGCGACAAGGGGAAGATTTTCTCGCCGGACGACTACGGCTCGCAGTTCTATGTGTGCCTGAAGGAGGAGAAGAAGTACATGGGCAGCGGGAACCACGAGGCATGCAAGGCGATTCCGGAGAATTTTGAGAAGTCGCCGGGGCACAATGAGGAATGGTTCCGGATGATGCGTGAAGAGAAGCCGGCGTATTCGAATTTTGATATTGCGGCGTATCTGACGGAGATCATTCTGTTGGGCTGCATTGCGATGCGAGTTGGCGAAGGCCGGCGGATGGAATGGGATGGGCCGAACATGAAGTCGCCGAACATTCCGGAAGCGGCGAATTTTGTGAAGCGTACGAACCGGCCTGGGTGGGAGTTGCCGGGGATGGTGGCGTAATTCACTGGATGATGTGGATTTTGGACGGGCCGCCGCGGAAGCGGCGGCCCGTTTTTTTTGTGCGATCGGGGGCGGGGCGCCTGCCAGGATCTGGCATATTGTTGGATCAAGGAAACTTCAAAAAAGACACCTCCCGTACCAGTTTCGGGTCCGTGTTTGGGTGGGGTTGGGGCGTGGGGGCGGGGGGGGCTTTACAATGGGGGAGCGTATGGGAGATCGTGGGTTTTTGAACTGAGGAGGATGGCATGAGCACGAAGATTTCACGGCGAGATGTGTTGCGCGTGGGGATGGCGGGTGTGGTGGGCATGGGGATGGGGTGCGCGGGGCAGGTGGAGAAGGGGGAGGGGGATCGGGTGGCGGAGGAGACGTTGGAGTTTGTGCGGCGGTGTGGGAGGGAGGACGGGGGGTATGGGGCGTCGCCGGAGGTGGGGTACAAGGGGAATTCGGATACTAAGGCGAGCGATCTTGCGGCGGTGACGTATGCGGCGGTGCTGGCCAAGACGATGGGGTGGAAGCTGGATGGGGTGGAGAAGTCGATTGAGTTTGTGAAGAGACATCAGCGGGAGGACGGTGTGTTTGTGAATATGGCCGGGTCATTTGATCCGAAGAGCGATTTGGCGGTGTTGTATAACACGACGCAGGGGGTGGTGGCGTTGCGTGCGATGGGGCAGAGGCCGCGGGTGGATCCGGCGAGGGTGATGGATCGGTTTTTTGTGGGGGAGGTTTATAAGAAGCTGCCGTGGTATACGACGAGTTTTTTCCCGCTGTTTTATGCGGCGTTGGGGAGGGAGTTTCCGAAGGCATATGACCAGAGGCTGAGGGAGTGGCAGATCAGCAGTCAGGCGGAGGATGGGTATTTGGGGGATCATGTGGCGTCGACGTTTCATATGGCCCATTATTTTCGGTTGGTGGGTGAGCAGACGCCACGTGGCCAGAAGATGGTGAAGCGGATTGTGGAGAGTCAGAAGGCGGATGGGGGGTTTGATATCAAGGAGCCGGACTGGGATGTGCACGCGTGTTTTGATGCGGTGTTTGTGCTGAAGCAGTTGGGGGAGGGGGAGGCGGTGAGGAGTGCGATTGAGAAGGCTGGGGATTGGGCGATGAGGTGCAGGAATGCGGATGGGGGTTTTGGGCATTACCGGGGGCGTGCGAGCGATATGGATGCGGTGTATTTTCAGTTTGGGACGCTGGTGATGGCGGGGCGGGTGAAGGGGGCGAGGCTGGATCTGGCGGATGGGCATACGCTGAGTTGGGGGCATGCGATGAAGGTGGGGCGGGTGTATTAGCACGAGGTGCGGATGATGGATGGTGTTGTTGCTGGTGGTGGGTTTGGTGGGGTGGTGGAGTTTGCGCGGGGGTTGGAGAGGAGGGAGGGGATTGGCCATGTGCTGTTTGATTTTGATGGGACGCTGTCGCTGATTCGGCAGGGGTGGCCGGAGGTGATGGTGCCGATGATGGTGGAGATGTTGCCGCGGCGGAGCGATGACACGGAGGAGGGGCTGCGGCGGATGGTGTTTGAGGACATCATGCGTCTGAATGGGAAGCAGACGATTTACCAGATGATGCAGTTGGCGGAGCGGATCCGGGAAAGGGGCGGGGAGGCGCGGGAGGCGCTTTGGTATAAGCATGAGTATTTGAGGCGGTTGGAGGAGAAGATACGGGATCGGGTGGAGGGGTTGAGGAGCGGGCGGATTGTGGCGGACGGGATGTTGGTGTTTGGGGCGAGGCGGTTTTTGGAGCATTTGGCGGGGTTGGGGCTGTCGCTGTATTTGGCGAGTGGGACGGATGAGCCATTTGTGAAGGCGGAGGCGGAGTTGTTGGATGTGGCGAGGTATTTTGGGGGGAGGATCTACGGGGCGTTGGATAACTATCAGAGTTTTTCGAAGAAGATCGTGATTGAGAGGATATTGCGGGAGAATGGGATTCGCGGGGAGCAGTTGTTGGCGTTTGGGGATGGATATGTGGAGATTGAGAACACGAAGGGTGTTGGGGGGTTGGCGGTGGCGGTGGCGAGCGATGAGGCGAACAATGGGTCGGGGCGGATGGATGAGTGGAAGCGGCAGAGGTTGCTTGGGGTGGGGGCGGATGTGGTGATACCGGATTTTCGGGATGCGGTGGAGTTGGTGGATCGGATATTGGGGAGGGTTGGGGGGAAATGATGAATGATGAATGATGAATGATGAATCAGAGGGACGACAGGAAGGAAAGATGATGCGTGAAGGCGATGCGGAGCGGGCGGCGATTGATTTGAAGGGGGTGCGAGTGTTGCCGTTGGCGAGGCGGCGGAGTTTGACGACGGTGGAGGGGGTGTTGGTGGACCCGGAAGGGAGGCCACGGGAGATTCCGGAGGAGTTGGCGGGGGTGTTGGATGGGGCGGTGGAGCGAGTGAGGGCGGCGAGGAGGGCGGGGGCGTCGGTGATGCTCATTTACGGGGCGCATCTGGTGAAGAACGGGGCGGCGGGGATTGTGGGGAGGCTGATCGAAGGCGGGTGGGTGACGCATTTGGCGACGAACGGGGCGGGGACGATTCATGATTGGGAATATGCGTGGCTCGGGAGGTCGACGGAGAGCGTGAGGGAAAATGTGGCAACGGGGACGTTTGGGACATGGGAGGAGACGGGGCGGAACATTCATGTGGCGCTGTTGGCGGCGGGGATTGCCCATGAAGGATATGGGCGGGCTTTGGGGCGCTTCATTGAAGAGGATGGCGTGACGCTGCCGGAGACTGGGGAGTTGGAGGAGTTGGTGAGGCGGGAGCCGGGGAATGCGCTGACGGCGGCGAGGGCGGAGTTGCTGGTGGCGATGAGCGAGCATGGTCTGCGCGGGGGGAGGTATGAGGTGGTGCATCGGTGGAAGCATGCTTCGATATTGGCGGCGGCGTATCGTCGGGGAGTGGGGATGACGGTGCATCCGGGGATTGGGTATGACATTGTTGCGTGTCATCCGATGTTTAATGGGGCGGCGATTGGTCGGGCCGGGCAACGGGATTTTGAGGTGTTTGGGGGTGCGGTGGAGGCGTTGGATGGGGGCGTGGTGATGTCGGTTGGAACGGCGATCATGGGGCCGCAGGTTTTTGAGAAGAGTCTGAGTTGTGTGAACAATCTGAGATTGCAGGGTGGGAGGGAGATTGTGAGGGGGCATTCGATTTATGTGGTGGATTTGCAGGATGGCGGCGGATGGGATTGGGGGAAGGGGGAGCCGCCGAAGGATAATCCGGCGTATTATCTGCGGTTTTGCAAGAGCTATAGCCGCATGGGTGGGGAGATGCGGTATGTGCAATGCGATAACCTGGCGTTTGTCCATCATTTGCTCCACCGGTTGAAAGAATCATGATCCCCGAGCGATTCAAGCAGATCACGTCGGCGTATCCGCGGTTGAGGGTGGCGGTGGTGGGGGATTTTTGTTTGGATCGGTATTTGGAGATCGATCCAGGGTTGGAGGAAAAGTCGATTGAGACGGGGCTCGGCGTGCACAATGTGGTGAATGTGAGGTCGCAGCCGGGGGCGGCGGGGACGGTGTTGAGTAATCTGGTGGCGTTAGGGTTGGGGGAGATTTGGCCGATCGGGTTTGCGGGGGAGGATGGAGAGGGGTTTGAATTGGTGAGGGAGTTGGGGCGGATGAGGGGGGTGAGGATGGAGGCTTTTGTGAGAACGGGGTTGCGGCGGACGTTTACCTATTGCAAGCCGTTGGTGATGGAGAAAGGCGGGGCGCCGCGGGAGCTGAATCGGTTGGATAGCAAGAATTGGACCAAGACGCCGGCGGAGGTTGACCGGGAGATTCGTCGGCGAGTTCGGGAGGTGGGTGAGCAGATCGATGCGATGATCATTATGGACCAGGTGGATCTGGCGGAGACGGGTGTGTTGACGAAGGGGGTGCTGAGTGAGGTGGGGGAGTTGGCGCAGAAGAAAGGGAAGTTGTTGGTGTTGGCGGATAGTCGGAGGGGATTGTCGGGGTATCCTGCGGTGGGGATGAAGATGAATCGGGCGGAGTTGGGGATGTTGTTGGGGCGCTCGGCGCCGGAGGAGATTGGGGCGGTTCGTCGGGCGGCCGTGGATTTGGCGGTGCGGACGGGGCGGTGGGTATTTGTGACGTTGGCGGAGCGGGGATTGGTGGGGGCCGGTCCTGGGGGCGAGGTGGAGCATTTGGCGGCCATACCGTTGAGGGGGCCGATCGATATTGTGGGGGCTGGGGACGCGGTGTCGGCGAATTTGGCGGCGGCGCTGGCGGCGGGTGGTTCGCTTCGAGAGGCGATGGAACTGGCGAACGCAGCGGCGTCGGTCGTGATTCATCAGGTTGGGACGACGGGTACGGCGTCGGTCGCGGAGTTGGAGGAGCTGATGAGGCCGGGGTTGAGGGGATGATCTGATCCTTAAAGGCGCAGAGGAGGGGGATTCAGGCGGCAGCCTGCGTTGGCGGTGAAAGCGGCTGGTTGGCCTGGGCCGGACGCCGGGGGGAAGCGACGTCGAAGCCCCAGAGGCTGATGTCGAGAGTGAAACGGCCGACGCTGGTATCGAAGGGGATGACGACGGCGGGACAGTCTCTGGGGAAGACGACTTGGGCGGTGGGCAGGAGCGTGGGCAAGGAGACGGAGACTTGACCGCCTGGGAATTGTTTTTTAGCGCCACCGGTGACCCTGTTGACGAATTCGGCCAGAGCATCGAGGCAGACGTTGTCGATCTTTCGGAGGGTGATTCCGGCCAAGCCGGAGCCCAGCGCAAGGGCCGCGGACTCGGAGAGATTGAGGACGACTTGACCGGTGGCTGAGCCGGAGAGTCTGATGACGGCGGAGATGCGATAGCATCGGTTGGGCTGATCTTTGGCAGCCCGCAGATAGGGTCGTCCGACGGAGACAGGGACACGGATCATGGTGTCGAAGACGTTGCGAGTAGCGAGGATGAAGGGGTTGATGTAGGCGACCTTCATGGTGTGATCTCGGATGCCTCACGGGCGAGAAGGCGGCGGACGGCCTGCATGGCATCCTCGGGCAGGGGGCGCGTCTCGATGGGGATCACGGCGGAGCGGCCTCTACTGCTCTGGAAGACAATGCGGCGTTGGTGGGGCTGCTGCTCCTGCACCATGATACAAAGGGGTCCGCGGATGGGCGTGGAGATGGTTGCCTCCAGACCCGGGAAGTGGACAACAACGCCAGGGTAGACGACTCCGGTGACGTGGATTTCTGAGCGGCCATGCTCCTGGATGTGGGTGTAAGTGGTGCGTATGGCATGGAGGCGCGCGGCGTTTTGCTCTTCCAATTCACTGACTTGGAAGAGGAGTTCGGTGGCTTTCTCCTTTTGTTGTGGACTGAGCCACTTCTGGTTCTTCATGAGGGGATCGACCAGTTGGCGCGTTCTGCAAATCTGGATCTGGGTCTTGTTGATGTCGACGATTTGCGCGGCAGCGGATTCGAAGAACAAGCTGTCGCCGCCAGCCTCGACAACGGTACGAGCGCCGAAGGCACCGCCGAGGTGACGGCAGCGGATGCCGCTGGTGGCGGAGGATTGACCGGCGAGGATGGTGCCTTTCTCGATGATGATCTGGCCGCCGCAGCGGACGCGACAACCGACGATTTCGGTATCGACGAAAAGGTCTCCGCGGACGTCGAGGTTGGCATTGGTGGCAAAGCGTGCGTGGAGGTTTCGGCCGACGATGCAGTGGCCTTTTTCCTTTCCGGCGATGCCGCCGCCGACGATGAGGTCGCCGGCGCATTGGAGTTGAGCGGCCTCGACGATTTTGGCGATGCGGATGCTGCCGCCGCTGTGGATTATGGCCAGATCGAGAGCGTTGCCCCGGACGATGACCGTGTGGGGGGATTGGATGGTCCTGTTGTCGAATCCGGCGTCGGTGGGAATGACCATGGCCGGATCGATCCAGAGGCGGCCGTCGCGCAGCGAGGGGATGCCGGAGGCGGTTGCCAGGATGGTGGACCCGTCGGGCGCGAGTTCGGTATTGGGGCCAAGCTCCGCGTTCTCGGGCTTTGCGTCACCTGGGGGCAGGAGTGTGGCGACGGGCTCGCCGGCAAGGACGCCGCGGACCAGGTTCTTTTCGGCGTGGGCGTGCGCAGGCGATTGGGTCGAGGCAGATGGCAGCAGGCGAATCCTGCCCGTGCACTGGCATAGGGCCGGTGGAGGGGCGTTGGCGTGGAGTTGTTTGGTCAGAATGGACATGGTTCATTGTCCTGTAATGAGGGTTTTCACGCGGCGGCCTTGAGCTTGGACAGAGTCGTGGTGACGCGTTCGATCAGCATTTCCGGGGTAAAGGGCTTGATGACGTAGTTATTGACACCGGCCTTGATGGCGTCGATGACGCGAGCCTTTTCTGCCTCGGTGGTGCACATGATGAGGGGGGTGGTCTTGTCTTTTTCGCGAATGCGCTGGACGAGACTGTGGCCGTCCATGTTGGGCATGTTCCAATCGATGAGGACGAGGTCAAAGGCTTCAGGGGTCGAAAAGAGGATCTTAAGAGCCTCGACGCCGTCGCCGGCTTCGGCGAATTGCATGTTGCCGAGGGCGTTGAGGATTCTTTTCTGGATGTTCCGCATGGTGCAGGAATCATCGACGAGCAGCACTCTCATTGAGCACCTCCTTGATTGGACCGAGCGGGTTTGATCTGTTTGATACTGATCTCGACGGCAAAAGCACCGACTGGAGTTTGACAGGGAATTACGATGCACGGAACGTCGCTGAGCCGGGCGATGACATGGCCGCTGCCGATGACGACGCTGGGGACGGTGATGCTGGCCAAGGTGCCGAGGTGTTTTTTTGCGCCGCCGGCGATCATATTGGCGAGTTCACCGATGGCATCGGGGAAATCGGGCATATCGGCAGTGATGGACATGCCTGCAAAGGCGCTGGCGAGGCGTTCGGCGGCCTCTTTCTGGAAGCTGACGATGACGGAACCGACGATATCTCCGGAGAAGCCGATGATGCTGGAAACGTCGTAAGTCGGGGCGGCCAGCGCCTTGAGGTGCGGCCGCTGGACAGTTGTTTGTACGCCAACCATGGTGGCAAAGACCCTTCGGACCGAATCGACGAACGGGACGATGATCTTTGGATTGATTCTGGCTGATTGTGTGTGAGTTGCTGTTTCCATGAAAGCTCCAAAATGACGATCTGGATCACGATTGTTTTTTTTGGGCGATTGAGTGGGCGAGCGACAAGAGCGTCGGCGCGACCTGGTCAAGGGACACGATTCTTTCAGCGGCACCCCGTTTGATGGCTTCCTGGGGCATGCCGAAGACGACGCAGGATGCTTCGTCCTGGGCGATGGTTCTCGCCCCGGCTTTGCGCATGTTCAAAAGGCCTTGGGCGCCGTCGGCGCCCATTCCGGTGAGGATTGCGCCGACGGAAATGGGGCCTGCGTGTCGGGAGACGGAGTCGAAGAGGACCTCGACGCTGGGTTTCTGATGGAAGACTTCGGGGCCGTCGCGGAGCGAGACGGTGTAGCGGGCGCCAGAGCGACTGAGGAGCATATGTTTTCCGCCGGGGGCGATGAGGACGCGTCCGGGGATAACGGCGTCACCATCGACGGCCTCCTGGACGCGGACCTGACAGATGGTATCGAGGCGGTGAGCGAAGGAGGCGGTGAACCGTGCGGGCATGTGTTGGACGACGACGGTTCCTGGGGCGTTGGAAGGGAAAGCGGAGAGGACGGTGGTCAGCGCCTGGACGCCGCCGGTGGAGGCGCCGATGGCAAAAATCTGATCAGTGGTTCGGAGGGGCGAAGCGGCGGCTGGGGGCTGTGGGACAGTTTTTTGTGCTCGGGAGCGGGAGGCGGCTTTGATTCTCTGGGCCAACTGCGGGCCGAGGTCGCCGAGGCTGTAGGCCGAGCCGGGCTTGCCGAGGACATCGACGGCGTCTGCGGCGAGGGCATCGAGGGCGGTTTCGGTGCCTTTGGCGGTCAGGGAACTGAGGACGATGACGGGGAGGGGGTAGTGCTCCATGAGCTTTCGGAGGAAGGTCAGCCCGTCCATCCGGGGCATCTCGACGTCGAGGGTGATGACGTCGGGCTTGAGTTCGAGGATCTTGTCGCGGGCGACGTAGGGGTCTGGCGCGGTGCCGACGACGCGGATCTGGGAGTCGCGGCTGAGTTCGCGGGTGAGGAGTTGGCGGACGACGGCGGAATCGTCGACGATGAGAACGCGTATTGGCCGGGTGGCGGCAGCGGGGATTTTGTCGGTGGTGGCAATCATTTAGACCAGCTCCTTGAGACGAATGGCCAAGGCCAACCCATCGGCGTCGAGGGGGATGAAGTTGCCGTCGGCGAGGATGTGGTTCCACTGCTCGGCGGTGATGGACTTGAGTCGGGGGATGCCGACGGCAAAGGTTTGTGTTGCGCAGGAAGCGTGGTCATGCAGAAGTGCGCCGCAGACGATATTGAGCAATTCGCGGAGGGCGTCACGTGCGTAGAGAAGCGCTTCTGGGGCGTCGGGGCCGGTGGCGAGCATGTTGCTGGCCATGATTGCACCGACACCTTGGTCGGTGAGCAGTCCGAGCCTGCCCCACCAGGGTCCGCTGAAATCGAGGCTGAGGTAGAGTGGCGAGGCGGGCGCGGCGGCCTGTTCGGCGGGTCCGACGGAGAGGAAGGCCATCTGCTCGAGGGCCTCAATGAGTTTCTCGATGACCGCGTCCATTGCGATTTCAGACATCGGCACCTCCAAGGACTTGGGTGATCAGGTTTCGGATGGCTTCTGGGGTGAACGGTTTTCGGAGGCATCCGCGAACGCCGGCCTGGTCGTGAGCGAACTTCTCAGCGTTGGGCTCGGCCGAGATGATGACGACGGGGATGTCGCGGGTGATGGGATTGGCTTGCATGCGGCGGGTCATCTCCATGCCGCCCATCGCGGGCATGTTCAGATCGGCAAGGACGAGGTCGAAGCCTCCCTGGGCGAGGAGTTGGAGGGCTTGTCGGCCGTCGGCGGCTTCGCCGAGGCGATCGGTGGCGATCTGGGTGAGTTGAATGGAGCGTTTGATGATGGCCCTTGTGGTGGCCGAGTCATCGACGATGAGAATGCTGTAGCTCATATGTGCATCCACCTACAAACTGACGGTATTACCGGACGTCTTGATCTGGACGACGCCGTCGACAAGGTTGAGGTACATGTTACGCGGCGAGTTTCCGCCGACGTCTTCGTGCTGAATCAACAGGCCGTGCTGCCAGAGGACCTTGCGGATGGCGGCGTGGTTTCGGCGGCCGATGTTGAAGAGGTTGTTGTCGCCGAGCATCTGGGCGGCGCCGGCGAGGTTGATTTCGAGGCGGCGTTTGTCAGCGCCGAGCTGCTGCAGCCAGATGAGCAAATGCGCCAGACCGGTGTCGGCGAACATGAGGGGGTTGTCTTTGGCGCGTTGGAGGTCGAGGGTGGAGGTGGGCAATTGGAAGTGCAGCAGTCCACCGGCGGCGACAACGGGGTCGTACGCTGTGACGCCGATGCACGAGCCAAGCGAATAGGTGACCAGAACATCGGCCGGATCGGCAGTCGCGCGAGCATCGGAAACACCGACAACAATGTTCACTGCCACACC
Organism: Planctomycetota bacterium; assembly: GCA_026693085.1. Lineage (GTDB taxonomy): Bacteria > Planctomycetota > Phycisphaerae > Tepidisphaerales > Tepidisphaeraceae > JAPLNB01. The sequence continues at coordinate 5,193 of JAPLNB010000379.1, read as the reverse complement.
TCTCTGCTGGACGGCTATTGCTTGGCGTAAATGGTCGGCTGGACGTAGCAGAACTTGTGTGCGACACCGGTCAGGGACTCTGAATGGCCTGTGAACAACAGGCCCTTGTCCTCGAGGGAGGCCCAGAAGCGGTTGACCAGGGTCTGCTGGGTGGGCTTGTCGAAGTAGATCATGACGTTTCGGCAGAAGATGAAGTCGAATCGGCCATCGAAAGGCCAAGGCTCGATGAGGTTGAGGTAGGCAAAGCGGACGAGGTTTCGGACGGAGGGCGTCATGTGGTAGACGGTCTTGCCGTTGGACTGGGTTGCGTGCATGTACTTCTGTCGGAGGGGAGGTGGAACAGACTCGGCGCGGGTCTTGTCGTACTCGCCGAGTTCAGCGGTGCGGACCACGTGGGTGGAGATGTCGGTGGCGAGGATGCGGATATCCCAGCCGCGGCCCTCATCGGCGCCGGCGAGGAGTTCGATGGCCAGGGAATAGGGTTCCTGCCCGGTGCTGCACCCGGCGCTCCAGGCGCGGATTCTGTTGGTGCCGGCGCGGCGTTTACGGGCGAGCAGTTCGGGGAGAAACTCATCGGAGAGGAACTGGAAGTGGCCGTTCTCGCGGAAGAAGCTGGTGAGATTGGTGCTGAGGCAGTCGATGAGCTGTGTGAACTCCTGGCCTTTTGGATCTGCCAGGACGGAATCGAGGTAGTCGGTGGCGTTGTTGTTTCCGGTGTGTCGGAGGCGCTTGGCGATCCTTGCGCGGACGAGTTCGCGTTTGCCCTCGTGGAGGTTGATTCCGCAATGGCGGTGGACGACATCGCTGATTCTGCGGAAGTCGCGTTCGGAGAGGATGTCTTGTGTATCCAGAAGCATGGTTGAGTGGTGTGCTCCTGCTCAGACGGTTGCGGGCGAGTCCTTGAGGGCGAGGTCGATGAGGCCTGGGACATCGAGGATCATGCTGACGCTGCCATCGCCGAGGATGGCGCCGCCGCTGACACCGCCGACCTTTCCGATCATCTCGCCGAGCGACTTGATGACCACCTGTTGCTGGCCGAGGAGTTCGTCGATGAGCAGGCCGCAGCGGCGTTGGTTGCTCTGGACGATGACGATGAGTGATCGAGTGGGGTCTTCGGTGGCGCCGTTGACGGAGAAGAGGCGATGGAGGCGGAACAGAGGCAGGAGCGAACCGCGTACGAGGCACATTTCGCCTCTGTCCTGGACGGTGGAAATCTGATTGGCGGTGGGTCGGAGGCTCTGCTCGACGCTGGTGATGGGCAGGAGGTAACGCTGGGTGCCGACTTTGAGGACGAGCGCGTCGATGACGGCGAGGGTGAGGGGCAGGCAGATGGTGAATGCGGAACCCTGTCCGGGGACGGATTGGATGTCGATGCGGCCGCGTAGTGCCTCGATGTTTTGCTTGACGACGTCCATGCCGACGCCGCGGCCGGAGATGTCGGTGATTTGATCGGCGGTGGAGAGGCCGGGGTGGAAGACGAGCTGGAAGATCTCCTGCTCGGTGAGTTCCTGTCCGGGCTTGACCAATCCGGCGTCGGTGGCTTTTTGGAGGATTTTGGCGGTATTGAGTCCGCGGCCGTCGTCGCGGACCTGTATGACGACATTGCCGGACTGGTGCCAGGCTTTGATGTGGATGTGTCCGGTGGGGTCTTTGCCGAGCTTTTGGCGATCGTCGGGGGACTCGATGCCGTGATCGATGGCGTTGCGGACCATGTGGACGAGGGGGTCGCCGATCGCCTCGACGACGTTGCGATCGAGTTCGGTTTCAGCGCCGGTGGTGGAGAATTCGACGTGCTTCATGGCCTTGCGGGCGAGATCACGCACGAGGCGAGCCATCTTCTGGAACACGCCCTGGACGGGGACCATGCGCATGGCCATGGAGAGTTCTTGCAGGGATCTGGTGATCTTTCCCAACTGCGAGACATCGCGGGTCATTCGCTGGTCATTGAGCATCACGCCCGCGACGTCCTGCCTGACCATGAGCTCTGCGATGACGAGTTCGCCGACCATGTTGATGAGGCTGTCCAGGCGATCGGTGGCGACTTTGACGGTGGCCTCGGCGGTTGTGGCGGAAGCGGCGGCGGGACGGGCCTCTGAGCGTGTCGTGCCGGCAGCAGCGGGGGATGGGGCGGCTGGGAGGTCGGGAGTGGGTGTGGCGGGGGTATCGGAGCTTTGCTGGGGATGATCGGGCGTGCGTTGGGAGTGATCGCTGGAGACGTAAGCGCGCAAGCGTTCCAGCAGTGGAGGCAGGCCGGGCTGGGAAGCCATGGGCCGCTGCTGCTGGAGAGCCTGCTCGAGGTCGGCGATGAGGAGCTTGGTCTGGTCGATGGCTTCGAGGACGAGATCGGTGGCGTCGCCGGTGAGTTGCAGTTCGCCACGCCGGGCAAGATCGAGGAGGTTCTCGGCGACGTGGGCGAGCGCGCCGATCTGCTTGAGATTGAGAAAACCGGCAACGCCTTTGATGGTATGGAAGCTGCGGAAAATAGCGCTGATGGCCTCGCGGTCATCGGGCTGCTCTTCGAGCTTGAGCAACTGTGCTTCGGCCGCCTCGATATGGCCTCGAGCCTCGGTGATGAACTCGATTACCAGGGGAGCATCCTCACTGGTGATGGGAACTTCGCCTGGCTGGTCCTGGGTGGGCACGGCGGCCTGTGGTTCGCCAGAGGGCGGGGCGTCGGGCGCGGGGTCTTGGGTTGAGGCGGCTTGCGGCTGGGTGAATTCGGCAGGCGAGGTTTGATCTGGGTCCAGAGCGTGCCGCACGAGTTGCTGCAATTCGTTGACGAGCATGACGACCTCGCAGACGCCGGCGTCGGCGTCGGCCAGATCGCGAAGGATGATGCGTTCGACGAGTCGTTCTGCGGACCCGGCGAGATTGCCAAGGTCGGTGGCGCATTGGACGGGCTGTTCGCAGGATTGGAGTTGCTGTGAGAACTCGCGGAGCCTGCTATGCATCACCGCCAGAGCAGACAGATCGTTTGCGTCGACCTGGACGGCTGCTGCCGCAAGCAATTCCACTGTTTCAACAAGATTCACCATAGGTCACGCTCTATAGGTCACGCTCTTTCTGGCGCGTGAGCATCGGCTGCAATAGTGCCATCTGGCGGCAACGTGAGGCGAGTTCTGGCACTTGACAAACTTGCCTGACTCACGAGGCAGCGACATTGACCGCCGGTAGACCGCGATGCGCGATCCCAAGAGCAGGCGACGTCCCGCCCGACCGTTCCGCTGATTTCAGAATCGGTTGTTTACTTGCAGCGGATGATCAAGCAAATGGGGGTATAACGAGGATAACCCGTGTAGCTTGTTTACCCATTATTGGCCTTTGATCGGGCTGGCAGCATAGGAATTGGGTGTCGTCGCTATTATCGGAACGACCTGGGGCAAGCAGAGTCGCTCGGTCGTCTTTGTATTGTGTTGTGTGTGGCAAGAAAGAACCCACGGCAGCGTCGTGGGCTTTTACGATCTTTTTGTGCAACAGCGATGTGGACGCGGGGTGTCCGTGGGCTGGTCCGGCGACGTGGACCGACTGGGTGGCTGTAGTGGGCGGATGCGCATCGAGGTGATGCGCGGGCGACCGGGCATGGGAGCAGCGCATCGTTGCCACGAGGGCTGATTCAAGGGGGAGCGATGGCGAGATGTACCTGACCCTTTTGGCTTTCTCCGCCGGTCGCGCAGCGCGTCGCGCTTGCGGGTATCCGGCGGACAAGCGATGATCTGGGCATATTCCCCCCGGAGATATGGAATCATCCGATCTGGTGCCTGTACGACGACACCTCGGGCAACATCGTCCTGAAGCATCCCTACAAGCCGGAGCGGCCGGTCCCTTGCCCGCACTGCGGGCAGACGCTCCGCATCGAAAACTACAGGCCGACGTGCTGCGGGCAGGAGTTCAAGACCGGCTTCGGCGAGATTCGCCAGCGCGCTCCTGTGGGAACACACCAGCGGCAGTCGGGCCGCGGGTGGGCAAACCTGCGGCCGTACACGAAGGCACAAGTCCTCTAGCTCGTCCGGAAGACGGACGCGGCGACAGAAGCGCCTTAAAACGACACCACACACCCCCTACATCAGCGGCTTGGTCGAGAAGAGCTGGCTGAGGATGCTGTCGGCGCTGGTGTTCTTGCTGCTGCGACGGATCATGACCACATCCGCCGGCAGTGCCTCAGGCGTCTGGCTGGCCAAGGATCCGCTCTGGCCAACGAACGACGAATCGATCAGGAAATAATCATCGGCGTTCACCACGTCGTCGTAGTTGAAGTCGCCGTTGGCGTAGCCTTTCTTCTGAGTGACGAATCCGCTGTCAACCTGGAAGTAGTCATCGGCGTTGACCAGGCCGTCCAGGTTGGTGTCGCCGTTCCAGACGCACTGGACCAGGATGTCGCTGGCACCAACGGCGGTTTCGTAAAAGGTCGCCTTGCGGGGTGTGCCATCCCCAACGTCATTGGAGATGACGGCGATGCCTTTGTAGGAACCGTTCGTGGCAAGCGCACTGGTGATGCCGCTGCCGGAGCGCACCAACGCCGAGACGTCGGCCAGAGTCATGCCGCCAACGATCACGCCGTTGTCGTGAATGTTCAGCACGCCGTTGTCGGCAATCGAGAGTTGGTTGACCGTGAGCGAGCGGCTGGCGGAGGGCGCGAGTTGCACCGAGCCATCGCCGCTGATGGACAACTGCTCCAGGACCTGCGAGGCGTTGAAGCGGATCGCGGCGGAGCTGCGCACATCGAGCTGCTCGATGCTCCAAGGCCCGGCGAGCTCATTAAAGAAGCTGTGGGTGCCCGAATCGAGGATCAGCTTGTCGCTGCCGGGCCCGCCGTTGATGGCTGGCGATAGCGGGAGCGTGCCGGCGATGTGCAGCACGTCATTCCCCGCGCCGCTGTTCACCGAAAGGCCCGTGAGCATATCGAGCGGGCTGCTGTAGGTCGGCGTAGCGCCCGGCGGGAGTGTTGTGAAGATTTCGAGGTTGTCGCCATTGGCGCGAATGTAGTACTGATCCGCGTTGGCAGTGCCCGTCAGGTTGGTTGCGGTCACGCGGAATGCATCGATGGCGTCGGCCGCCAATGTGCGCGCGGGCGTGGCGCCGACGATGCCCGAGCCATTGGCCAGCAGTTGCAGCGTATAGTCGCCGGCGATGTTGGTCAGGGGCGCCAGATTTCCGAGAACCCAATTCTTGCCGTCGGCGCTGGTGAGGGTTTGC